>JBIIVW010000168.1:0-7313 GCA_044339205.1 Rhodoferax sp. | reverse complement strand
AAAAAAATGACGCGCATTGGTAACCCACACCTCGCACGTTACGACCCGCCCTGGACGCTGCCCATGTTTCGCCGCAACGAAATCATGCTGGAAGTCAGCCCGCCCTGACTTGCCCCGGGCTGGCGGCAGCAGCTTGGTCAGGCCAGTGCCGCCCCGGTTGGCGACTTATTCGACACGCCGGCTGACTCAAAACTGGCCATCTCCCGCAGGATGGCGCAGGCCGATTGAAGCAGCGGCCAGGCCAGCGCAGCGCCCGAGCCCTCCCCCAAACGCAAACCCAAATCCAGCAGCGCCTGCGCTCCCAAGTGCTGCAACATGAATTCATGCCCCCGCTCGCCCGAGCGGTGCGCAAACACGCACCGTTGCAATACCAGCGGCTGCAAGGCATGCGCCACCAGCACGGCCGAGGTGGCAATGAATCCATCCACCACCACCACCCGACGCTCGTGCGCAGCTTGCATCACTGCGCCGACCATCGTGGCAATCTCGAACCCGCCGAACGCAGCCAAGGCCTCCAGCGGCGCCTTCGCGTCCGGATGGCGGGCCAGCACCTCACGCAGCACCGCAGTCTTGCGCTGCACAGACGGTGCATCCAGGCCGGTGCCCGCGCCGGTGCAGACCTCAATGTCCAGTCCTGCCAGACGTGCCAGGAGCAATGAGGCTGCCGAGGTATTGCCGATACCCATCTCGCCCAGCAGGAGCGCGTTGCCCGGCAGGGCTTTGACGATCTCCCGGCCGTTGTGCAGCGCCGCCTGGCATTGCGCAGCCGTCATGGCGGGCTGCGTGGATGAATCGGCCGTGCCCTGATCGCCTCCGGCCACCTTGCGCACCAGCAAGCCTGCCCGCTGGGTGTCAGCGCTCAAGCCCGCCAAAAAATCATGGTTCACACCGCAGTCCACCACCGTCAAGGCGATGCCGTTTTGGCGGGCCAGCACACTCACCGCAGCGCCCCCTGCCAAAAAATTCTCGACCATCTGCCAGCTTACGTCACTCGGAAAAGCCGAGATGCCGCGCGCGGTCAGGCCGTGATCCCCGGCGAACACCACCATTTGTGGCTGCTCCAGCGCAGGGGATGCTGACCCCAAAATTTCACCCAGTTGAAGGGCGAGCGCCTCCAGACGACCCAGTGACCCCAGTGGTTTTGTCTTGCAGTCGATCTTGAGTTGCAGTGCCTGCGTGTGGGCGGCGGTGCGAATGTCGGTGAGGACGGGTAAGGTGGTCTGCATGGCGGGGTGTCAATCTACAAGAGTTACAAGATATTCAGGCAATCAGGGCCGACAGGACACCTGGCTCAAAGTGTTGTTCGATAAAGTCGGCCAGCCCATCAAACACGGCGTCCAGCGTAGGTACCGGTCCCGTGAGATGGGCCGAAAACAGCGCTTGCAGTGCAGCGGGGTCTTCAAACAGTCCGTGCAGATACAAGCCCAGAACATTGCCGTTGCGGTTTTGCCAGCCCAGGCCGCCGGGCAGAACCTCGCGAGCCAGGTCCCCCGCGCGGGCCATGGCCGCATGCTGCTGCGTTTGGCCGTGGTGAATCTCGTAGCCTGCCACCTGCACGCCCGCCAATGCCGCCCACGGGTGGCTGATCAGTGCTTCGGCATGCACCATGTCCAGGGTGGGGTCAGGCTCTGGCACGGTCATTCCGGCATCGAACCGGACTTGCGTGTGACGCACGGTTTTATCCGCATCAAACACCGTGACCAGGGGCAGCAACCCCAAACCAGGCGCATTGCCGTCAATGCCGTGGGGGTCAATTAGCGCCTCCCCCAGCATCTGCAGCCCGCCGCACACCCCCAGCACGGCACCGCCTCGGCGTGCGTGTGCAGCCACCGCTGCGTCCAACCCCTGATGGCGCAGCCAGGCCAGGTCGTCACTGGTGTGTTTCGAGCCGGGCAGAATGATCCAGTCAGAGGCGCTCAGAGTAGCCAACTCTGCGGGGGAGCGCACCCACTGCAGTCGCACGCCGGGGATATTCTTGAGCGGCTGAAACTCATCAAGGTTGCTGATGCGCGGGTAGGCAATCACCGCCACCGTGAGGGTGACCGCACCACGTGCCGTGGTTTTGTCGTCAAACACGCCGTCTTCTTCGGGCAGGCCGTGATGCCACCACATTGGCAGAGTCGCCACCGTCGGGATGCCGGTCAGGTGCTCCAGCATCTGCGGTGCAGGCGCCAGCAAGCTGGCGTCACCCCGGAACTTGTTCAACACAAAGCCCTTGATCAGCGTGCGCTCGTTCTCCGGCAGCAGCGCCCAGGTTCCATAGAGATGGGCAAACGCCCCGCCCCGGTCAATGTCGGTCACCAGCAGGCAGGCGGCGTTGGCGTGCAGCGCCACGCGCATGTTGACGATGTCGCTGCTTGATAAATTGATTTCGGCGGGCGAACCCGCGCCCTCGATCACCACCACATCGTTCTCGGCCATCAGCTCGTCCAGCGCTTTGGCAATGTGCGGCCAGACATGCAGGCTGCGCCCCCGCCAGGGCATGGCGGTGAGTTCGTCACTCACCTGCCCCATCAGCACCACCTGGCTGTGGGTGTCGCGCTCGGGTTTGAGTAAGAGCGGATTCATGCGCACTTGTGGCTCTGCACGGGCGGCCAGCGCTTGAAAATACTGGGCGCTGCCAATTTCACCCTCGCCGTTACTGGACGCCACCACACGGGCGTTGTTGCTCATGTTTTGCGCCTTGAAGGGCGCGACCTTGAGGCCTGCTCTAGCGTAGTGACGGCACAGTGCGGTGGTCAGCCAGCTTTTGCCGGCGCCGCTGGTGGTGCCGAGCACCATGATGCATTTGGCGGTCATGGGTTAACTCCTAGGCTGCGCTTGAATTGTTTTCATTGCGGCTTCAAGGGCCCGGTATTTGCCTTGGGTGCAGGCGCGACCACGACCAGCTTGGTGCCGGTTTTCTCAGCGAGCACGCGCGCACGTTCGGCCGCGCGCACCAGGGCGGCGGTGACTTGGGCGCGAGTCGCAAAGATCAAGGGGGAACTGGGAGTGTTAGAAGTCATCACAAATTTCCTTCGGCAATTAAAACGGGCGATGGACCACTGTTGTCGTACACATTCATGGCGGTCGTCGTCTCGGTACATCTTGCAACTGCGGCTCAGAACCTCCCAGGCCATTCAAAGTCAACGCGGCAAGCCTGTGCAAAGCCAGCGCCCCCTGTACCCAGCCAAATCCAATGCGCTCCTGCTCCAGACGCAAGTTAGGGCGAAGTTGGTTGTCGCGCAGCAAGTTGTAGACCTCGCCCTCCTGCGCTGTGAGCCGGGGCAAATCGCGCAGCACCGGCTGCGGCTCGTCGCCCCAATGGTCGGCGTGCGCCATCAGGGTGGCCTCGTCCATCAGCAGGGATTGAACGTGGGGGAAATGGGCGCGCAACTGGTCCAGGATGGCAAAGCCGTGCGTGTCGATGTCACCCCAGTAATGAATGGGCCGCTGGTGCAGCCACTGTGCTTGGGCCAGCATGTCAAAGCCGTAACCCGCACCAAAAATGACCAGGCTGTTGGCTACTGGCGGAAAGGCCAGGAAGTTGACTTCGTTTTCAGTAATAAACACCCGGTTCACTGCCGGCAAGGCCACGCCCAGTTGCTCAAACGCGGCTTGCGTGACGGTGATGTCCGCATCGCCTGCCCCGGGCAGCAGCGCCAAGGTGGGGTCGAGCAGGCGCAGGCGAATGCGCAAAGGCTTGTCTTTGAAACCATAACGGCGGGCGAACCCGGCGATACCGGTGGCGCTGGTATACATCGCCTCCGGGGGCAGGGTAAGGTCCAGTAACTCGGCCAACACGCCCCGGTGCATCTCGATGAATTTGCTGTCCACCCCGGGCAGGTCCACCTGGCGCAAATAGATGCCGGGACGGGGATGGGCTCGCACCCAGGCCAGAACGCGCAGCAAACGCAGCCACTCATCGGCCAGCGCCAAGGCGGTTAGCGGCCGCTTTTCCAGCCAGGGGGCGATCGCCTCAAAAATGACGACGTCAAACGCGCGGGTGTTTTGGAGCAACCCGGCCAAGCGGTGGGCGGCCTTGTGCTGGCCAATCAGGGCCAGCGCCTGCTCCGGTGTGTCCAGCCAAAGTTCATCGGGCACCGCGTTGGCGCCCAGCACACGGTGATTGAACTCACGCCACACAATACGCAGGTGCGGCATCTTGCGCAGCGCCTCCAGCCACACCCTAACCTCATCAAAACGCTCCGTCAGTTCTGAAGAACTCGGGCCATTGAAGCGCAAGCGACGCGGTGCTTGGGGCGCACCCAAGACCAGCGGACGCAGCAAATCGCCCTTGTCCCACAGCTTTTGCACTTGAGTGCGCAGGTCGGTGGGGGTGGTCCAGGTCATGGCGCGGCGCCAGTGGTTGGCACAAGCAATTCAAGCCGGTCCCGCTCCACCCGGTAATCCTCAATGCTCAAATTGCGCAGTTTCGAGTCCCGCCCCTCTTCGTTCACCACAAACCCCACGCTGGCCACATAGGGCTCAATAATGTGGATTTTTTGCAACGGGGTGACGATCAGCAGTTGCAGGTTAAGCTGCTCGAACAGTTTGAGCCCGTATTGCGCCGACTCGTCAGAGCCCCGGCCAAAGGCCTCGTCAATCACCACAAACCGGAAGCTGCGTGAGCGTGTTTCGCCCATGATCAGGCCAAACTGGTACGCCAGGCTGGCCGCCAGAATGGTGTAAGCCAGCTTCTCCTTTTGGCCGCCCGACTTGCCACCCGAGTCCGAGTAATGCTCATGCTCCCGGCCGTCTTCGCGCCAGCGTTCGCTGCCGGCAAACACAAACCAGTTGCGCACATCGGTCACTTTGTGCGTCCAGCGCCGGTCTTGCTCGCCCTGCCCTGCGCGCCCGCGCAGGCGTTCAATGATTTGCTTGACCTGCAAAAACTTGACCTCGGAATACTGACCATCATCCGCATCCATCGCACCCGACACCGACCCCTCCAGGCAGTTGCGCAACTCGCTCTGAAAATCACGCACCTCGGGGTCAAGCGCCATTTGGGCTTCCAACACAATGAAACGGCCGGGGTTGTAGTCAATTTGCGTTAGCGACTTATTTATTAGCGCAATGCGCTCCTTGATGGTCTCGCGCTCGCGGGCCAGCTGCGAGCTGAACTGCGCCACCTCCCGGATGGTGTTCTGGTTTAGCAGCTCCTTGAAGCGGGCTTCAAAACGCGGTAAGTCGTCGCTTGACAACTTGCCCAGCAGCGTGCGGTACTCACCGGCGGCGGCTACGGACACGTCCACTTCTTGTGTCTCCAACGGATAGCGGGTACTGAAACTGCGCATGGCGTCGATGATTTTCTCGACCAGCCGCTTTTGCAGGCGCTCATCGGCATCGATTGCTTTTTGCAACCAGTCGCGCATGTCGCGCTCGCGGTTGTCACACGACTCGATGGTGAGGATATGGCTGCCCAAGGCTTCTTTTTGCAGGGCCAGCAAATGCACCACAGTACTTTTGGACAGGGGTTCACCCAAGAGCTCCCCAGCTTGGCTACGCAGCGCTTGGGCGTCGCTGATTTTTTGTTCGGTTTTGGCGCGCCGGTCGCGTTGCTCGGTCAGCTGCTTCTCGGTGCCCAGCATCTCACTGTCCAACGCGACTAACTGGGCTGTCAGGGCCTGCAGCACGTCGGACGCGGCATTGAGCTGGGCGCGCTCATCTTGCAGGCGGGTCACCTCCAGGGCCACCAGACGCCAGTCCAGCTCGCGGTAGTCCTGGTACTCCACCAATTTGGCGAGTGAATTCAGGCGCTGCTTCAGTAGTTTGTGTTCCCGGTCCAGTTCACTGAGTTCCTTGCCGATTTGGGCCAGGCGCGCCTCCAGCACCCGGCGTTTGCTGTCCAGCGCGGCCAGTTTGGCGGCGTTGCTCCAGCCCAGCACGTAGCGGCTGCGGTCGTCCAGCCGGTGGCGGTCGTCTTTTTCGTGGCGCTCGCCGGCGGCCTTGATTTGGCCTGCGCGGGTCATGGCGCGGGTTTCGCGCCGAAACTGCTCTTGCGTGGCGCAGCAGGCCACGTCAAAACGGTGGCTGATCTCGCGGTCCAGCCAGGCATAAAACGGCGAATCAGGCTTGACCACCATCTTGCGCACCAAGGAGTCGGCATGCAGGCTGGGCTGCTCGGCGCGCACGCCCGGGCGCACCCGAAAGTACACCAGCCGCCCCTTGAGCCGAGTCAGGTCCACCCAGTCGGCCACCTGGGCGTAGTGCGCATCGGGCACCAGCAAGGACAGGCCAAAGTTGTGCAGCAGGCGCTCGATGGCACCCTCCCAGTCGCGCTGGTCATCGCGCACTTCCAGCAGTTCACCTACAAAGGGCATGCTGTCTTCACGCAGGCCCAGCGCAGCGCACAGGTCGCTGCGCAGATTGATTTGCTGCGCGTCGATGTTGCTGCGCCGACCCTTCAGGCTGGTGATCTCGCGCAGCAGCTCATCGTGCTCGGTGCGGCCTTGGGCAAAGGCCACGTTGGCCTCCGTCAAGGCGTTTTGCAGGTCGTCGGCGCGGGTGGTGGCCTGGTCTTGCAGCTGCTGGCAGGTTTGCTGCTGGGCCAGCAGGTCTTCCACGCTGGCCACTTGCAACAGCCCGAGTTCCCGGCGCAGCTCGTCATAGCGGTTGGCGTTGCTTTTGCGCCGGTCTACCTCCAGCTGCAGGCGCCCTATTTCGGCACCAATGCGCTCGATGCGGTCGCCACCGCTCTCGGCCATGTTCAGGCGCAGCGCACGCTCCTGGGCGCGCTGCGCCGTGCGTTGTTCTTCGAGTTTTTTGACCTTGGCGGTGTCGCGCGCCAAGTCCTCGGTGAGCGTGCCCATGCGGGTGGACAACAGGTCGAGCTTGAGGGCGGCAAAGTGCGGTTTGAGCGCGTCGCGGCTGGTGCGCAAGGCCTCGGTGGCCGTCACCAGGCTTGAGTGGCGGTCGCAATCGGCCACCAGGGGCGTCAGCAACTCTACCTGTTGTTTGGCCTTGAGCACCGACTCGTGCGCGCGGTTCAGGTCGTCAAAATGCCCGATCAGCGCGGCAATGCGAGGCGCCACGTCAAACGGCTCCAGCATGTGGTGGCGCACAAAATCGGTCAAATTACCCACCGACTTCATCGACACGGTCTGGTGAAACAGCTCCAGCGCCTGTTCGCCCTCAATACCAAAGTGACGCCGAAACAGCGCCCCGTAGGGGGGGAACGTGTCATGCAGTGCGACGCCACTCTTGCGCAGCCGCTTGCGCAGGGCATCAATGGCGGTGCCGAAGTGGGCAAAGTCGTCGGCAATGCTCAGGGCTTTTTCGGCCACGGCGTAGAGGCGCTCGGGCTGGCCCACCGCGTCCTTGATCCAGAACAC
>JBIIVW010000029.1:0-24434 GCA_044339205.1 Rhodoferax sp. | reverse complement strand
AGACCTGGCACTGACGTGATCACGCCTTCTCCTGAAGCGAGCGCCAGGCAGCCTGTTCGATGCTAGCGGCATCGACTGAAAAATGACGTCGCAGAGCGGACCGGGTGTCGCTGCGGCCAAAGCCATCGGTACCCAGCGTCTGGTAGGTGCGCCCAGGCGGAAGGTAGGCGCGAATACTCTCCGGCACGGCGCGTACGTAGTCAGTGGCGGCCACAATCGGGCCGGCTGTATGGGCCAGTTGCGCGGTGATGAAGGGGGTTGCCGGATCGGTTGGATTGGACTGGCCTGCGCCTGCAGGCCCCGTCAAGACGGCGTGAGCCTCGCGCGCCAATTCGCTCCAGCTCGTCACACTGATGACATGCGCCCCGACGCCGCGGGCCGCCAGAGCCTGCGCCGCCTTGATCACCTCGGTCAGGATCGCGCCGGAACCCATCAGAGTGACATATTTTGATGATTTTGTGCTCTGGCCGGCGGTTTCATTGGGTGTATATGTTTTAAATTGATAGCATCCGGAAATCACCTGCGCATGGACCTCGGGAGGCAAATTGGGTTGCGCGTAGTTTTCGTTCATCAGGGTCAGGTAATAGAACACGTCTTTCTGTTCCACCAGCATTTCGCGCATGCCCTGGCCCATGATGACGGCCAGTTCACCGGAGAAGGCCGGGTCGTAGGCCTTGCAATTGGGAATGGTGGCCGCAATCAGGTGGCTGCTGCCATCCTGGTGCTGCAGCCCCTCACCGCCGAGTGTGGTGCGTCCCGACGTGGCGCCCAACAGGAAGCCCCGCGTGCGCTGGTCGGCGGCAGCCCAGATTTGGTCGCCCACCCGCTGAAAGCCAAACATCGAGTAGTAGATGTAGAAGGGCAGCATGGCCAGACCGTGCACGCTGTAGCTGGTGGCCGCGGCTGTCCAGCTGGCAATGGCCCCGGCCTCGCTGATGCCCTCTTCCAGAATCTGGCCGTCCATGGCTTCCCGGTAACTCAGCACGGAGCCAATGTCTTCAGGCGCGTAGCGTTGCCCCACGCTGGAGTAAATGCCCACCTGCTTGAACAGATTGGCCATGCCAAAGGTCCGCGCTTCGTCGGCCACGATCGGCACGATGCGCGGGCCCAGCACGGTGTCTTTCAGCAAGCCACCCAGCATGCGCACAAAGGCCATGGTGGTGCTCATTTCCTTGCCGTCCGGCTGCAGTGCAAAGGTTGCATATTGGGCTAGTTCAGGTACGGGCACGGTGGCACACGCCGTGTCGCGTCGAGGGAGGTAACCACCCAGTACCTGACGGTGCGCGTGCAGGTACACCATTTCAGGGCTGTCGGCTGGGGGTTTGTAAAAGGCCAGTGAGGTGGCCTGTTCGTCAGTCAGGGGCAGGTTAAAGCGGTTTCTGAACTCGATCAGTTCCTTGTCGTCGAGTTTTTTCTGGCTGTGGGTGGTCATCTTGCCCTGGCCCGCTTTGCCCATGCCATAGCCTTTTTTGGTGTGGGCCAGAATCACGGTGGGCTGGCCTTGGTGGGCGGTGGCGGCGGCGTAGGCGGCGTGAATTTTCACCAGATCATGACCCCCGCGTTTGAGGTGGTCTATCTGGTCGTCGGTCATGCCTTGGGCTAGCTGGGCCAGGGCTTCGTTTTGGCCGAAGAATGTTTCGCGGTTGTAGCGGCCATCCTTGGTGGCGAAGGTTTGCATCTGGCCATCCACGGTGTGCGAGAAAGCCTTGGCAAGCGCGCCGGAGGTGTCCCGGGCGAACAGACCGTCCCAGTCGCTGCCCCAGATCAGTTTGATGACGTTCCAGCCAGCGCCTGCAAACAGCTTTTCCAGCTCATCAATGATGCGACCGTTGCCGCGCACCGGCCCGTCCAGGCGTTGCAGGTTGCAGTTGACGACCCAAACGAGGTTGTCCAGGCCCTCGCGCGCGGCCAGGGTGAGCGCGCTCATGCTCTCGGGCTCGTCCATTTCGCCGTCCCCAAACACGCCCCATACCTTGCGGGCCGAGCAGTCCAGTAGTTGCCGGTGGCTCAGGTAGCGCATGAAACGAGCGTGATAGATGGAGCTGATGGGGCCAATGCCCATGGAGCCGGTGGGAAACTGCCAGAAATCGGGCATCAGGTAGGGGTGCGGGTAGCTGCACAGCCCGCGGGCGCCGCTGCCCGTGAGCGCGGCCGGGCTGGTGAGCTCCTGGCGGTAGTAGCTCAGGTCCTCTTCGCTCAGGCGGCCTTCCAGGTAGGCGCGCGCATACACGCCGGGCGCACTGTGGGGTTGGAAAAAAACCAGGTCGCCTTTGTGCGTTGCGCCAGGCCGTTGATCGCGCGCATGAAAGAAGTGGTTGAAGCCGACCTCAAACAGATCGGCCGCGCTGGCGTAGCTGGCAATGTGCCCGCCGAGGTCACCGTAGGCCTGGTTGGCTCGCGCCACCATGGCCAGGGCGTTCCAGCGCATCAGGGAGGCCAGCCGCTCTTCAATGGCCAGGTCCCCTCCAAAGGAGGGCTGCTCATCCACCGCAATGGTGTTGACATAGGGAGTGGAGAAGTCAGGCACCCAACCGACACGCAATGTCCGTGCCTGTCGAGCCAGGGTCTGGAGCAGAAAACGTGCACGTTGTGGGCCGTGTGCGGCCAGCAGCGCGGTCAGGCTCGCCTGCCATTCGGCCGTTTCCTGTGGGTCAATATCGATGGGGCCTGCAGCGTCGCTCGGCGCGGGCAGGGAGGATTCGTTGTGGGTGGGGATCTGAAGAGGCAAAGTCATGAGACAAACTTTAAGCAAAATTCACCAGCACAGGCTGCTGATATTTGGCAGCTTGAACCCTTGTTTAAAGCACAATATGCTTCAAATAATTTAATTCAAAAACTTATATGCTTGACTTGGTGGATTACCGAATCATTGATGCTCTGCAGCATGACGGGGGGCTAAGTAACGTTGAGCTCGCCCGGCAGGTCCATCTGTCACCCTCGCCTTGTCTGGCGCGTGTCAAGGCTCTGCAGGCACAGGGTGTGATTGAGCGTTACGTGGCGCTGATTGACGCCGCCTCATTGGGCTTGGGTCTCAATGTGTTCATTTCCATCAGTCTCAAGAGCCAGGGCAAGGCGGCCCTGGCCGAGTTCGAGCGGCGTATTGCCGAACATGACGAGGTCATGGAGTGCTACTTGATGAGTGGTGACAGCGACTACCTGATCCGCGTGGCGATCAGTGACATACCGGCTTTGGAGAAGTTCATCGTTGAGCAACTCACACACATTCCCGGTATCGACAAGATCCGTTCCAGTTTCGCGCTCAAGCAGGTCCGCTACAAGACGGCGTTGCCGCTCCCCGCCATCGGGCGCTCGCGTTAAGTCAGCCGGGTTTCAGGCGACCACGACTGCTGCCCGACGCTGCTGCATCCACAGCCAGACCAGTGCGGCACCGGTCAGCGCCACTGGCACCATGGAGCCCAGGTTGAGCAACTCCCAGCCGCGTGTGGTGACCAGTACGCCGGAGGCAAACGACGTCAGCGCCAGGGTGGCGAACACAAAGAAGTTCAGTGCGCCTTGCGCCCGGTCTTTTTCTTCGGGTGAGTAGGTCTGCAACGAGAGTGTGGTGCTGCCCGTGAACAAGAAATTCCAGCCCACGCCCAGCAAAAACAGGGCAATCAAAAACTGGTGCAAATCCACACCCGACAAGGCCACGGCGATGCAGGCGGCGTTGAGTACCACGCCCACTCCCATGATGGGTAAGGTGCCAAAGCGCTTGATGAGGTGGCCCGTGAAAAATCCTGGTGCAAACATCCCGATCACGTGCCACTCCAGCACCAGTGCGGCGTCAGAAAACGGCAGGCCGCACTGTTGCATGGCCAGCGGCGTGGCGGCCATCAGCAGGTTCATCACGCCGTAGCTCAGGGCGCCCGTGGCTGCCGCCACGATGAAAGCGGGTTGCCGCATGATCTCGCCCAGGGGGCGGCCAGCTGCGCTGGTCTTTTTGGCCGGAGGAGCCGGAAAATCAATGAAGCTCAGCACCACCATCGACAGCAGGGCCACCACCGCCAGCGCCACATAAGCGCCGGCAAAAGGCACACTCATCAGCGTGCGCGTGTACTGCGCCAGATTGGGGCCAAGTACCGCGCCAATCAGGCCGCCGGCCATCACCAGGGACACGGCTTTTTCCCGCCAGGAGGGCACGGCCAGTTCAGCTGCGGCAAATCGGTACAGACCCGCATTGGCGTTGTAGTAGCCAGCCACCAGTGTGGCCGTGCAAAGCAGCCAGAAATTCTGGCTCATCGCGGCATAGGCACACAATAAGGCCGACCCCAGCGCCACGGCCAGACCCATTTGAAACGACCGCTTGCGCCCGTAGCGCTGTTGCGTTTTGGCCACCAGCCCGGTGGATAAAGCGCCGCCCACCACGTAGCCCATGACCGGCAAGGTCGCCATCCAGCCCATCGGCGCCAGGCTCAAGCCGACCAAGCCGTTGATAGCAATAAAGGTGACGTTATTGGTCAGGAAAAGTCCCTGGCAGATGGCCAGCAGCCAGAGATTTCGGTTCATGGTGGGTAAAAAAATGCAACAAGACCTTCATTCTCGCTGCTTACCGGCTCACCGCAAGATCATCTTGATGGCTTCCATCATCGCGTTGGGATGCTCCAGCCCCTGGTAAGTGGGTGGCATCTCGTCTTTCAAACCCAGCAGACCGGTGACCGCGAGCCGCGCCGAGTGAATGGAGTACTCCACGGTGTAGACCACATCGTGCGGGATTTCGCAGTATTGGCCTGTCAAGGCCAGGTTGGCCATGCCGGTCGGCAACACAGCCGGTCGGTCGCCCGGGGCGCGGGGCATGAACTGGCTGGTGGCGTAGGGCAGCAAACACGGAATGCAGTTGGCACTGCCCAGCAGCGCCTCCAAGTCGTCCTGCAAGGCAAGGTGGGAAAAAAGCTCCACCAAAATCTCCCTGCCGCTACACGCCAGCAAGGTTTTGGGGACAAAGTTGCCGATGCAGTCAACCAGCAGCCCGTAGCCCCACCACACCTGAACATTCGCGTGCTGGTCGGCATAGGCAGGAGGGTGAAACAAGTGAAATGTCAGGCGCCAGTTGGAGTTGACGAGGGTGACCAAGCCGCCGCGCCCCGCCGGGCTGGCGCTCAGCGCCGCCATGTGGCGCGCAAACAGGTCGCCTGTGTCGGTCACCGTGAAGGTGACCCATCGGGTCTGCTCCACGTGGCCGCAAAATGCCGACGGGTTGCCAAAGGCGGAGTTTTTGGCGGCCAGGCGTTGCCAAAGCGTCCAGGAGGCGTCGGGCTGGCCTGTGAAAGAGCTTGGGGGCGAATCCATGGACCCCAGGCTGGCGTTGGCGGTCATGGAGCCCAGGGTGGCGATGACCAGATCGTGCGGGCCCACTTCCACCCGGGTTGGCACCCCCGAGCGCAGGCAGTCCAGGTGGCGCACGGCTTGACCGGCTGCGCAGGGCTCAAGGTGCAGGTCTGTCACTTCAATGCCCGTCTCCATGTGCACGCCTTGCGCAAGCAGCCAGCGCAGCAGGGGACGCACGATGGCGTCAAAGCCGTTGTAGCGCGTGGACTGGATCACCTGGAGGACCTCCAGGTCAGGGAACAGTCTGAGAAAGCGCAGCAGGTAGCGCCGCAATTCGGCGGCACTGTGCCACGTTTCAAACCCAAACATGCTGCACCACATCAGCCAGAAGTGCGTCTCGAAAAAGTGTGGCTCAAAACACACTGTAATCGGCATTGTGCCCAAGGCTGTCTCGGGGCGCAGCATCAGGCCCATGAGATCAACCCGGTCCTTGTTGGACAGGCCCCAGTGCGAGACATCCACCGCAACGCCCTCCTCAACAAGTCGAGCTCGGTCAGACCAAGGCTCGGCTTGCCAGAACTCAAAGGTGTCTTCAGTGACCGACTTGGCCGGGTCATCCAGCGAGGGGATCTCCGCCAGCAACTCGTAGGTCAGGACATAGGCCGGGCCGAACATGCGACTGCCCCGCATGGAGTAGCCTGCCGAGGCGGCGCCGCTGGCATCCAGACTGCCGCCGAATCGCGATGCCTCAAAAATATGGATGTTCCTGCCCGGTAAGCGCCCATCGCGAATCAGGTAGACCGCTGCGGCTAGCGAGGCTATGCCGCCACCGACCAAGTAGGCCTGAATGCCCTCCCCCGCTAGGCGTGCAGGTGGTTCGGTCTCCGGGCTCGTGGTGGCAGGCATGAATTTCTCCATTGACGCGTGCCCGATGGAGGGATCGCATCGGCGCCAACACGCCCGGCTAAGGATGGGGGATGGCGCTGTTTATTGCCATGCGGATTGTCAAAGCCGGTTCTGCATGAACTCAGCGTTCGTTGCGAAACTGGTCGTGACAGCCCTTGCAGCTTTTTTGAACGCTATCGACGGCTGTTTTGATGCTGTCCAGGTCGCTGCCCTGTGAGGCTTGCACCAGGCCAGCGATCGTCACCTGGAACTTGTCCTGGGCCAGTTTGAACTCGGCGGGCTTTTCCCAGACCGCTGGCTTGGCCAGGGTGGGCGGGTAATTGCTGTCGGCCGTGAACAGGGCCCAGGGTTGCGAGGTGAGCTTTTGCAGCTCCAGGGCGTTGATGTTGAACTCACGCGGGTTGTAGTCTTTGCGGCCGCGCGCCACCATGCCCATGGGCTCCAACGTTTTAGTGAACTGCTTGAAAATCGCCTTGCGCTTGGTGACCAACTGGTCGGGGTGGGTGTCCTTGACGTCGCCGCTGCAAGCGCCCAAGGCCAGTAAGCTGGTCAAAACAAGAAGAAGCGTTGGAAGGCGAAGGTGCATGGGGGTGGTAATCAGGTAAGAGCGATAGAAACGGGATGGTCAAAAACGGTGTGCCAAAGGGCCAGCACGGCAGCGCGCTGGCTCTGAAGTTCGGAGGGGCCCACCTGCGTTGGCTCCTCGTTGAGTCGGGCGCGGTGCTGGATGCGGCGCAACTCGCGGTAGGCGCCAGCAGCCCCGTGCCCCACGCCAACGGGCAGCAGGCCCAGCACCTCTGCCCGCTCCAGCAAAGCAATGTTGCCCGCGTTGTCCAGCAGTTCCAGGTGAGCAGCTGAATGCAGGAGCACCAGGTACTGCATCACAAATTCGGCATCGATCATGCCGCCCGTGCTGTGCTTGACATCAAAGTGATCCCCCTTGACGGGGTGGGCCGCACGAACCCGCTCCCGCATGGTGATGATCTCCGAGCGCAGGGCTTGTGCGTCGCGTGGGGCTGTGATGACGGCTGTGCGGATGGCGTCAAACTGCTCGCGCAGGATGTCATCTCCCAGGATGAAACGGGCTCGCGTCATGGCCTGGTGTTCCCAGGTCCACGCCGTATTCGACCCACGCTGCTGCTGGTAGTTGGCATAGGCTTTGAAGCTGGTGACCAGCAGGCCCGAGCTGCCGTTGGGACGCAGCGCGGTGTCAATTTCGTACAAATCGCCCTCGCCTGTTTTGACCGTCAGCCAATTGATGAGCTTGCGCACCAGAGCCGAATAGACTTCTGATGCCTGGTCATCTTCATCATCGTAAACAAACACAATGTCCAGATCACTGCCATAGCCCAGCTCTTTCCCGCCAAGCTTGCCGTAGGCAATGATCGCGAAGCGGGGGGTCTCACAGTGCCGATTTTTCAAGCGGGCCCAGCACCAGCGCGTGGTGATGCGCAGCACGGCCTCGGCCAGCGAGGTCAGGTCGTCAGCCACTTCTTCAACGGTCAGGCGGCCCTCCAGATCGCGGGCCAGGGTGCGAAAAATCTCTGCATGGTGGGCTCGGCGCAGCAGGTTCAGGAGCGATTCATCATCGTCTTCTCCCGTTCCTTTGAGTGAGGCGCAGCGATGGTCAAGCTCCTGTTCAAAATCAGCAGCAGAAAACCTCTCATCCAGCATCTGCACGCTGGCGAGTTCATCAATCACGCCGGGGTGCAGCAGCAGGTAGCGGGCGGGCCAGCGGGCTGCACCCAGCAGGCGCAACAGGCGCTCATGCACATTGGGGCGCTCCAGCAGCAATGCCAGATAGCTCTCGCGGCGCAGCAGGGGCTCGATCCAGTCGGCCAGCCGCACTGCAGCGATTTCCGTGGCTTTGCCGTCATGCACCCACTGGGAGGTGCGGGCAACCAGGCGGACCAGTCGTGCGCGTGAATCTTCACGCAGGGCGAGCACACGCGGGTGTTCGCGCCAATCGGCCAGGCGCCCCCTGAAGAGCGGAGGTGCCTGCTCCAGCACCTCGTCAAAGCTCATGGTTTTAGCATATTTTCCGCCGTTGCAGCCCTTGCAATCCTTGTCAGCGCCACCGAGCAGTTTGTCAAATTCTTCTGCGACCACTTCCCGGTGCGCATCGAGCTGGTGAAGCAGTTGCGGCGCATTCTCAAAGCCCATGGCGCTGGCGATCCAGTCCAGGTCATGGTCCTGAGTGGGCAGCACATGGGTTTGTTGGTCATCCAGATACTGGATGCGGTGCTCTACCCGGCGCAAGAAGTCATAGGCCTCTGCCAGCGCCTGTGCTGTGCTCTCCTGCATGAGGCCCGCCTTGGCGAGGCGTGGCAAGGCGCTCAGCGTGGGACGGGTCCTGAGTTCCGGAAACTGCCCGCCTCGCACGACCTGGAGCAATTGCACAATAAATTCGATCTCCCGGATGCCGCCCCGCGAGAGCTTGACGTCGTTGGCCCGCTCCGGGTGTCCCGCACTGCGCTTGCTGGCATGGTCGCGAATTTGCCGGTGAAGGATGCGCAAGGCATCGAACACGTTGTAGTCCAGATAGCGCCGGAACACAAACGGCGTGACCACGCTGCGCAACGCCAGTGTCGAGCCATCTGCCACGCAGTCCAGCGGCGCGACAACGCGGCTCTTGAGCCAGGCAAATCGCTCCCATTCGCGGCCCTGGACATGCAGGTATTGCTCCAGTGCGTCGAGTGACACGGCTGGTGGGCCGGAGTTGCCATTAGGGCGAAGCGCCAAATCAACCCGGAACACAAAGCCATGTTCAGTCGTGTCGCCCGTGAGGACATAAATTGCCCGTACTGCCCTGGCGAAATATTCCTGGTTGGAGAGGCGCCCGCGCCCCTGGGCGTCACCGGTGGTCTCACCGTCTTCGTCATAGACGTAAATGAGGTCAATGTCGCTCGATACATTGAGCTCCCGTGCACCGAGCTTGCCCATGCCCACGATCCAAAGCTGCGCCCGCTGACCCGCCGCGGTGGTGGGTGCACCATGGGTCTGGTCGAGCGCCAGTTGGACTTCAGTGCATGCTATGTTAAGTGCGAATTCGGCCAGATGGGTCATGGCCTGGGTGATGTGCTGCAAAGATGCCTGAGCATCGCAGTCCAGGCACAGAAGGCGTTCCAGCACCAGTTGGCGCGTCACCCTCAAGGCACTGCCCGTGTCAAGACCTTGCTTATGAAGTGCATCGAAGGCCTGTGTCATGGTGTCGGGGTTGGGCAGGCCTGCGGGCAGCAAATGCAGTTGGCCCTCATAGCGGCGGCGAACGCGCTGGCCGAAACGCGAGTGGGATGACAAAACGGGGCGGGTCATAATTCCTGTCGTATTTACAAACTAACAATGATCGACTTGACGCCGACCCCATCTTCACTCCTGAAAGCCTTGTCCACTCTGGCTCGCTGGGCCTTGGGTTTGGTGCTGGCCGCCTGGTGTGCATTTGGGCTGGCTTGGGGGGCATTGCACTGGCTGATTGTGCCGCGAATCGGTGAGCTTCGCCCATACGTTGAAACCCGGGCCACGCAGGCTCTGGGGGTACCTGTGCGCATCGGAAACATCAGCGCGTTTTCGACTGGCATGACGCCTTCTTTCGAGCTCAACGACGTCCGTTTGTTCGACCCGCAGGGAAGGGAAGCCTTGCACCTGCCACGGGTATTGGCTGCCCTTTCGCCCCGCTCGCTGATGCGTCTGGGCTTTGAGCAGCTTTATGTGGAGCGGCCCCAACTCAGTGTCCGGCGATCCCTGGATGGAAAAATCCGGGTGGCAGGGCTCGATTTCCCTGCCTCGAGTGAGCCAAACAGTGGCGCTGCCGACTGGTTTTTTTCTCAGCTTGAGTTTGTCATTCGGGACGGCCAGGTGCAATGGACGGATGAATTGCGCGCTGCGCCAACCTTGGCGCTGGCGCAGGTGGATCTGGTGGTGCGCAATCAGGGGCGTCGCCACGAGCTTCGGGTTGATGCCACGCCGCCTGCCCTGTGGGGCGATCGCTTTAGCGTTCGCGGTCTGTTGACCCAACCCTTGTTGTCGCTCCAAAGGTCGCAATGGCAGGATTGGAGCGGGCAGTTGCACGGAGCGTTTGACCGCGTGGACGTTTCTGAACTGCGTCGCTACGTAGATCTGGGTATCGACCTGCACCAGGGCAGCGGCGCCTTGCGTGCCTGGGTCGACCTGAGCCGTGGCCAGGTCGTAGGCGGTGCGGCTGATGTGGCTTTGTCCAGCGTGCGTGTGACGCTTGGGCCGGATCTGGAGGCGCTGAAACTGCAGTCGGTGCAGGGGCGGCTCAGTGGGCGGGCCCTGGCAAACGGGTTTGAGTTCGCCACCCAATCGTTGGCCTTTGACACCCAGGAGGGTGTGCGCTGGCCAGGCGGCAACGTCCGGGTGATGCACATGGGGGCGGAGGGAAAGATGGCTGCGCGAGGCGAGTTCAAGGCCGACCAACTGGACTTGACGGCGCTGGCCCAAATTGCCAACCGCCTGCCGATTGACACCCACAGCAGGGCCATGCTGCTGGCCTATGCGCCCAGGGGCGTGGTAAACCAGGTTCAAGCCAGTTGGCAGGGCCCGTTGGGCACCCTCAGTCAGTTTGAGGTCAAAGGTCGTGTCAGTCAGCTTGAGCTTGATGCCGTGGGTGAGTCTCCGGGCATCCGGGGCGCCAGTATTGAATTCGATTTGAATCAGTCTACTGGGCGGGCCAGTGTGGTGGTGGCCGACGGCACCGTATCGTTCCCCACCATTTTTGACGACCCCGTCATTGCCGTTCAGCAGCTATCGACCGATGTCAAATGGCAAATCGAGGGGGAGCGCATCGCTGTCCAGATGCCCAACATGAAGTTCAGCAATGCTGATGCGCAGGGCGAGGCGCAGATCAAATGGCAGACCAGCGACCCCGCCAAATCCGGTGGCCGGTCCCGTTTTCCGGGTGTGCTGGACTTGCAGGCCAACCTGAGCCGGGCAGATGGCACACGAGTGCATCGCTATTTGCCGTCCATCATTGAACAACCGGCGCGGGACTATGTGCGTGATGCCGTGCTGGCCGGCTCAGCGGGTAACGTGAAGTTCAGGGTCAAGGGCGATTTATATGATATGCCGTTCGCCGATGCGCGCCAGGGAGAATTCAGGATTTCTGCCAATGTCAAAAACGCCCGTCTGGCCTTTGTTCCTCGCAGCCTGCAAGCGCCTGACGAACTGCCTTGGCCCCCCTTGACGCAGCTCAACGGTGAGTTGGTGATTGAGCGCAGCAAGCTGCAGGTGCGCAATGCCAGCGCCCGCATGGGTGCGGCAGCAGGCTTGCAGATCAGCAAAGTGGACGCCGTGATTGAGGACTTGTCGCATTCCACCGTCGTGGTGAACGCCGAGGCTCGTGGCCCCTTGACCGAGGGCCTGGGCATTGTGAATGGCTCACCCCTGGGGGGCATGGTTGGGCAAGCCCTGGCCCGGGCGGTCGCCACCGGGAGTGCCGATTACAAACTCAAGCTGACACTTCCCATTGCGACCCTGGACACCAGTACCGTGCAGGGCAGTGTGACGCTGGCAGGCAACGACATCCAGATGTCTCCCGATACGCCCCGCTTGGGCCGGGCGCGCGGGGTGGTAAATTTCAATGAGAACGGGTTTCTGATCGCCGGTGGTCAGGCACAAATGCTGGGAGGTGAGGCCCGCGTTGAAGGGGGGTCACTGCAGCCCCCCGCGGGCAATGCCGGGGTAGTGGCTAGCCGAACGGCAGGGCCGATCGTGATCCGGGCCAACGGCACCGCCACCGCCGAAGGCTTGCGCCAGGCCAGAGAACTCGGATTCATAGCGCGCCTCGCCCAGCATGCCAACGGCAGCGCGCCGTATGCCGCCGTGCTGGGCTTTCGCCAGGGTATCCCTGAGTTGACCGTGACCAGCAGCCTGCAAGGCCTGGCATTGAGCTTGCCAACTCCTTTGAACAAGAGCGCGCAGGCCGTGCTGCCCTTGCGGCTGGAGACGGCCCTGACTGCGGGCTCGCTGGCCCCCGGCCCCGGGGGGCAGGTGCGTCTGCAAGAACAACTGAAGCTGGATTTGGGCTCCCTGGCGTCCATCAGCTACGTTCGCGATGTGTCCGATACCGAGCCGCGGGTGCGCCGGGGCAGCATTGCGGTGGGCTTGGGGCCCCAGGAGTCGGCTCCGATGCCTCTTGAGGGGGTTATGGCCAATATCAAGCTCGACCAGCTGGATCTTGACGCTTGGGGCGACGTGCTGTCGCAGGCTGCTGACGCCCCCTTGGCCAGCGCCGCACTGGCCACCTTGTCGCCTGCCGCGGGCGCTGGAGCCAGCGCTGCACCTGGCGCGCTGGGTTATCTGCCCACCACCTGGGCCGTGCGGGCACGGGTATTGACTTTGGGCGGTCGCACGTTGCAACAGGTGGTGGTGGGCGGCTCCCGGGAAGGACTGCTTTGGCGGGCCAATATGGACGCCACCGAACTCAACGGTTATCTGGAGTACCGGCAGCCTTCGGACTCGGGCGAGGGACGTGTCTTTGCCCGTTTGTCTCGCCTCACGCTGGCCCCCGGAGTGGACCGGGATGTGGAGGAGCTCCTGAATGAGCAACCCGACAGTATTCCGGCGCTGGATATCGTGGTGGACGACTTCGAGTTGCGTGGCAAGCGGCTGGGACGGGTCGAGGTGCAGGCCGTCAACCGCAGGGCGGGGGGCGTGCGCGAGTGGCGACTCAATAAATTCAACATGAGCACTCCTGAGGCGGTGCTGACCGCCACGGGCAATTGGGCAACCCCGCCACCGCCGGCTTTGCGGCGCACAGTCATGAATTTCAAACTGGAAATATTTGACAGTGGTGAGTTGTTGTCGCGTCTGGGCATGAAGGGCGTGGTCCGCAAGGGCCAGGGCAAGATGGAAGGCCAAGTGGCCTGGACGGGATCGCCCATCACGCCGGACTATCCGTCCATGGCGGGTGATTTCACGGTTGATGTTGAAAACGGACAGTTCTTGAAGGCCGACCCCGGCATTGCCAAACTACTCGGGGTACTGAGCTTGCAATCCTTGCCCCGACGTCTCACGCTGGATTTTCGGGATGTGTTCAGCGAAGGTTTTCCGTTTGACTTCTTCCGTGGCGACATTGCGATTGAGCAAGGCATTGCGATCACCAATAATTTGCAGATGAAAGGCGTCAATGCCGCCGTGCTGATGGAGGGGCGGGCCGACATTGCCCGTGAGACCCAAGACATCAAGGTGGTGGTGATACCTGAAATCAATGCGGGCACCGCCTCCCTGATCGCCTCGGTTATCAACCCCGCGGTCGGGATTGGCACCTTTTTGGCCCAGATGTTCTTGCGCAAGCCATTGACAGAAGCAGCAACCCAGGAGTTCCACATTGATGGCAACTGGGCCGATCCCAAAATTACCCGTGTGCCACGCAAATCCGGCGGAACGCCAGCGGTTCAACCTTGACGCCCTGATACCTTGAAATTCGTGACCCAGGAACAACGCCCTTTCAGTGACAGTCCCCTCTCCAACTTGCGCCGCAGTACGCTTTGGAGTGCATTGGTGCTGCTGGTCATTGCCTTGTTGGCGCTGTTGGTCTGGCTGGCGGGGCGCTATGAAGCCGCTCAGGTCCAAAATAGGGTCGAGCACGACGCAGCCCAGGCCGTCGAGGACATTCGCAGTGCCTTCCTGCGCAATGTGCAGGGTCTGCAAGCGCTGCATTACAGCGATCCGACGCCCAGTTCCTGGCAAGTGGACGCGGTGGGCTATTTGCGTGAACACCGGGAATTGCTGCATCTGGAATGGCGTGACCCCGGCCTGCGGCTGATATCGGAGGCCCAGACGCCTTTTCACTCTCCCTTGTTTGGCACGGTGGGGCGAGGCAAGATGTCATCCGACATCTCCCTTACCTGCTCTACGGCCCGCCGGTTCAGCGGGCCTGCTTACGGCAATAGTTATTTTGTGCCCATCGCCGATGGCTTGGGCCTGGAGGTGGTGGAAATGTGCCTGCCCTTGGTACAGGGCGGCAAGCCCATCGGCTTTTTGCTGGCCACATACTCGCTGCAGGGCGTGCTGGAGTGGCTGGTCGGCCCCCAAATCACGCGCAATTACGAAATATCCTTCACTGAGGGCGATGGCACGCGACTGGCCCTGCGCGGGTCGGTGCGCCGAGGAAGTCGGGTCTTTACAGCTCGCCAGTTGATGGACCTGCCTGCCACCACGCTGGTGCTGCGCGTGGACAGTTGGCGGGCCGCGCCGGATTTATTCCCCAATTTGCTTACGGCGCTTGTGGCGTTTCTGGCCACAGCCCTGCTCTCCGTGCTGGCCTTGATGGGAAAAGACATGCGGCGCCGGCTCAAGGCCGAAAACGACCTCGCAGAGGCGCTGGCCTTTCGCAAAGCCATGGAGGACTCCCTGGTCACCGGTTTGCGTGCGCGCGACCTGACCGGACACATCACCTATGTCAACCCGGCCTTTTGCCAGATGGTGGGGTTCAGTGACGAGGAGTTGCTAGGGCACGGCGTACCCGCCCCCTACTGGCCACCCGAACTGGTGGATGAATACCAGCAGCGCCAGGTGATCAGGCTGGCCGGCAACGGGCCACCGCGCGAGGGTTTTGAGTCCGTCTTTGTGCGCAAGGACGGCTCACGCTTTTCCGTCCTGGTCATGGAGGCGCCGCTGATCAATGCCCAAGGGGCTCAAACCGGCTGGATGAGTGCCGTGCTGGACATCAGCGAACAACGCCGCGTCGAAGAGCTTTCACGGGCCGGCCAGGAGCGACTTCAGGCCACGGCGCGACTGGCCACCGTGGGCGAAATGGCGTCGTTGTTGAGCCATGAATTGAATCAGCCCCTGGCCGCCATCTCCAGCTACGCAACGGGCTCCATCAATCTGTTGGGGCACGGCCCCGAGGCGGCGGTTGAGTATGGTGCCGACCTAGGCCACGCCATGCACCGCATCGCTGAGCAAGCCGAGCGCGCGGGCAAGGTCATCAAGAGCGTGCATGACTTTGTGCGCCGCCGCGACCAGATTCGGGAAGTGGTTGCCCCACAGGCCTTGTTTGACGCCATTTCACCGCTGATCGATCTTCAAGCCCGCAAGCTGCGGGTGAAGGTGCAAATCGACGTGGAGCCCCTGGCCACCCACGTGCTGTGTGATCGCACCATGGTGGAGCAGGTGCTGCTCAATCTGGCTCGCAATGGTATGCAGGCCATGGACCAGCCTCACATCGTGGAGCGATCGCTGCTGCTGCGGGTGCGCGCTGTGCGCAGCGAAGGCGTCAAGAAGTGGGTGTCTTTCTCGGTCACTGATGGGGGTGACGGCATTACGCCTGAAGTGAAGACCCAGCTCTTTCAGCCCTTCTTCACTACCCGGCCCGAGGGCATGGGCCTGGGTTTGAGCTTGTGCCGCACCGTGGTGGAGCAGCATGGCGGCGTACTGGTGTTTGAGCCCCACCTGCCGCGAGGCACAGTCTTCATCTTCTCCTTGCCTGTGGGCGAGGTGGCATAACATCGACTCATGCAACCCTTGATTGATGCCCTTGTATATGTGGTGGACGACGATGTCAGCGTGCGTGATGCCCTGGCCTGGCTGCTGCGGTCGCGTCGTTTGCTCAGTGATGTGTCTGACAGTGCGGAGGCCTTCCAACTCAAGTTCTCAGGGGCGCAGCCCTTGAGTCAGCCCAGTTGCCTGCTGCTGGATGTGCGCATGCCGGGTCTGAGCGGGCTGGCCTTGTTCGACTGGATGATCGAGCGCCATTTGCATCAGGCCATGCCGGTGATCTTTTTGACGGGTCACGCCGATGTCCCTACGGCAGTGGACGCAGTCAAGCGGGGTGCCTTCGACTTCTGCGAAAAACCGTTTTCTGACAATGCCTTGGTCGACCGGGTCGAGCAGGCACTGGCCCAGTCCGGCGCCTGGCTGCAGGCCAACCAGAAAACCGAGGTGCTGATGGGGCGCCAGGGCGAGTTGACCGAGCGGGAGCGCAACGTCATGCAGCTGGTGCTTGAAGGCCTGCCCAACAAGCTGATTGCGGACCGGCTGGGCATCAGTATCCGCACCGTAGAGGTCCACCGGGCCCGGATGTTCGAGAAAATGGAAGTCAAGTCGGCGGTCGAACTGGCCAACCTGTTGCGCCTGCGGCCATGAAGCACGTGGGCGCCGAGAGCCGCAGAATTCAATCCTTCCCGTTGGCCGGGGGAAAGGCTTTTGTTTCAGGTTTTGCCTCGTCAGGCGCTGCACTGGACGGCAATTCGCCGTTTTTTCGGCCTGAAAACATGGTCCACCAAACGATCAGTACCAATATCACCAAGGCACCAAACGCTTCGAGCAAAAGCAGACTCATGAACCGACTCCTATGTACCGTATTGAATGGATTAATTGTAGGGATGCTGGTCGCTTGCGGCAGTGCGCCCCGGCTAATTCCCCAAGACATCCCACCCGCTGAGCCCCTGGTGGTCCCTGCACCGACGCCTATGGAGCTGCCAACTGCCATGCCAGGCACCCTGCTGCAATCCAAAAGCCGCTGGACACCCGTGCCCTGGGCCGACTTGCCGGGTTTCGAGCAGGACAATCTGTTCGAAGCCTGGAACGCCTGGCTTAAAAGCTGCGAGCGACCCGGTCCCGTGTTTGCACCCTTGTGCGCCGAAGTCCGGCGCCTGAGCATCGGCACCGAGGCGGATCAGCGTGCCTGGCTGGTCTCCCGGTTGCAAGCCTACCGGGTGGATGCTTTGTCGGGCCCCACGGAGGGCTTGCTGACGGCCTATTTTGAGCCGATCCTGGACGCCTCGCGCACGGCCAACGCCAACTTCTCCGTACCCCTGTACCGGCTGCCAGCGGGCTTGAGTGCAGGCAAAACCTGGTTTTCACGCCAGGAGATGGACACCCTGCCCGAAGCCCGGGCGGCGCTCCAGGGGCGAGAAATCGTCCACCTGGCGGACCCGGTGGACGCGCTGGTCTTGCAAATCCAGGGGTCGGGGCGGGTCCGTGTGACCGAGCCCGATGGCAGCCAGCGCATCCTTCGCGTCGCTTATGCCGGAACCAACAACCATCCCTATAAGAGCGTCGGCCGCTGGTTGCTGGATCAGGGCGCCGTGCGTGATGCCTCCTGGCCCGGCATCAAGGCCTGGATTGCCCAAAACCCGCAGCGTGTGCAGGAGATGCTGTGGAGCAACCCGCGCATGGTGTTCTTCCGGGAAGAGCGCTTGAGTGACCTGGACTCTGCTTTTGGGCCGCGTGGCGCCCAGGGCGTGCCTCTGACACCCGGGCGCTCCATTGCAGTCGACCCCGCAAGCATCCCATACGGCACGCCGGTCTGGCTGGCCTCTGCCGGCCCGACCGTCAGCCTGCAAAAGCTGGTGCTGGCGCAAGACACGGGCAGTGCCATTGTGGGTGCGGTGCGGGCCGATTACTTCGCCGGCTGGGGTATGGCTGCTGGCGAACTGGCGGGTCGCCTCAAACAACCGCTGCGCCTCTGGGTTTTGTGGCCGAAGTAGAGCCACGCGAGTACCATAACGCTTTAGGCGCCTCACTTTTTTACGCTTCACTAAACGGAACCACCATGAACCAATCCATGCGCGACATTGACGAACGGACCAACCTGGCAGGCAACAGCATGTTCGAGCTGTTGCTGTTTCGTTTGGGGGAGGGCGCGGGGTCCGAGCGACGTGAGTTGTTCGGGATCAATGTCTTCAAGGTTCGTGAGATTTTGGTGATGCCGGAAGTCACCGTGATGGTTAATGCGCCGCCCTCTGTCATGGGCATTGCCAACATCCGGGGCCAGATGATTCCGGTCATTAATCTGCCGCAAATTGTGGGCTGCAACCCGACCAAGGGGTTGGGCATCTTGCTGGTTACCGAATTTGCACGGACCACCCAGGCGTTTGCCGTGGAAGAGGTCAACGAGATTGTGCGCCTGGAGTGGAAGCAGGTGCTATCGGCCGAGGGTCATGGCGGCGGCCTGGTCACCAGCATTGCGCGCCTTGATGGCAGCGCTGAAAACACCCGCCTGGCGCAAGTGCTGGACGTGGAGCAGATTCTGCGCGATGTCTTCCCGCAACAACACCAGGTTGTGTCGGACGGCGCTGTGATCCCGACACTGAAGTTGCCGCCCGGCACGGTGGTGCTGGCGGCAGATGACTCCGCCGTGGCCCGCATGATGATCGAGCAGGGCCTCAAGGCCATGAACGTACCCTACATCATGACCAAGACCGGCCAGGAGGCCTGGGACCGCCTGCAGGCCATCTCGGCGAGTGCGCAGGCCGAGGGCAAGACCGTGCGGGACAAGGTCGCCCTGGTGCTGACCGACCTGGAAATGCCCGAGATGGACGGCTTCACCCTGACGCGCAACATCAAGCAAGACGCACGCTTCAAAGGCGTCCCGGTCATCATCCACTCGTCGCTGACCGGCACCACCAACGAGAGCCATGTGAAAAGCGTGGGCGCTGACGCCTACATTGCCAAGTTTGTGGCCGAAGAGCTGGCCATCACCATCCGCGATGTGCTGGCACGCACGGTGCGCTGATGCTGGCGCGTGCCCATCCCCATCCCCTGCACCGCTTAGTGATAAATTGCTACTTAATTAATAGCTTACGACCCTTTTAATTAGAGGGCTAGAGGTCAATTAAGCATAATTTTTAGATACTTATCCCCCGTCGGTCTTAACCTCCTTAGATACGTGTTGGCTCGAAGGGCGTAACCCGACAAGGTCGTGGGGGCGATCAAACAAAGTACCGCGCCTGTCGTTCAAGATCATGGTGCGGCCTTCCTTGTTGAACTCAGTTTTTGCCAAATGCGTGGCGGGCATTGCACGCGTGATCCACTGGCCCGGAGCTTCATGAAAGTGTCACATTAGAAGGGCACACTTTTCAGTTGACTACTTTGTTAACTTGGAGCAATTAAATGTCGCAAAAACTTTCTCACATTGAGTCGATCAATTCCGATCCGGACGATTTGGACAACAACAGTGTCAGCAGCCCCAGCATCCATGATGTGATGGCGGCTCGCCTTCACCGCCGCCATGTGTTGGGCGGCGGCATTGGGGCCATGACTATGGCTGGTTTTGGTTCATTCGGTCTGACAGCCTGTGGTGGCAGTGATGCCGCTGCTCCTGCGCCCCTGCCAGCGCTCAACTTCTCAGCCGTTAACAGGTCAAAACTTGACCGCGTTACCGTTCCCGTCGGCTACACCGCCACCGTCATTTACGCAACGGGCGACTCTATTGACGCGTCCGTGCCTGACTACCTGAACGACGGCTCGCAAGGCAACTTTGCGCGCCGCTCAGGTGACCATCACGACGGCATGCATTACTTTGGTCTCAGTGCATCGGGCACGCCCGCGCCCAACAGCAATGACCGCGCCTTGCTGGTCCTGAACCACGAAAACATCTCGGGCACCGTGCAATTCATGCACGCTAATGGCCAAACCAACATTGGCGCAACTGCAGGTCCACGCCCAGAGGCTGAAGTCATCAAGGAAATCGAAGCCCATGGTGTGTCGATCGTCGAGCTGGGCAAGACAGGCGGCCAATACGGTGTTGTGAAGAATTCAACATTCAACCGCCGCATCACCGGTTCAACGCTGATGGAACTGACCGGCCCTGCCCGTGGTTCAGCTTTCACCAAAACCTTGTTTTCGCCAGCGGGCAATCAAACGCGCGGCACCATCAACAACTGCGGTAACGGCTATACGCCTTGGGGCACCTACCTGGCGGCTGAGGAAAATTGGGCAGGTTACTTTGTTCGCGGTGCCGACGCCGCTGTGCGCACACAAAAAGACAACACTGCATTGCTGCGCAATGGCATTCGCCCACCAGTGGCTCCAGCTACTTCAGCCTCGGGCTTTGCACACAACCGTTGGGCCACTGTTGTGCCGGCCACGGCTGGCAGCACCGACTACAGCCGTTGGGACATCACGGCCGACCCAACAAAGGCAGCCGACGGCACGGGTGACTTCCGCAATGCGCACAACACCTTCGGTTACATCGTTGAAATTGACCCGTACAACCCAAGCTCGGTGCCCGCCAAGCGCACCGCGTTGGGCCGCCGCGCCAACGAGGGCGCCTGGCCCAGCCTGGCCGTTGTGGGTCGCCCATTGGCGTTCTACATTGGCTGCGATTCGCGCAACGAATACGTCTACAAGTTTGTGTCCAAAAAACTGTGGGTTGCAGCCGATGCCAACCGTGCAGACCGCATGAATGTGGGTGCCGAGTACATGGACGAAGGTACGATTTATGCCGCCAAGTTCAATGCCAACGGCACAGGCGAATGGGTCAAACTCGATTTGAGTAACCCGCTCGTTGCCGCCGGCGTGCCTGTCAGCGCCCAAAACCCTGAAGGCTACAAATTCGACAACCTGGCCGATATCTGCGTCAACACACGCCTGGCTGGCGGTGCCGCGGGTGCCACCCGCATGGACCGCCCCGAGTGGACTGCGGTGAACCCAAAAAACGGTGAAATCTACATCACCATGACCGAGAACCCGGACCGTGGTAACACCGGCGTGTCAGGCAACAACGTTCCCAACCCCGATGTGGACGCAGCCAACCCCCGCTACTGGCTGGACAAGAAGGGAATTTCGACGCAAAACGCAGACGCCAGGGATCAACGCGGCAACGTGAATGGTCACATTGTGCGCATTCGCGAAGATGGTGACAATGCTGGCGCGGTGACATTTAAGTGGGACATCTTCCTGTTTGGTGCACAGGCCAAGGCGGATGCGGGTCTGGATGATGCCAATTACCAAGCCAACGTGAATTTGTCAGGTCTGAGCGAGTTCAACGACTTGTCCAAGCCCGATGGCTGCTGGTTTTCCAAAGCCAGCGGTATTTTGTGGATCGAAACCGATGACAACACGTATACCGACGTGACCAACGCCATGCTGCTGGCCGCCATTCCTGGAGTGCATGGCGACGGCGGCCCAGTCACCATTGTCAACAAGGCGGATGGCAGCCCGAACCGTACCGTCACGACCGACAAAACGGTGCAAACGTACGCCGGTAAGAAAATGACAGATGTGACGTTCCGGCGCTTTATGACGGCTCCTCTGGGTGCTGAAATAACCGGTGTGGCCGAGTCTCCAGACGGGAAAACATTGTTTGTAAACGTTCAGCATCCTGGCGAAAATACCACGACCGCGAACTTCGCGATGGGCACTTTCGAGAGCAACTGGCCAGGTACCGCAGTGAGCGGTCTGACTGCGCCCTACGGTCCAGGCGGCGCAAGAGCCCGTCCTCGTTCGGCTACGGTGATGATTACAAAAAATGACGGCGGCATCGTTGGTCTGTGATTTTTCCGTTAGTCCGACTGTGCGCCTGTGTTCACAAAATGCACGGTCGGTTTGTTAAATTAATTTAGTGTGTTGTTTCACAAACAAGCGATCCTGACCCCGCCATGGCGGGGTCAGGACCCTCTACCTGTCATAGTTTGGGACATACAAATTGGCAGCGTACGTTTAGGGGTACGTCAATCAAATTTTGACAAATCGCGGTCCGCTGCCTGAGGCGGGCGCTCTGGCGCGGCAAAAATATCTCTTTTGGGCGATCATGCGCAGATCTGGTTTTTTTAAAAAGCCATGACATATTTCAGCCCAAGATCTACACTTTCTGTTTTACTTCGACACTGCGCCCTACTCGGGGGCAGCGATTGAACTCCCCTGCCCACAAGGCGAACCCATCCTGTACCCCGGAGACTTGACCCACATGAATGCCCCCTTGCCCGACCACATCCGCAAAGCCCTTGAAACTGTCACGCTTGACGACAAGTATTCGCTGGATTACGGCCCTGCCTTCATGAGTGGCGTACAGGCGCTCGTCAAGCTGCCCATGCTGCAGCGCCTGCGCGACCAGCGGCTGGGCAAGAACACAGCGGGTTTCATCAGCGGGTACCGCGGTTCACCGCTGGGCGGGTACGACCAGGCGCTGGTCAAGGCCGAGAAATACCTCAAGACGCAAAACATCATTTTTCAGCCTGGCGTCAACGAAGAACTGGCCGCCACTGCCCTGTGGGGCACGCAGCAACTCGGCTTTGCCCCGCCCGGCTCCAACAAGTTTGATGGCGTGTTTGGCATCTGGTACGGCAAAGGCCCGGGCGTGGACCGCTGCAGCGATGTGTTCAAGCATGCCAACATGGCCGGCACCACCGAGTGGGGAGGCGTGATTGCCGTGGCGGGGGATGACCACATCTCC
This sequence comes from Rhodoferax sp., assembly GCA_044339205.1. Classification (GTDB taxonomy): domain Bacteria; phylum Pseudomonadota; class Gammaproteobacteria; order Burkholderiales; family Burkholderiaceae_C; genus Rhodoferax. The sequence continues at coordinate 2,122 of JBIIVW010000029.1, read as the reverse complement.
AAAAGCTCGACGGCCGCGCACCAGAGCGACCATATTTTCAAGGCCTGCGGCACGCCGGTTTTTTTCCCGGCCACAGTGCAAGAGATTCTGGACCTGGGCGTTCACGCCTTTGCCATGAGCCGGTTCTCGGGCGTGTGGGCTGGCATGAAGACCATTCAGGAAATTGTGGAGTCCAGTGCCACCGCCATGATTGACCCGGACCGGGTGCAGATCAAGATTCCCACCGACTTTCAGATGCCGCCCGGCGGCCTGCACATCCGCTGGCCGGACCATGCGCTGGAGCAGGAAGCACGCTTGTTCCACTACAAGTGGTACGCGGCCCTGGCCTATATCCGGGCCAACCGGCTGAACTACAACGTCATAGAAGGTCAGCACGACCGACTGGGCCTGATCGCCAGCGGCAAGGCTTTTAACGACACACGCCAGGCTTTGCTGGATTTGGGACTGGACGACGCCACTTGCCAGCAAGTGGGCATTCGCCTGCACAAGGTGGGTGTGGTGTGGCCGCTTGAAGCCCAACTCACTCGCGAATTCGCCACCGGCTTGCAGGAAATTCTGGTGATTGAGGAAAAACGTCAGGTCATCGAATACCAGCTCAAAGAAGAGCTTTACAACTGGCGTGCTGATGTTCGGCCCAACGTGCTGGGCAAGTTCAACGAGGGCGAGGGCGATTTTTCAGGCGGAGAATGGTCCAACCCCAACCCGACGGCCAATACGCTGCTGCGCGCCAATGCCGACCTGTCGCCGGCCATCATTGCCCGCGCCATCGCCCAGCGCCTGAAAAAGCTCGGGGTGAGTGCCGATATTGGCGCCCGGATTGACACCCAGCTGGCCATCCTGGAGGCCAAGCAAAGCGCCATGCAGGTGATCGAGCTTGGCGGTGGCCCCTCCGCAGAGCGTCAGCCCTGGTTTTGCTCCGGTTGCCCGCACAACACGTCCACCAAAGTGCCCGAAGGTTCACGGGCCATGGCGGGTATTGGCTGCCACTTCATGACCATCTGGATGGACCGCGCCACGGTGGGCTTTACCCAGATGGGTGGCGAGGGGGTGCCCTGGGTGGGCCAACAGCCTTTTAGCCACGATACGCACATGTTTGCCAACCTCGGCGACGGCACCTACTTTCACAGCGGCATGCTGGCCGTGCGCCAGAGCATTGCCGCCGGGGTGAACATCACCTACAAAATTTTGTACAACGACGCGGTGGCCATGACGGGGGGTCAGCAGGTGGGCGAGCGTCCGGAAGGTCACTCGGTGGTGCAGATCGCCCAGTCGATGCGGGCCGAAGGCACCATCAAAATAGTCGTCGTCACCGATGAGCCGGAAAAATACGAGTCGGTCACCGGCCTGCCCGAGGGTATTGCCATTGAGCACCGCGACGAGCTGGACCGCATTCAGCGTGAGTTCCGGGAGATCAAGGGCACCACCGTCATCATTTATGACCAGACTTGCGCCACTGAAAAGCGCCGGCGCCGCAAGCGGGGTACGCTGGTCGATCCCGCCAAGCGCGTGGTCATCAACGAGCTGGTGTGTGAGGGTTGCGGCGATTGCGGTGTGCAGAGCAATTGCCTGAGCGTGGAGCCGCTGGAGACCGAATTTGGCCGTAAACGCCAGATCAACCAGAGCACCTGCAACAAGGATTATTCGTGCGTCAAGGGCTTTTGCCCCAGCTTTGTCACGGTCGAAGGCGGGCAACTCAAGAAAAAAGCCAAGGGCAAAGGCCCGTCCCCGTTCGAGCTGGGCGCCCTGCCCGAGCCCGTGGCGCCCGCCCTGTCAGGGGTCTGGGGCATTGTGGTGGCGGGTGTGGGTGGCACCGGCGTCATCACCATCGGGCAATTGCTGGGTGTGGCCGCGCACCTGGAAGGCAAGGGCATCGTGACCCAGGACGCCGGTGGCCTGGCCCAAAAAGGCGGTGCCACCTGGAGCCATGTGCTGATTGGCGCCAGCCAGGAGGCCATTCGAACCACCCGAGTGAGCATGGCGGCGGCCGATCTGATCATCGGGTGCGACCCGATCGTGGTGGCAAGTAAGGAAACCATGATGCGCATGCGCGCAGGGCGCACCCATGTGGCTCTCAATTCCAACGGCACCCCCACCGCTGCCTTCGTTAAAAACGCCAACTGGG
>JBIIVW010000167.1:0-7381 GCA_044339205.1 Rhodoferax sp. | reverse complement strand
GCGGCCACATCAGCCGGATTGTGCTTGGCGATCAGCTCAACGGCTGCATTGGCCAAGGCCAAGAAACTGTCGTTTTTGGTGACAAAGTCAGTTTCGCAGTTCACTTCAAGCACCGCGCCTACATTGCCATCAATGAAGCTGGTCACAACACCTTCAGCTGTGATACGGCTGGCGGCTTTGCCAGCCTTGCTACCCAGTTTGACACGCAGCAACTCTTCAGCTTTGACCATATCGCCCTCAGCCTCGGTCAATGCACGCTTGCACTCCATCATGGGTGCGTCAGTTTTGCCACGCAGTTCAGCAACCATGCTCGCAGTAATTGCAGCCATATTGATTCTCCGTACTCAGTTCAGTAATTTAAAAAAGGGACTAAAAAAAGGGGGCACAAAAGCCCCCTTGTCTAGGGTCAGGGACAACTCAGGCAGCAGCCTCGTTCACCTCAACAAACTCGTCAGCATTCTCGGCAACCATGGCCTTCACAACATCATCAGTCATGTTGGAGCGACCATCGATGATCGCGTCAGCAATGCCGCGAGCGTACAAAACCACAGCCTTGGACGAATCGTCGTTACCTGGAATGACATAGTCAATACCTTCGGGCGAGTGATTGGTGTCAACCACTGCGATCAGGGGGATGCCGAGCTTTTTGGCTTCAGCGATGGCGATTTTGTGGAAACCCACGTCAATCACAAAAATCGCGTCTGGCAGAACCGTCATATCCTGGATGCCGCCAATGTCGCGCTCCAGCTTGGCGATTTCGCGGGCAAACATCAATTGCTCTTTTTTACTGAGACTATCCAAACCAGCTTCTTGCTGGATCTTCATGTCTTTAAGGCGTTTGATCGATGTCTTGACCGTCTTGAAATTGGTCAACATGCCGCCGAGCCAGCGCTGGTCGACATAAGGAACACCAGCGCGTTGCGCTTCTTCAGCCACTGTCTCACGCGCTTGGCGTTTGGTGCCGACCATCAGGACGGTGCCGCGCTTGGCAGAGATTTGGCGCACAAACTTGGCAGCCTCCTGGAACATCGGCAGCGATTTTTCCAGGTTGATGATGTGAATCTTGTTGCGATGGCCGAAAATGAACGGGGCCATCTTGGGGTTCCAGAAGCGGGTTTGGTGGCCGAAATGGACACCGGCTTCCAGCATTTCGCGCATGGTTACTGACATGTTTAACTCCAAAGGTTAGGTCTAAAATCCAGTTCGTTTTTGCGCCTACCCGAAGCAAATGCAAGATTTACTCTGAAAAAACGCAACACCTTGATGAAACTGGTTTGCTGATGTGCTTGCCAAACAGCTCTGGGCCGCTCAGCAAAGCCTTTAGAGTATAACCTGCGATCTCATGCACCCCGACCTCCACACCACGCTGCAGCTTTTGCGCACCGGCCAGACGCAACTCCAGGCCACCACCGAGCACGCCATTTTTGTGGCGCAATCCAAACGCTGTGACCATGTGTTTCTGGAGACCCACTTTGAAGAAGCCCGTCGACTGGCTCTGTCGCCCGATATCCACAGGACGGTGCTGGGTGGCCTGACGGTATCCGTCAAGGACCTCTTCGACGTTGCAGGACAAGTCACTCGCGGTGGAGCACGGGCCCTGGATGGAGCCGCCCCGGCAGTGCAGGACTGCGTTGCCGTGGCCCGACTCAAGCGGGCAGGTGCCGCTTTGATTGGACGCACCAACATGGTTGAATTTGCGTTCTCTGGCGTGGGCATCAACCCTCACTTTGGCACACCCGCCAACGCCTGTTCGTTAGAACAGGCGCTTATTCCTGGGGGATCGTCATCGGGTGCGGCCGTGTCGGTGGCCACCGGCGCGGCGTTTATCGGGTTGGGGTCGGATACCGGCGGGTCAATCCGCATTCCGGCAGCGCTCAACGGGATTGTGGGCTTTAAAAATACGGCCCGACTGGTGCCCACAGTTGGCGCGTTGCCACTCTCCAGCACACTCGATACCGTATGCGCCCTCACCCGCTCAGTGCCTGACGCCATCCTGGCCCATGAGATTCTGGCCCAACGACGCGTTACCCGCAGTTCAGCCCCCCTGAGCGCCTACCGCCTGGGCGTTCCGACCGCCTTGATGCTCGACGATCTGGATGCCACGGTGTCACGCGCTTGGCAGCGTACCCTCAGCACCCTGCGTCAGGCAGGGGCACGGCTGGAAGAAATAGTGCTGCCCGAACTCCATGAACTGCAGGCCATGCAGGCCCATGGCAGCTTCTCCGCGGCCGAAAGCTATACCTGGCACCACCACCTGCTGGATGCCCGGGCAGATTGGTATGACCCGCGGGTTGCGTCTCGGATTCAGCGCGGAGCCCAGATGACAGCGCGGGACTACCTGGAACTCCACAACGCCCGACACAACTGGATCAAACGAATGGAAATCCCAGCCCTGGGTTTTGATGCCCTCCTGTCCCCCACCGTCCCTGTTGTTGCGTCGCCCATAGCCGAGGTGGCACCCGGCACCGAGCGGGACGCTGATTTTTTTCGCCTGAACGCTGTGCTTCTACGCAACACCAGCGTGGTCAATATGCTGGATGGGTGCTCCGTGTCGATCCCCTGTCATGCATCAGACGAGCTTCCTGTGGGCTTGATGGTCTGGAGCGGCGCCCTGCGCGACGACTCCGTGCTCAACGTCGCACGTCAGATTGAACTCCTGCTATAACAATAGTTCACACCATCATTATTCTTTGCCGGCTAGAGGCCGAAAAGATACTAAAAATAATAGACGGGGCCCTGCGGTGCAGCAGTAGGCCCCGCGGCGTTCACATAAAAGGGATTCATGAAGATTGCAGTCATTGGTGCCGGCATCATCGGCGTCACCACGGCCTATGAATTGGCGTGCGATGGGCACGAGGTCACCGTGCTGGAGCGGCGCAGCGCCGCAGCGGAGGAAACCAGCTTTGCCAATGCCGGTGTGGTTGCGCCCGGATACGTCACGCCTTGGGCCGCACCCGGCATGCCGAGCAAAGTTTTTCAGCATCTGTTCAGTCGCCACGCCCCCATCAAAGTGGGTTTCCCCCTTTCAATCGGCGAGTTGACCTGGATGTGGAAGTGGTATCAATCCTGCAGGCTCGACACCTATTTAGCCAACCGGGCACGCCTGCAACGGCTGGCCTTTTACAGCCGGGCCCGGCTTCACCACCTCACCGCTGACTTGAAACTCGACTACGAGCGCAGCAAAGGCTATGTCGTTCTGCTGCGCAGGGAACGCGACAGCCAGGGCGTTCAGCCCGGCCTGCAAGTCTTGCGGGAGGCAGGCGTCACCTTCAAGGAAATCAGCCCGGATGAGACCCGCAAAATTGAACCGGCCCTCAACCCCGACATATCTTTTTTTGGTGCAATCCATTTGCCCGATGACGAGGTGGGAAACTGCCGTCAATTCGCGCTTCTACTGAAAAGCGAAGCGCAGCGCCTGGGCGTGAAATTTCAATTCAATACCCAAGTCGCCCAACTGCGAGCGACCCAAGGTATTTCACTGACACTGAGCAATGACACCTCACCCCACGCTTTTGACGCGGTCGTGGTTTGCGCCGGCGCGGACTCGGCCAGCTTGTTGGTGCCCCTGGGCCTGAAAATCCCAATAGCGGCTGTACACGGCTACTCGGTCAGCGCCACCATCCGGGAGCCCCTCAATGCGCCGCGAAGCGCCGTCATGGACGAGCGCTACAAGGTGGCGATTTCGCGCATGGGTAACCGGGTGCGAGTGGCTGGCAGTGCCGAAATCGGGGGATCACCCGAGCACAAGCGCGCCAACTCACTCCAGACACTCTACAAGGTGCTGCACGACTGGTTCCCCGGCGCAGCCAACCTGGCCAATGGCGCCCAGGAATGGAAAGGTGCACGCCCCATGATGCCAGATGGTCCCCCGATTCTGGGCACCAGCGGTGTACCCGGAGTGTGGCTGAACCTGGGGCATGGCTCCAGCGGCTGGGCACTCAGCTGCGGCTCTGCCCGAGTCCTCTCGGATCTGATTCAAGGCAAGGCCCCGGGCCTTGACATCAGCGGGCTGGGAATCGAACGCCTGCGGACTTAAGATTGCATAACCTGTTGCCACGAAGCGATCTTGAATGACAATTCACGCTATGAGCCCTGAACTCTCCAAAAAACTGGCCACTGCGGTGGATGGCATGCCCGCATTCCCCAAAAGCGTGCAGAAAATTCTGGAGTTGACACGAGATGTCAACTCCACCCCCAAGGACCTGGTTCAGGTCATCGACAAAGATCCGGTGGTCACCGTCAAGGTCTTGCGGGTGGTCAACTCGGCCTACTACAGCCTGCCCAAGCAAATCACGTCCATCAACCACGCCGTGGTGTACCTGGGCTTCAACACCATCAAGAACCTGGCCTTGAGTATTGCCGCCATTGGCATGCTGCCCACCAGCAATGAAGCGGGCTTCGATGGGCAGCAGTACCTGATCCATTCGCTGTCCACGGCGGCCATTGCCAAGCAATTGGCGCTCAAAGTCGATGGCGCCGAATCGATGGACTGCTTTATTGCAGGCCTGCTGCATGACTTCGGCAAAGTTGTCTTTGCCCAGTTCATGCCACAAGAGTTTCGCCAAGCGCTGCAGATAAGCCAGTTGAACAAAACCTCATTGCATGCAGCCCTAAACGACTTGATCGGCGCCGATCATTCCGTGGTGGGAGCGATGCTGGTTGAAAAATGGCGTTTCCCGGCTGATTTGGTCGAGACCATTCGCCATCAGTACACCCCGGCGTTGATGGACACACCCATGATTGCCAGCGTGTTTACCGCCAACCAGATCAGCAAAAAACTGGCGTTCGGGTTTGGCGGCAACGCCTGGATTGATGAACTCCCCCCAACCATCGTCAATCGGCTGGGTGGCACACTGGATGAGGTCATCGCCTCGCTGGGCGACCTGACCAGCGTGCTCGAGGACGCGAGATTATTTTCAAAAATGTGAGGGCTAGGCATGAAAGTCAGATTTTGGGGTGTGCGCGGTTCCATTGCCTCGCCCGGGCCGAGTACGGTGCGTTATGGTGGCAACACCACCTGCATTGAAATCCGTACCGATAACAACGAGCTGATCATCATTGACGCCGGAACCGGTATCTTTCCCTTGTCCCAGACGCTGCTGGCTGAACTGCCCGTCACGGCCAATGTGCTGATCACCCATTCGCACTGGGACCACATTCAGGGGCTGCCCTTTTTCATACCCAACTTCATTCCGGGCAACACCCTGCGTTTGCATGGGGCGTTTGACCCGGTCTCTGGCAAGGGCGTAGAGCAGGTGATGTCGGTGCAGCTGCAATACAGCTACTTTCCGGTGCGCGAGGCTGAAATGAAAGCCCGCATTGAATACATCACATTGGCGCCTGAGCAAAGCATCCAGATCGGGTCGGCCACGGTCACCCCTTACCTGATGAACCACCCGGTCATAGACTTTGGTTACCGGATTGAGGCCAACGGCAAGTCGGTCTTTTTTACCGGTGACCACGAGCCACCGATGAACATCTATGAGCCGGGTGATGAGGACTATGCCCTGTACCAGACCTTCGTCGATGAAAAAGCCGACAGCATCCGGCGGGCCATGCAAGGCGTTGACGTGCTCATTGCCGACTGCTCTTACACCGAGCAGGAATACCCTGCAAAAAAGGGTTGGGGCCATGGGACATTTCATACCAGCATTGAATATGCCAAAGAGGCAGGTGCCAAGGTCTTGTTCTGCACCCACCACGAACCCACTCGCAGCGACGACGCGCTGGAAGCAGCCTTCGCACAAGTTCTGGCTGACCATCCGGCGCAAGCTGGTGACCCCGCCTACCGCTTGGCCCGCGAAGGCGAAACCTACGAGTTTTAGACTCACCGGACCCTCCCCATGATGCGGAAAATAGATCACCGGTCGGCGCAGCCCCTGCACAGCGTGTACGCCACGCGCCATATTGAGCGTGCAGCCCAGGCAAGCCTTCCCGCCAACACCCTGATGCAGCGGGCGGGCCTGGCTGTGGCGCAGTTGGCTCTGGCGTTGGCACCCCATGCCCGGCGTGTCTGGGTGGCGTGTGGTCCCGGCAACAACGGCGGTGACGGGCTGGAAGCCGCCATGCACCTGCAATGCTGGGGCAAGTTCCCTGTCGTTACCTGGCTTGGCAACGCCGAACAAGCGCCACCGGACGCCGCACTGGCCTATGGGCGGGCCGTGGAAGCCGGCGTAGTGTTTGCCGATGAGCCTCCGGCAACGTATGACCTGTGCATTGACGCCCTGCTGGGCATAGGGAGTGAGATCCGGGAACCTGATGGCCGGATGGCGCAATGGATTCATGACATGAACGTCGGCCCCGGCGCCGTGCTGGCGGTTGATGTGCCCACAGGGCTGCAGGCAGATACCGGTGAGGTGACGCGGCTCAGCATCAAAGCGACGCACACCCTGAGCCTGCTGACCCTGAAACCCGGCCTCTTCACTGCACACGGGCGCGATGCAGCTGGCACGGTGTGGCTGGACGATCTGTCAGCAGAGACCCCGATGCCTGACGATCAGCGGCTCACAACGCCGACGGCCTGGCTGGCTGGCCCACCAAGTCATGCCTCACGCCTGCATGCCTCACACAAGGGAAGCTATGGCGACCTGGCGGTGATTGGCGGTGCAGCGGGCATGACAGGCGCAGCCCTGCTGGCGGCATCCGCCGCCCTGCATGCCGGTGCCGGACGGGTCTTTGTCGGGCTGCTCGATGGCGGCAGCCTGTCGGTGGACACCTTGCAGCCGGAGCTGATGTTTCGTCCGGTGGATGCACTAGACTTTTCTGCCATGACCGTGGTGTGTGGCTGTGGTGGCGGCGACGACATGGCAACGCTTCTTTTTAAGGCTATATCGACTGCAGCCGGCATAGTCATTGATGCAGATGCATTGAACTCAATAGCAAAAAGTGCCCCACTCCAAGCCCTTCTAAGTGCCCGGGGACAACGTCAGGCCGCCACGGTGCTTACACCTCACCCGCTGGAGGCGGCTCGCTTGCTCGGCTGCACGGTCATCGAGGTACAGCGCAACCGCCTGGCGGCGGCCCAACAACTGGCGCAGCGCTTCAACTGCACCGTCGTGCTCAAAGGCTCAGGCACGGTCGTCGCCGCTCTCGGGCAAGTGCCCGTCATCAACCCCACCGGCAACGCCCGTTTGGCCACAGCCGGAACCGGAGATGTGCTCGCTGGCATGGTGGGAGCCCGACTGGCTGGCGGATGCGCCTCTTTTGAGGCGGCCTGTCAGGCTGTCTTTGAGCACGGCATGGCAGCCGATCGATGGCCTGACAGCGTGCCCTTGGTGGCGGGAACGCTGGCGCGACATAGTCAACCCTTAAAGTAATACAGGCCTTTGCAGGCCTGTATTACTTGCTATCATAAAAGATGAAAAAAGCCAATCAAGACGCC
>JBIIVW010000166.1:0-7397 GCA_044339205.1 Rhodoferax sp. | reverse complement strand
GAAGACGTGTGGCTGGCCCACGGGCTGGACCAGGCCGACCAAGCCCAGTCCATTGCGTTTTGTGAAAAGGTGTTTGCCAGCAACCTGCAGGGTGCGCCGCTCATGACCAATGCGCGCCACCTGCGCGGCTCGGCCTGGCTCAACTTCCAGCAGGTCAAGTGCCAGCAGTGGTCGCATTTCAACGGGCGCAGCCATGTGGTGTTGATGGGCGACGCGGTGCATACCGCCCACTTTGCCATTGGCTCCGGTACCAAGCTGGCGATTGAGGATTCGATTGAACTGGCGCGCCAGTTTGGCGAGCAGGGTGACACGCCTGAGCACATTCCGGCAGTATTGGAGCGTTACCAAGCGCTGCGCAATGTGGATGTGCTGCGCCTGCAAAACGCGGCCTGGAACGCCATGGTGTGGTTTGAGGTGTGTGGTGAACGCTACTGCGACCAGTTGGAGGCGCCGCAGTTCATGTACTCCATGCTCACGCGCAGCCAGCGCATCAGCCATGAGAATCTGCGCCTGCGGGATGCTGCCTGGCTGGGCGGGTTCGAGCGCTGGTTTGCCCTGCGCGCCGGGGTCTCGGTGCCTGAGGGCCAACGCGCCCCTCCACCCATGTTCACACCGTACACGGTGCGCGGCCTGACCCTGAAGAACCGGGTGGTGGTGTCGCCCATGGCCCAATACTCGGCTACAGGCGGCGTGGCGGGTGACTACCATTTGGTGCATCTGGGCGCGCGTGCCATGGGCGGCGCCGCCATGGTGTTTGCCGAGATGACCTGTGTGAGCGCGGATGCCCGCATCACGCCGGGCTGCCCGGGGCTGTACACGCCGGAGCAGGCCCAAGCCTGGAAGCGCATTGTGGACTGGGTGCATGCCAATAGCGAAGCCAAGTTCGCCATGCAGATCGGTCACGCCGGGGCCAAGGGCTCGACCCGGCTGGCCTGGCAAGGCATTGACCAACCACTGGACAGCGGCAACTGGCCCCTGATTTCAGCGTCACCCCAGCAATACCTGGTGGGGGTGAGCCAGACCGCGCGTGCCATGACCCGGGCGGACATGGACGAGGTCACGGCCCAGTTTGTGGCCAGCACCGTGGCCGCCGCCGGGATCGGGGTGGATTGGCTGGAGCTGCACTGTGCGCACGGCTACTTGCTATCCAGCTTTATCTCGCCCCTGACCAACCAGCGTGATGACGAGTTTGGTGGCAGCCTGGCCAACCGGCTGCGCTACCCGCTGGAGGTGTTTGCCGCCGTGCGCGCGGCCTGGCCCACAGAGCGTCCGATGTCGGTGCGCATCTCGGCCACCGACTGGGTCGAGGGCGGCATTACGGCAGATGACGCGGTGGAAATCGCGCGGGCCTTCAAGGCCGCAGGCGCTGACGTCATTGACTGCTCCTCAGGGCAGGTGAGCAAAAAGGAAAAGCCGGTGTTCGGGCGCATGTTCCAGACACCGTTTGCAGATCGCATTCGCCAGGAGGCCGGTATTGCCACCATGGCGGTGGGGGCCATCAGCGAGGCAGATCACGTGAACAGCATCATCGCTGCTGGCCGCGCCGACTTGTGTGCGGTGGCGCGTCCACACCTGGCCAATCCGGCTTGGACGCTGACCGAGGCGGCCAAGATCGGCTACACGCCCATGCCCTGGCCCAAACAGTACACCTCGGGCAAGACGCAGATGGAGGCCAACTTTGTGCGGGAGAAGGCGCAGGTTGCTGCGGCGGCGCCTGGTGCACCGGCCTCAGCACGCCCAGAGAGCCTTTAGCATTCAATCAAGGGAGTTTCAGGGCTGTAGCCGGCTTTTTTATTGCCTCTACAGCTATCAAATTAGATAAAAATCCTGCGTATTGACTTCATTTGAACCGGCGCATCGACAGGCACCAAGGTGACAGCGCATTCCCGCAAACCGGGAAGAATGCAGACTCCCTGTTAGAGGACTCACCCGCCCGATGCTGCCCGTTCAACCACCCTTTTCTCCCTCGCGCCCCGTCCGCACTCTGGCCGACGTGCGCTACCTGGAGCGCACGCCGCTACATGAAGCAATGCCGGTGAGCAGCACCTATGAGCTGCTGCGCAACTCGGCCCATGCCTTCACCAACAAGGTCGCCCTGAGCTTTCTGACCAGCGCCAACCCGGACGACGCGCCCCTGGAGTGGACCTACGCCCAACTGTTCGCCGGCGTCCACCAGACTGCCAACCTGCTGCACCGCCTGGGTGTGCAACCGGGTGATGCCATTGCCGTGCTGCTGCCGGGTTGCCTGGACTATCACCTGGCCTTGTGGGGCGGCGAGGCGGCGGGCATTGTGCAGCCGCTCAATCCTTTGCTCAACGACGACAAACTGGTGTCCCTCATGAACGCCAGCCAGGCCAAGGTCTTGATCGCCTGGGGGTCGGATGACGAGTCCGGCATCTGGTCCAAGGCGCTGCGCATCCGCCACCTGGTGCCCACGCTGCGCACCGTGCTGCGCGTAGCACCCCACAATGAAGCACCCTCGTCAGCTGGCACCACGTGGCCCGAAGGTGTGCTGGACTTTGACTTATTGCGTCGCCAGGAGCCCTCCGACCGGCTGGTCAGCGGGCGGGACATCCTGCCCACCGACCTGGCCGCCTACTTTCATACCGGCGGCACCACGGGCGCGCCCAAGCTGGCGCGCCACAGCCACGGCGCCCAGGTGTTCACGGCCTGGGCCTGCGTGCAAATGCAGGGCACCTTACCCAGCGACGTCATCATCAACGGCTACCCGTTGTTCCATGTGGCGGGCGTCTTGCCCGGCGCCCTCACCTCGCTGGCCGCTGGCTCCCAGGTGGTCATTCCCACCACCTCGCTATTCAGAAACCGCGAGGTGCTGGCCAACTACTGGCGTCTGGTCCAGCGCTACCGGGCCACCGTGGTGTCGGCCGTCCCCACGGTACTGGCAGCACTCACCGAGGTGCCAGTGGACGGGGCCGATATTTCCAGCCTGAAGTTTGGCCGCACGGGTGCAGCACCGCTGTCCCCAGAGTTGAGTGCACGTTTTGAGGCGCTCTTTGGCCTCAAGATCCACGAAAGCCTGGGCATGACGGAGATGGCAGGCATCTCCACCATCACGCCACCGGGAGTCTCGGCACCAGCGGGCTGCGTCGGGTTTGCGCTGCCCCATGTGCAACTGCGGGTGGTGGCGCTGGACGCGCAAGGCCTCGCCACCGACCATGACATGCCGGCGGGCCAACAAGGCATGGTGATCTTCAAGTCGCCCAATCTGTTTTCAGGCTTTGTGGACCCGGCCGACAACGCCAACGCCTTCACGGCAGACGGCTGGCTGGCCACGGGTGACCTGGGCTATCTGGACGAACACGGGCGGCTGAACCTGAGCGGCCGCTCCAAAGACCTGATCATTCGCAGCGGGCACAACATCGACCCCAAGGTGATTGAAGACGCGCTGGCCGCCCACCCCGCTGTGCTGCACTGCGCCGCAGTCGGCGCGCCTGACCCCTACGCCGGTGAGCTGCCGGTGGTTTTTGCCACGCTCAAGCCCGGCGCAACCGCCACCGAGGCCGAGCTGCTGGCGTTTGTGCGCGAGCGCGTGGACGAACCTCCCGCCCGCCCCAAGTCAGTCACCCTGCTGCCGGTCATGCCGATGACCCAGGTGGGAAAAATATTCAAGCCCGAATTGCGCAAACTGGCCGCAGAAGCCCAGGCGTCAACAGCCGGCAGTGCCTGAACCCCAGCGTTTTAAACCAACCATAAGCACCAGGAGACAAACATGCGCAACACCCCGACTCACCCAACCTCACTCAACGCCCTGAACCGTCGGCACCTGCTGGCGCTGGGCGCCAGCTCAGGCGCTCTGATGGCCAGCGGCGTGCGGGCACAGGCCTACCCCGGCAAGCCCATCAAGCTGATCGTCCCGTTCAATGCGGGTGGTGCCACCGACATCGTTGCCCGGCTGATCGGCGAGAAGCTCAGCACCCGGCTCGGCCAGCCTGTGCTCATCGACAACCGGGGCGGCGCCGCCGGCATTCTGGGCACCGACGCCGTGGCCAAGGCCGCGCCCGACGGCTACACCTTCGTGCTGTCCTTGAGCAACTCCCTCATGACCAACCAGTTTTTGTACGACAAGCTGCCCTACAACGCCCAGCGTGACCTGGCGCTGGTGTCTCACATTGCCTCAGCGCCTGTGACCCTAGTGGTGCACCCCAGCGTGACGGCCAACAACGGGCCCGAGCTGCTCCAGTACATTGCCAACAACAAAAAGAAACTGTCTTACGGCTCCTGGGGTGTCGGCTCCTACGCCCACCTGGCGGGCTCCCACATGAGCCTGACGCAGCAAGCCGACATGGTCCACATCGCCTACAAGGGCGAAGCGCCCATGCTGCAAGACCTGATCGGTGGTCAGCTACAACTGGCCTATGCCAGCGCAGCGGGCTCAAAACCCCACATTGAAGCAGGCCGACTGAAGATTATTGGTGTGACCGGCCTGAAGCGCATGAGCGCGCTGCCCAACGTGGCAACGCTAAATGAGCAAGGCTTGAAAGACGAGGTCTACAGCATTGCCGGCTGGGTTGGCATGGCCGCACCGGCCAATACGCCGAAAGACATCATTCAACGCATCTCCCAAGAGGTGCAATCCATCTGCGAGACACAAGAAATATCAGACCGCATCTCGGCCATGGGCTTCAGCGTGACCGCCAGTACCCCCGAGGCCTTTGCAGCCAGCTACAAAAGAGACATGCCGATATGGGAAAAACTCGTCAAGCAGTCGGGCGCCAAACTGGAGTGAACCAACAAAAACGCAACCTGGTGGACGATCCAGCGGTTTGCTGTCTGAATTGGCCCCCAAGGCCGCTCTGGCTTTGGGCTTGCGGGGCGTGCTCACACATTGGGCAACTTGAAGCAGATCATTGAGGTCTTGCCATATACTGTATAAAAAATCAGTATTCCATGAGCCTCGCCATCATCTCTCAAGACCGCCCCGTCGCCCTCTCACTGATCCCGACCCTGGTCAGTGTGCTGCCATGCCGGGTGGCTGCGGGCTTTCCGTCTCCCGCAGACGACCACGCAGTGCAGCGGGTGGACTTGATGGCGCAGTTGATCAAACACCCCCAGGCCACCTTTTTACTGCGGGTACGCGGTGAGTCCATGAAAGACGCCGGCATTTTTGACAATGACGTCGTGCTGGTGGACCGCGCCATCACAGCACGGTCTGGCCACATCGTCATTGCCATGGTGGACGGAGAATTTGTCTGCAAGACCCTGTGGCAGCGATCCGGCCGCATGAAACTCAAAGCAGCCAACGTAACCTTCCCGGACATCAACCCGGCCGACGGTCAAACCGTCGAGATCTGGGGTGTCGTGGTTGCGGCCATCAAGCAATTCAAAGCCTGATCGGACAGTTCATGTACGCCTTGGTGGATGGCAACAATTTTTACGTGTCATGTGAACGGGTGTTTCGCCCCAGTTTGAATGGCAGGCCGGTGGTGGTGCTGTCCAACAACGATGGCTGCGCCATTGCGAGATCAAACGAGGCCAAAGCGCTCGGTATCAAGATGGGCGCGCCCTGGTTTCAAATCCGCCATTTCGAGGAATCAGACGGCCTGGTCGCCTTATCGGCCAACTTTGCGCTGTACGGCGACATGAGCGACCGCATGATGAGTCTGGCCGCAGGGCTGGGGCATCGCCAGGAGGTGTACTCCATTGACGAATCCTTCATTGACCTGACCGGCATCACCGGCGACATGACAGAGCGCAGCCGAAAAATCCGGCACCGCATCCTCAAATGGATTGGCATCGCCTGTGGCATCGGGATCGGCCCCACCAAGACCTTGGCCAAACTGGCCAACCACATTGCCAAGACCGCCGAGCGCAAGCCGGGCAGCTACCCTGATCAGCACGCCCAGGTGTGCCATCTTGGCGATTTGGAGCCCAGGGAACTTGATGCATTGATGCTGGCCACGGAAGTGGGAGAAGTCTGGGGTGTGGGCAGACGCATCGGTGCGCAACTCAAAGACGCGGGCATCCACACCGTTCTCGACTTGGCGCGACTCGATCCTGTCATGGTCAAACGCCGCTGGTCGGTGGTGCTGGAGCGTACCGTGCTTGAACTGCAAGGCACCGACTGCATGGGCCTGGAGCAGGCACCACCAGCAAAACAGGAGATTGCCTGCACGCGCAGTTTCGGCCACGCGGTGCTTGACTTGTCTGCGTTGCAGGAAGCGGTAACGGAGTTTGCCGGTCGGGCTGCACAGAAATTGCGTCTGCAAAACGGCCACGCGGGTCAAGTCCTCACGTTCATCCGCACCAGCCCCTTTCGGGCGCAAGACCTGCAGTACTCACGCTCCACCGTGGTACCGCTCAGGCGCCCGACCAACGACACCCGCGACATCAGCCAGGCAGCGCTTTCGGGCTTGCATGCGATTTTTCGGCCCGGTTTCCGCTATGCCAAAGCCGGCGTGATGCTGCTTGATCTGCGGCCTGCAGACTTGGTACAACAAGAATTGATGTTGGAAGACGATGGGGCTGACCCTGGCGCTAACCGGTTGATGCAGGCACTGGATGCAGTGAATCAGCGGTTTGGCCGGAACACGGTGGCTCTGGCCAGCGCCGGACTGGCGGGTGAAGAGCGACAGTGGACGATGAGGCAGGAACGGCGCACTCCCGGCTACACCACAGACTGGGACGGTCTGGCGCTGGTGCGGGCCTGAACCATGAGCAATCTACCGGTAACACTCAAACGAATTCACGCCCAGCGGCTGCGCGAGGTGTACCGGTCTGCCGGCTGGCCGTATCAGGATGTGGTGGAGATCGATCTGCTGGCGGCAGGATTGCTGGAGCGGGTCATCACGGACAGCGGTCACGCCGTGGTGCGGGTCACAGACGCTGGCATTGAACATCTGGCGAGTGCAACGCAAGTGAACCGCCAGGCGCGCTCGGCACACGAGACCTTGGTGGACAAGGTGGTCGAGTCCATGCTGCGTGACGGTCGGATCGCCTGGACAGGCCTGAGTCTGCGTGCCAAGGTGCCGGGCGCAGTGGTCGATACCCAGGAACTCAAATGGAAAATGTGCCAGCCCGACGTGTACTCGATTCGCAACAGTTCCCGTCAGGACTACCTGGAGCCCGTTGTCCATGAAATCAAAGTCAGCCGCGCCGATCTTTTGGGAGATTTGAAGCGTCCGGAAAAGCGGGCAGCCTACCTTGATGCGGGTGGTCAGTGCTGGTACGTGCTCGGCTGTGATCACAGGGGACACCCGATTGCCAAGGCGAACGAAATACCCATCGAGTGCGGCGTCATGACTTTCCAAAACAACCAGTTTGAAGTGACCCGGATGGCGCCCAAAAGAACGATCAGCCAACTACCGTTTTGGGTGTGGATGGAACTAGCCAAGGCCACGCCGCGGCGACTGTCAGACTTGGACAATCCGCAAGTGACG
>JBIIVW010000165.1:0-7398 GCA_044339205.1 Rhodoferax sp. | reverse complement strand
AGCGCTCAAAGGTGCCATTGGCCGGGGCCAGATGCTTGGCGGGCACTTGGTCTGCAATGTATTGCAGGATGGCCGGGCTTTCGCGCAGCTGGCGGCCGTCGTCCAGCACCAACAGGGGCACATAGCCCAGCGGGTTGATGGTGTAGTAATCGGTGCCGTCGGTGAGCTTGTGTGTTTTGGTGGGCGCGGCAATCGCCTCAAACGCCAGGCCGGCTTCTTGCAGGGCAATATGGGGGGCGAGCGAGCAGGCACCGGCTGAGTAATACAGTTTCATGAGATCTTTTGAATAAGAGGGTTCGGAAGAACCGGTTGGGAAAAGCAAACGCTACATGCTAGCCCGGGTGCGGCGTTTGTGCTGGTGACCGGTCTCTTGGCGGCCCCGTGTTTATTGGACAATCAGCTCTCTGGCCGTCGTATTGATTGACTCTCATGCTGTTTATTGATAGCAGTTTTGTGTCAAACCCATCAAGGCCGGGTGTGGTCAGTGGCCGGGCGAATTCAGGGAATGAACGCCCCCGTCTGCAATAGGCGATATGTACCAGTGCCCGCCACACTGACCCGCATATTTAGTGCATGCGACTCGACCGGCGCCACCGTGATGCGGCGCTGTTGGTTGGCGTCGTCAATCACACAGTCGGCGGTGGTGTCGAGGTACACGCGGTCGGTCTCGCCGGTGAAGTGGACCGGGCCGCTCTGCTGTGCAGGCGCGTAGCCCTGCAACCCGGTCTGCAGTATCGAGGCTGGTCTTCACGCAGTTCCCATAAGCGGGTGCGCACAAACCCGTGTGCGTTGTGGCCGGGCCGGTCGCCAAACCACGGCCAGCACACCGGAATACCGCCGCGCACGGCTTTGCCGGGTTCAAACACCGCCGCATCCGACAGCCATAGCACGGGCGGCATGCCATTGGGCCGCCAGGCCATTACCCGCGCGCCCTGCAAGGCCACGCGGGCGGTGGCGAGCGGTGTGGCGATGTCAATGATCGGCAGGCCGGGCGCGATCTCCATGAAGCGCAGGCGCCCGGGAATGGCAAAGCGTGCGGCGAGGGTGGGCAGGTCAATGGGGGTTAGGCGGTGGTGCGGTGAGGAAGAGGGTCAGGGCTTTGGGTGGGTTCTCAAGGTTTTTTGGGCTCTAGCCGGCGTGTTGATTGTGTGAGCAGCTATGCTTTTAATAATTCTTAAACAGGCGCTGGTCCCAGATGACCTTTTGACTTGGGGATACCAAAAACTCCTTTGCGTTGGCGTGCAGTGGGTTGATGATGGCGTTCCATTCCAGAGTGGCCACAAGGGATGGGACTACTAAAACGGCGCTGCGCGCTTCCTGCAGCCATTGATCCCCAAAACGTCGCGCTATCGAAGGGTCGTCGCCATCCCACCCACGGGGGAGGGACTGGGCCGTGTGGCGTTCGAAGGAGATGCTGTCAGGCAGCTCAGCCACCACATAAACCTGAGTGGCGGGAAGGCGACCAATATTGGCATGCACCAAAATTTCCAGCATGGCGCAGGCGTAACTCAAAGAGCCATAGATGACGGGGCGGCCCGGACTGTTCCAGCGCCCGCCCACCATGGCTGCGCCAGTGCCGTCCCACAGCGGATGCCGACTGTCCCCGATGCGGTAGATCTGCATCAGGCCGCAATGCCGTAATAGAGTTTCCAGAGCAACTCCTCAACCCGGCGGGCACCCAGTTCGGTCATGGACACATCCAGCGGTGTGTGGCCCTGCAGCATGGGGTGGGGCGTGCTTAAAAACGCGCGCGCATCGTCTTCTGAGTTCCAGACATATTCAGTGGTGGCAAATACCCGGGCCAGGCGCTCGGCCCGCTCGGACTCATCGGCGGTGAGGTTGCTGCGCCGGCGCTTGTAAGTGGCTTCGGGAATGATGCGATACAGGAGTTTTTTGCGGTCTTCGCCACTCACGCACACGCGGTCCACACTGGCTTTCAGCGCGTCCTTGGGTAGCCCGTGGGCAACCAGGTCGTCCAGCTCGGCAAACGAATGCGGCACTGGGAACAGTGCCATGACCGAGGCTATTTTTTCAGGGGTGACAAGGACCATGGTGTCTCTTTTGGTATCAATTGATGCTTAAATTTTAGATCAACTGATCTTTTTTGATTGAGCCTCATGGGACTGTTTTATACGAAGTTGCGGCATAAATTGGTAAGTGCCGATGATTTGTATTAACGCTTGCTGATGAACACCATGTTGAGCGATGCCGATAACGTCAGCCAGCTTTCCCGATGAGGCCGCACTGTCGGCGTTCACCGGAACCTCATGAACTCGATGGAACGCCGAAAGCTGACCCTCAATTTCGCCAGAAGCAGTCGCTGACCGCCAGTGTTAAAACTTCAGAAGCGGTCGGCCAGACGGGAATGCCAGTTTTCTTGGCCGTCCGACTCCTGGGCAGCGGTTGCAGTCATAG
The DNA here is from genome assembly GCA_044339205.1 of Rhodoferax sp. Classification (GTDB taxonomy): domain Bacteria; phylum Pseudomonadota; class Gammaproteobacteria; order Burkholderiales; family Burkholderiaceae_C; genus Rhodoferax. Next base: position 4,983 of record JBIIVW010000165.1, on the reverse strand, counting down.
GGGTTTTGGCTGTGAACGACTCCAGAAGGCACACAGCGGACTTTCGCTACGTTCCAAAGCAGCCACTGAAAGTGCAGTTTTAACGTTGGAGGCCACTGGCACGCAACACATGCCGCAAAGCGGCAATCTGAGGTTGCTTGTCCGTGTGGGCCGAAATGTTAGCCCTCATCCTGACCGGCTCCATTCAACACCGGTGACCAAAAAGCTCACATCCGGCAATAATTGCGAAAACCAGCGCAATAGACAATGGTCCCGGAGCAATCGAAATTCCGAGAGCGATTCCGTTCTTACCTTTTCGTAAATAGTGTGTTAGCGCGACCCAGCAACCGATGTTGATAGCAACAAGGGTCATTCCCGCTGCATTGTGGAGCCCGCGGTCAATGCCGACTCCAAGTATCCAAACAAAGAGCGAAAAACAGGCGCTAAGGCCGGAAAAAATGATCGCCAATACCACTTTGGCGATGCTTATTTTTGGTTTCAGGGTGGGTTCTTGTCGGGGATTCGTCATGGTGAATAAGAACTGGCTAACGCAGCCGCTCAGCCGACGCCGAAGGCGCTCGGATGCAGCGGCCTGTTAAAGCGCATTGCACTTGCCTCATACGCCGCGGCCTGCTGCGCGCCAAGAAAGGAGTGCTGCCAACGCAAAGGCTGTCGCGAGCAGTGCCCAGTAAATGGCAAGCCCGTAAGGGCCGACGGCGTACGCGAGTTCATACACAAATGCCCATCGGCCAGTAAACGGCGGAAGACGCGGATTGAAGAACTCCGAAACCGCCGAGATTCCGGACATCAACGCGATACCCGTAAGCCCTAAAACGCGGCCATCAGACTTCCGGGACATGGCACCCCGCGAAAAGTCGGGCGACGCACCTTTCGCAACACGCCGCTTATCCCAAGCAATGAACGCAAGGAGTAGGACCAACGCAATGAGGACGATGAGAACCGCCACGATGACTTTCGCTGCCCTTTAACGTAAAGGTGAACGGCTGGCCGCCCACAGATTAAAAAAAGAACCTGGTCGCATCGCGGTCAGTCCGATCGACCGTTCAGTTAAGTCTGCGCTGCAACGGCAATATACCTACTAACAAAAGAAGAAAAATCAATGCGACTGCGAGTCCGATAATCTTCAAAGTTAGAGATCTATTTAAATCGAGCACTGCGTCGATTGCAGCCCACAACAAAAAAACAACCAACGTAAACGCTGGCCCATATTTCACCGAGCTTGACCCATGACATTTGGAGCACGTGGCTGTGGCGCTGGTATCAAACATAAGCTTTAATTTCTGCTTGTAGCTTATGGCACTCTCAGCACAATAGGGGCATCTGCTCATGTGACTTAACGTGAAAATGACCGGACCACCAACATGAGCGGCGAAGCCGCAGCCTGCTGTTGTGGGTCCGTGTCGATTGGCAAGTTAACTGGCATTTTCCACCACCATTCGCACCTCTCGCACTCTTGCACCCCCGACCTCGAACTCCTTTTCAGAGCCCTCCTCGAAGGCGAAACCCGCCGCTGAATAAAACCTCACTGCACGTTCATTGCCCACAATGACCCATAGGCTCACAGAGCGATAACCAAGAGCACAGAGACGCGATCGTGCCGCCTGCCACAGCGCTTGCCCCACACCAGTAGACCAGGCGCTGGGCAGAACGTAGATGGCCCACACTTCACCACGATCGGGCGTTGCGTCAGCATCGCGGCAAGGCCCAAAGGAAGCGAACCCAACGACGGAAGAACCTTCCAAAGCGACGAGGAGCTCCGAATTACCTTCAGCCAAGACTTGGCGCCACATCGCTTCTCGGCCCTCGACGGAGAGATTGGCAAGGTACTCGGCCGGGAAAATGCCGGCGTATGCGATTTGCCACGACGTCACATGCAGTTCGGCGACGGCAGGAAGGTGATCAGACGAGGCAGCGGCGATGTGCATGCCAGTTAACGTAATGTAGATGGCAAAACCCGGTTGATACATCCTAGCTTTGACGATACATCTTTCATAAAAAAACTCCTGGGAATGGCTTACAGCTTAGGTTTCCTCGGGTTTTTAACTTTTTTATACAGGTATAAAAATTCCGACAAACCCCGCAGCTTGCGATTGTCAGATTCTAGTGCCAAAGCGCTGAAAGCTGGCAATTGGACCTACTTAGTGAACGACCGCTTACGCTGCGGACTTGACCCACGAAAGCACAGTGCGGCTGTTGGCTATGGGTCTTCTGGAGCCGTTCAATACAAAAAACCCAATGACTTCTGACGCTGCCCAGGAGCCGGACAGCCAAGAAAGCTTAAGTACTCGGTTGAACGACTGCTCCCGAATCTCGGGAACCGAAAAATTCCCAAACTGAACCGGTATCGGGAACGACCACTTTAGAGAACTTGACGGAAATTCCTGGCTCATGTCGAATGACCGCTCCCGCCGCATTGCCGAAATTCATTACGCTCTGAAGCGGGCGTTCACCTAACTTGGCGCGGAAAGTCGTTGGATTGCCACAGGTCGGCGGAAATTTCACCTGATCTCGCCCATCACGAAGTGTGATTATTGGCCCCTCAATTTGGTTGATCACACTCAAGCGGGAATAAGCAGGCTCTGGTTGTCCTCATGCAGGAACTCGGCCAGGTTCCAGTTCGAGGTTTCCTTGAGACCAAGCTCAGCAGTGAAGCAATCAGGTTACTTGACCCCGGACCAATGGACGCCACCCCCGAGTTTATTGCCGACCCTTTTGGGCTGGATTGAACGGTGATGACGTAATGACTAATGATCCTGGCACTGTGACCTTGTTCGTAGACGAGGCCGATGACCCCACACTGTTTGGAAAAGGCGGCAAAGTCGTTGCGGCCAACGAGGGCTGCTCACGATTTTTCATTGCCGGTAAGCTGGAATGCTGCGGCGTTGACGCTTTGTCAACCGATCTGGAGCGCTTGCGCAAGGATCTGGTAGCAGACCCGTTTTTTAAATCAGACCGGCACAGCGGCATTTTTAATAAAGAACACCCGCCGGCTTTGGAAAGCAGAGCGGGTGTCGGGAAGATGGATCGAGAGATATAGGATGAACCGGATCACCTCACGGCATGGAGCCGATTTTTGTTTCTCTAAGCTTCAAGTATGGCTAGGCGTGCGCTGGCGGGTGGTTGGTGATGGGTTCATTGTGGGTTTCTACGGTGTTTCACTCAACGGCTCGGTCGCCATAATGTAGCCCGCTAGTCGGCGTATTGATTGGCTGCTAATATAAAAATACATAGCAAAATAAGGTCCTGCACTACAGGACGCCGTGAACTTCACACCCGAGCTACCCGCCATGACCACACCAACCTCTTACCCCATTGGCACCCCCGGCCTGTCCTGGACGCCCGCAGAGGTGGCCACCTGGCGTGCGCGGCAAGTGCGCCAGCGCAGCTATGCCGACGACGTGTTGTGCGTCCTGCAGGGCCTGCGCCCGCCTTGTGAGCTGTTGCCGTATGGCGACGTGGTCTATGGTGACGACCGCTACCCGCTCCTGGCCGTTCGCCCCGGCCCGTGGCAACCGGGCCTGCCCTGTGTGCTGGTGACCGGGGGTGTGCATGGGTACGAGACCAGTGGCGTGCACGGTGCACTGCAGTTTCTGGCGCAGCATGCCCAGACCTATGCGGGCCGGGTCAATCTGCTGGTGGTGCCCTGCGTGAGTCCGTGGGCTTATGAGCGGATTCACCGCTGGAACTTTGATGCCGTGGACCCCAACCGCTCATTCAAAGACCCCAGCGCGGCCCAGGAGGCCGCCGCACTCATGCGCCTGGTGGCACCGATGCAGGGTCAGTTTGTCGCGCACATCGACCTGCACGAAACCACCCAGACCGACGAGTCAGAGTACCGCCCGGCGCTGGCGGCGCGCGATGGTGAGGTTTTTCAGCCCGGCACCATCCCCGATGGTTTTTACCTCGTGGACGACACCGATAACCCGCAGCCCCTGTTTCAGCAAGCGATCATCGAGGCGGTTGAGCGCGTCACCCACATTGCGCCCAACGACGGGAAGGGCGAAATCATCGGTTCGCCCGCAGTGGCCCATGGCGTCATTCGCTACCCCCTCAAGGCCCTGGGCCTGTGCGCGAGCATCACCGGTGCGCGCTACACCACCACCACCGAGGTCTACCCCGACAGCCCGCGCGCCACGCCCGGGCAGTGCAACACCGCGCAAGCCGTGGCGGTGTGCGCGGTGTTGGAGTTTGTGTTGGCGCGGGGCAGGGAAGTTTGAGCAAGCACGCCAGCCCGTAGCCCGGGCAGATAGCGACAAAAACACACACCACGGGTGCGGGTGTAAGCGGCATGTGCTGCCTTTGTGCACGCTGAATTTTTAACAGCGAATCAGCGGCTGTGTAACTTCTCTTGCAACCAGACCTTGATCAGGGACTGGTAGGGTACATCGCGGGCGTTGGCGGCGACTTTGAGGGAGTCCAGAAGATGCTGGGGCAAGCGCAGCGAAATCGTCTTGGTTGTCGGCTTGAGGTTGGGCAGCTTGACTTTTTTGGCTTTTGACCAATCGACAAGCGCAGTCGAATCGTGCGACTCCCAGTAGGTGCGCTCCTCTGCCTCGCTGGCAAACATGGGAATGGTTTTAGTTTGCTTGTTCATAAATGGCTCTTTCCTTGCGGTGCATGTCTCTGGCAGAAATGACGCGAATAAACTGGCCTGTTTGGCGCAACGTGAAGGTGATATGCAGCCTGCGCCCATCATCCGTAACGCCCAGTGCATGAAGTCGCAGCTCATTTTGACTATGAACAACGTCATCGAGTACCAGCAACGGTGCGTTGAAGAAAATCTGTTCTGCTTCGGCCATGGATACGCTGTGCTTATCGTTCTTTCTGGAATTACCTTCGTCCCAGTTGAATCCGGTTATCCTGCTCAGATCAATCATTTATGTATATTATCATCATGTACAAATTGAGGTATGCCCCGCATGATTCCATGAAAATGATCATGGCAGAAATCATTTTTTAAACTGCAAAACGCACCCGGACCTG
>JBIIVW010000164.1:0-7404 GCA_044339205.1 Rhodoferax sp. | reverse complement strand
GTTGCTGCCTGGACCAACACGGCCTCGCCCTGCCCTTTGCTGCGCAGGTACATTGAAGGTGCTGACTGGTAATTCTGCGCATCGGCGCCCAGCGCACTGACATGCACCACCTGTTTGACGCCACCAGCCAGGCAGGCGCGAGCCAGCTTACTGGGTAAATCCACGTGCACTTTTTCAAAGGCGGCCTGGCTACCATGCAGGATGGCGACCAGATTCACCACGGCGTGATGCCCGGACACGGCCCGGGTGAGCGCGGCCTCGTCATGAACATCGAGCTCCAGCACGGTCAAGAGAGGCAAGTGCTGCACCGGCTGTGCGTTGGCACGCCTGCGAGTAGGCACCGTCACGTGCCAGCCTTCGCGCACCAGCTTCTCACATACATGAGTACCAACAAAGCCGGTACCACCCAATATCAGTATTTTTTTCATATTTCGAATTTAGCGCGTTGCACAAGCGTCTGCTCTGTTCAAGGTCAATCGGGGTGCATTGGAGACCCGGTAAACGGCTAACATCATGTCTTTTTTATCATCCCAAAGACACCATGACCACCACCAGCATCGCCCATGTCACCGTCACCACCCAAGCCAGCGTTTACTTTGACGGCAAGTGCGTGAGCCACGGCATCACCTTCCCGGACGGCACCAAAAAGTCAGTGGGCGTGGTGCTGCCAGCCACCCTGACCTTCAATACCGGGGCACCTGAAATCATGGAGTGCGTGGCAGGCAGTTGTGACTACAAACTGGCGGGCACGGATACTTGGCTGACTTCTGGCCCCGGCGAGAAATTCAATGTGGCGGGCAACTCGTCTTTCGAAATCCGCGTGACCGAGCCCTACCATTACATCTGCCACTTCGGTTGATTCAGACCACCGTAGGTTCGGGCTCCAGGCGGATGCCAAAGCGCTCGTACACGCTGGTCTGGATGGCGCCAGCGAGCGTCATCACCTCGCCGCCCGTGGCGCCGCCCCGGTTCACGAGCACCAACGCCTGTTTTTCATAAACCCCTGCTTGGCCCACCGACTTGCCGCGCCAGCCGCAGGCATCAATCAACCAGCCCGCAGCGAGCTTGACCGAGCCATCGGGCAGGTGGTAGTAGACAATTTTGGGATCGCGCGCAATGATGTCGGCGCACTGCTCGGGTGAGACAGTGGGGTTCTTGAAAAAACTGCCCGCATTGCCAATGACGTCGGGATCCGGCAACTTGGCACGGCGAATCTCACACACCCACTGGTAAATTTGCAGCGCGGTAGGTTGACTGATGCCCGACGCCGCCATTTTTCGCTCCAGATCGGCATAGCCCAGTACGGGCGCCCAGGGTTTGGGCAGTGAGAACCGCACATGTGTGATCAGCGCCCTGCCAGCCCATCCCACCCGCTGCTTGCTCTCCCCGGGCTGGGACACGTGCTTGAACACCGAATCCCGATAGCCAAAGCCGCACTGCGCAGCGTTCAGCGTGAAAATCTGGCCGGTCTCCAGGTCAATGGCATCGAGCGACTCAAACCGGTCCTGCAACTCCACGCCGTAGGCTCCCACGTTTTGCACGGGTGAGGCGCCCACTGTTCCTGGAATGAGCGCCATATTCTCCAGGCCAGGGTAGCCTTGTTGCAGCGTCCAGGTCACAAAGTCATGCCAACTCTCACCCGCACCGACCTCGATAACAGTTGCCTTGGCGGTCTCCTGAACCACCCGCCTGCCCATGATTTCGACCTTCAGCACCAAAGGTTTAACGTCGCCCGTGAGGACAATATTGCTGCCCCCGCCGAGCACAAATTTGGGCGCAAGCACCCATTCGGCGCTGGCCAGGAGGGTTTGCACATCGGCCTGGCTGGCAATGCGTACCAGCGAGTGCGCACGAGCCACGATGTGGAAGGTATTGCAGGACTGAAGGGGAGCGTTTTTCTCGACTAACATGCCTGTCATTCTCTCATTAGCCACCCTAACCCTTTTTTCCCGGAACCCACGCCATGCCCTCTTTCGATACCGTCTGCGACGCCAACATGGTGGACGTGAAACACGCCATTGAAAACACCACCAAGGAAATCACCACCCGGTTTGACTTCAAGGGCACACCCGCCTCGATTGAACTCAAGGACAAGGAGATCATCGTGATCGGCGATGCTGAGTTCCAGCTCACCCAAATCGAGGACATCCTGCGCAACAAGCTCACCAAACGCAACGTGGACGTGCGTTTTCTGGATATGGGCGACGTCCAGAAAATGGGCGGGGACAAAGTCAAGCGCGTGATCAAGGTGCGCAACGGCATTGAGGCCGAACTGGCCAAAAAAATTCAGCGCCTCATCAAAGACAGCAAAATGAAAGTCCAGGCCGCCATTCAGGACGAAAAAGTGCGGATCACCGGCGCCAAGCGGGACGACCTCCAGGCCGCCATGGCCTTGATCAAAAAAGACATCACCGATTTCCCGCTGACCTTTGACAATTTCCGTGATTAGTCAAATGCCCGGGGTGCCAGCGTGACCGTCCAGACAGAGAACGAATACGAGGACTTGCTCGGCCTGTGGGCGGACCTGGCGTCGGGTCTGGGGATTATTTTGGGTAGCCCGGCCAGCGTTCAGGAATTTGAGCCCCGGGTCAGGCAGTACGACCGCTGGATGACCGATCTGCTCGAGCGCGACACCGACATGGGCCTGTATCTGCTTTTTCAGCTGGCATCCAACTCGCCTGTGGGCTACAGCGCCTCCCACGCCTTGGTGAGCGCCGTGCTGTGCCATTTGATCGCGCTGGAGCTGAAACTCCCCCAAGGTGAACGCGACAGCCTGGTGCGCGCCGCGCTGACGATGAACATCGCCATGACCCAGCTGCAGGACCTGATGGCGGGCCAGCTGGAGAAACCCTCCGCCGAGCAACAAGCCGCTATTCGGGACCACGCCGACAAGGGCGTCCGGTTGCTGGGCAGCCTGGGCGTCATCGACCGGCTGTGGCTTGAAACCATCGCTCTCCACCATGACGGCAGCACCGGCAAAGGCAGCTTGCGACTGATCCCCGCTGAACAACGTCTTGCCCGCATCCTGCGGGTGGTGGACCGATACGCTGCCATGATCAGCCCGCGCAAATCACGCGAAGGCCGCAGCGCCATGGAGTCAGCGCGATCCATCCTCGGTCGGACAGCAGAAATCGTGGACGAGGTGGGCTTGGTGTTGGTGGGGGTGGTGGGGCAGTGCCCGCCCGGAACTTATGTGCGGCTTGACGATGGGCAGGTGGCTGTGGTGATGCGCCGCAGCAGCCAGCCCAACCGCCCTTTTGTGGCCATTGTGATCAATGAAGCCGGGGCACTGGTGAACCCGCCGCGCCTGCACCGCACCGCCAACGCCAGCCCGGGCATCAAGTCGGCCTTGCCGCCCTCGGCCGTGCGGGAGCGACTGAATCACTATCTCATCCTGCAAATGGGCTCCTACGCGGCACAGCACCCTTGAGCGCTCTACTTTTTATCTATAAAACCATTACATCACGCCGGCTAGCAGCTGATTTTATTCAAAATCACCTTCCATGAAGGCCCGCATCACGCGCGCGACCACCAAGCCGTCGTGGTCCAGGGCCAAGCTGCTGATACCTGTGTTGTAGACGATTTCTCCCAGAACCTCACGCCTTTTCCCCAACAAGTAGGCGTTGTAGTCTTCCACGAACTCGGGGTGGGGCTGAACGCAAAACACGTGCTGACCCACTGAAAAAGCCGCCACCGGGCAAAACTCGCTGCTGGCCAGCAGCTTGGCACCTGGAGGCAAGTCAAACACCTGATCCTGATGGCTGGCCAACAACGACAACTCGGTGCGCCCTGCGGTCAGCTCCGGCGCATACCACTGGTAGGTCAGGCGCCCCACACCCCACCCCTGCGGCGCACGCCCTACCCGGGCACCCAGACACATGGCTATCAGCTGGTGGCCAAAGCAAATACCGATTAAGGTTTTACGCGCCTGCAGCAGTTCCTCCACCCGGGCCCGCAACTCAATCACCCAGGGCTCTTGCGAGAAGGCATCGGCCTGGCTACCCGTCAACAGCACCGCATCAAAGCCGTCAAACGACTCAGGATACTGCCCCACCGTGGTGTTAAAAATCTTAAAGGTTCCCTCAGCACCGGCACCCCGCAGCAAGCGCTCAAACATCACGCCATAGCTGGTGTAGAGCGGGGCTACTTCGGGGTCGAGCACATCGTTGTCCAGCACACAATAATTCATGGTGTGCTTTCAGTGCTTGCGTTTGTGATGAGGCTTGTTTTCGTGGGCGTGCTTGGGTTCGTGCGGGTGAGGTGCCGGGTGGGCGCCAGCTTTTTTGCCCAGACGCGACTCGGTTCCCTTGGCCAGGCGCCCCAAATTCTCGGCATGGCGGTAGATCAGCAGCAAGGACATGGCGGACACCGCCACCAAAACACCCTTGCTCATGAACCAGGCCGTGCCATCGCCAAAGACGTAGTACACCGGCGCAAACAGCGCCGCCGTGATGGAGGCCAACGACGAGTACCGGAAGAAGTAAGCCATGATCAACCAGGTGGCCGCCGTGGCCAGGCCCAAAATCCAGCTGAATCCCAGCAGCACGCCCAGCGCGGTAGCCACCCCTTTGCCGCCCACAAACCTGAAAAATATCGGGTACAGGTGCCCAAGAAACGCGGCCAACCCGACCAGGGCCATGGTGCCTTCTTCCAAGCCGTAGGGTTGGCCGAACCACTTGACCAGCATCACCGGCAACCAGCCCTTGGCAGCATCAAGCAGCAGCGTGGCAACGGCTGCGCCTTTGTTACCCGAACGCAGCACGTTGGTGGCGCCCGGGTTCTTGCTGCCAAAGGTGCGCGGATCGCTCAAGCCCATGGCTCTGCTCACGATCACGGCAAACGAGAGTGAGCCAATGAGGTAACCCAGCAAGGTGGCCAGATACGGTAAATAAGACGGGGTGGATTCCAAGAATATCTCCTGCTGATGCGTCCGGTGGTCGAAGCATGAAGCTGGTATTTTGCCAGTCTGCGCCGGCGGCACCCGCTGCCCGGGCGCAAGGGGTAGTCAGTGTCCGTCATCCAAGGCGCACTGCACCGATTTGGCGCCCAGCAGGTCCACACACACCTGGGGGTCGATCCCCACCAGATAGCCCCGGCGTCCGCCGTTGATCAGGATGCCCGGTAGCTCAAGAATCGAGCGCTCAACAAAGATCGGCATGTCCCGGCGCAATCCAAACGGCGAGGTACCGCCCACCAGATACCCGCTGTGCCGGTTAGCCACCTCGGGTTGACAGGGTTCCACCGACTTGGCGCCGATCTGGCGCGCCAGGTTCTTGGTGGACACCTTGCGGTTGCCGTGCATCAGCACCACCAGGGGCCGGGCGTCCTGGTCTTGCATGACGAGCGTCTTGACCACCGTGAATGGATCAAAACCCAGCACCTCGGCGCTGTGTTGCGCGCCGCCGTGCGCGAGGTACTCATAAGGGTGCTCGGTGAACGTCACCTTGTGGGCCTTGAGAAGCTGGGTGGCGAGAGTTTCGCTGACACGGTCCTTTTTGGACATGGGTTATCTGATGTTGATGAGATTGTGTAGCTCAAGTGTCTCACTTTCGAAGTGCGCCCTTGTCATGGAGACGACAGGAGCGGCATCACCCCCCAAACGCGCCGCTCGGTTTCAGGCAATCACCTGAAAATCAGAGAACAGCACCACAGGGCGGGTAGAAGTGCCGATCAGTGCAATCTGCACGGCGGCGACGCTGCCGCTGCCGTCGGCGTCGTAATACAAAGCACCCGTACTGGTGTTGTAAAGAAGCCGATCATCCGCGTCATGCCCTTTAACCACACCAGCACCTGACCAAAACTGCCCTTGGGTCAGAGACGTGGAGGCTGTGCCCAAAGCGCTGAAAACACTGCGACTGAGTTGAACTTTGTCCAGACCAGATTGAAAGTCGATCACCGTATCCAGGTTGCTGCTGGCATTGGCGGCCACATTAAAAACGAAGAAATCAGAACCTGAGCCACCCACCAACGTGTCATTGCCACCACCACCAATCAAGACATCGTTGCCCGCGCCCCCATTGAGCACGTTGGCAGCGCTGTTCCCCTCAATCACATTGGCCAATTCATTTCCCGTCCCGCTGACGGCAGCGACCCCGGTCAGCGTGAGGTTCTCGATATGGGCGCTCAGTGCATAAGAAACTAAGGACTTGACCAAGTCAATGCCTCCTGCCGAGCTGATTTCCTGCACCATATCCATGCTGTTGTCGACGATATAAGTGTCGTTACCCAAGCCGCCCTCCATGTAGTCCATCCCAATGCCGCCATCCAGGATGTCCGCCCCCGCGTTGCCGATAAGCACATCGTTACCCGCCAAGCCTGACAGGATGTCATCGTAGCCTGCCCCTGTCAGCAAGTTGACGTTGGCATCGCCCATCAGATTCAGTGACGTCACCACTTTGGCCGTCAATGAATAGGTACCCGTGCCCGAGGCAACGTCCCATGCTGCGAGGTAATAGCTACCGGAGACGGGAGCTGTATAGACAATTTTTGAGTCGTTTATCGTGCTGCTCGCGTTGTCATTGACTGCAACGAAAGCCAGACCAGGGTTGTAAAGCTCCAGGTAAGCGTTGAGCGAACCACCCGTGCGAACGAGGTCAAATGTGTAGCTGGTACCCGCCGTGAGCGTCACCTTGAACAAGTCGCAGTCGTTTATTTTCTCGATGCTTCCCTTGGAGGACACACCGTTGACCAAGACCACACCCGTCGTCGCTGTACTCGCCGAGTAGTCATCCAGAGGTGCGGCCACATCGTCATTGGTGATCGAGGCTGTGGCGCTGGCGGTGCCGAGCTTGAGGCCCGTGCTGGGGCTAGTCAGGGTGACTGTGAAGGTTTCATTGACTTCAATGGCCGTATCACCCGCCACCAGAACTTGAACGGTGGCGCTGGTCTGGCCGGCGGCAATGGTTGTTGTGCCAGTCAAGGCGCTGGTGAAGTCGTTGGCCGCTGCCGCCGCGGTGCCCGAGCCTGCCACGGCCCACTTGACGGTCTGGGCGGCGGTACTGGCTTTGTCGAGCTTGACGGTGAAATTGAAAGCCGTGCTGCCGCTGTTGCCTTCGGACAGGCTGACCGAATTGGCGCTGATCGACACCACAGGAACTGCGGGGGCCACATCGTCATTGGTGATCGAGGCTGTGGCGCTGGCGGTGCCGAGCTTGAGGCCCGTGCTGGGGCTAGTCAGGGTGACTGTGAAGGTTTCATTGACTTCAATGGCCGTATCACCCGCCACCAGAACTTGAACGGTGGCGCTGGTCTGGCCGGCGGCAATGGTTGTTGTGCCAGTCAAGGCGCTGGTGAAGTCGTTGGCCGCTGCCGCCGAGGTACCTGAGCCTGCCACGGCCCAGGAGACGGTCTGGGCGGTGGTACTGGCTTTGTCGAGCTTGACGGTGAAATTGAAGGCCGTGCTGC
>JBIIVW010000163.1:0-7418 GCA_044339205.1 Rhodoferax sp. | reverse complement strand
TCAAACGCCCACACTTATCGGCTGTATATTTTTAAAGATCTGACTCTTTCGCTTGACTTTCGTCTCGCTTTTCTCTCTTCACTGTGATCAGCGAAGCCTTGAATTCTAGCACGGAAATTTTCGTTGGCCTATTTAACCGCAACTAACTTTTTTCCAGCCTGGGCCCGTACTCCAAAGTCAGCACCGAGTAGGCTCGGTCTTTCGTGAATCGGTAACAATGAGAGGATGGGGTGATGCGGCCCACCGCCCTTTTGTATCTCTTTACAAACAGCACTACCATTACGGTCATCTGAGTTTTGCAATTAAGGGGAAACACCGGCTCGAACATCCCTTGGCGCAGCGCCACGAAGACAATCAGTAAAGCTTCAACCTAGTAAAAACGAGAACAAACATATGGCCCGCTACTTGATTGGCGACGTTCAGGGCTGCGATAGCGCTTTGCAACAACTCTTGGACAAGATATCATTTTCCCCAAGCAGGGACACGCTCTTCCTCCTGGGCGATCTCGTTAACAGAGGACCGAGTTCGGATGCTGTGCTTCGCCGCTTGCAGAACTACGGAGCGGCGGCACGTTGTCTGCTGGGCAACCACGATCTGTATTTACTGGCCATAGCACATGGGGTACGAAAACAGCATCGTAAAGATACCCTGAGCTGCATTTTGGAGGCGCCAGACCGTGCAGCCATGCTTGTATGGTTACGGGCGCAACGCATGGCTATGACTGAAACGATCGATGACCACACCGTCTTGATGGTGCATGCGGGGGTTTTACCCTCGTGGACTTCGAAGAAAACGATGTCGTTGGCTGCGGAAGTCGAGGAAATGCTGAGTAGCCCTGAGTTGGCAAACTTTTTGCACGAAATGTACGACGACGAGCCGAGCAGCTGGAGTGACACACTGAAAGGCACTCCCCGCCTGCGGGTCATCGTCAACGCACTCACCCGACTGCGATTTTGCGACGCTCAAGGCAAAATGGAGTTCAAGTTCAAAGAAGGCGCAGCCAGTGCGCCTCCGGGCTATCTGCCTTGGTTTGATGTGCCCGATCGGAAAACAACTTCCGTGACCCTGGCATTTGGTCACTGGTCGACGCTGGGCTGGCTGGGAAGAAGCGACGTTTTGGCCTTGGACACTGGATGCGTTTGGGGTGGTTGCCTCAGCGCCATGCGAATCGCAGGAGGAGGCCTAGGCAAACCGTTGATTCAAGAATTAATTCAAGTCAAGTGTGAGATGACCCAAAAGCCCGGCTAATTGACCGGGCCTGTCACTAATCCGCCTTAAACAGGGCAGCCACACGGCGCTTACTTTTGATGTTCGCGGAAATGTTTCTTGGTCCGTGACGGACAGCTGAAACCTCCCATGACGGGATACTTTCCGAAACAGTTGTGGGCTCATAAGGCTTATCGAAAAATGGATCACGCGAGGCCGCCACCGGTCTGGAGTAGTCACGCCGAGGCGCACGATCATTGCGGGCAAACTGACCTTCCTGAGCTGCATCGCGTTCATTGCCCGATCTCGGATCGTGCCTTCGTGAATCATCCTGCGCACCTTCGGCATACATACGCCGGCCATCGTTGATACGACCCTGCTTACGAATGTCGGGCGTATCTTCTTCGAACTCGACTGCCTCAAGTTCAATTTTCGTCTTTATGAGCTTCTCAATATCACCTACCAAGCGCGCATCGCTTTTGGAAACAAATGTGACTGCCAGCCCCGCTGCTCCGGCACGACCAGTGCGTCCGATGCGGTGAACATAGTCCTCGGCATTGAACGGCACATCGAAATTGAACACCGCAGGGACATCTTTGATGTCGAGACCTCGCGCAGCTACGTCTGTGCAGACCAGCAAATCTACGTCGCCCTTTTTGAACGCATCAAGGGCCTTCAGACGCTCATCTTGACTCTTGTCACCATGAAGCGCTGTCGTTTTCAGGCCCTCATGCTCCAGGGAGCGCGCCAAGCGGGCACAACCCAGCTTACTATTCACAAAAACAAATGCCTGTTTCATGCCGCGTTGCTTGAGAATCTGATGCAAGGCACGCCGCTTGTCATCATCCCCCACACTGTAAAAATGCTGCTCGACGGTTGAGGCTGTGGCGTTGGAGCGCGCCACTTCAATGGTGATCGGGTCCTGTAGATAACTGCCTGCCAAACGCTTGATCTCAGACGAAAACGTCGCCGAAAACAGCAGGGTCGTCCGCTGCTTGGGCAGATAACTCAGAATTCGTTGCAGATCTGGCAAAAATCCGATGTCAAGCATGCGGTCGGCTTCATCCAGCACCACATATTCGACCTGATTCAAAACGGCATTCTTGGCCTCAATGTGGTCCAGCAAACGCCCTGGGGTGGCAACCAAAATTTCCACACCCTTTTTCAGTTCAATCGTCTGGGGCTTCATATCCATGCCGCCGAAAACCACTGCGCTGCGCAACTGCGTGTACTTGGCGTAAGACTTGATGGCCTGCGCCACTTGGTCGGCCAATTCACGCGTTGGCAAAAGCACCAGTGCACGGACAGGATGACGAGCGGGTGACGTTGAGGTGCTTTCGTGCTTCAACAAACGCTGCAACAGGGGAAGCGCGAAAGCCGCTGTCTTTCCAGTACCGGTCTGGGCAGCGCCCATTACGTCGCGGCCCTGCAACACCACAGGTATGGCTTGAGCCTGGATTGGAGTCATGGACTCATAGCCCATGTCAGCCACAGCGCGTGCAAGTGGGGCTGACAGCTGCAACTGCGCAAAAGCCATGGGCAAGGTATCGGGGGTCAAGTCAGAGGTCAAATTGGTCATTCACATTCAGTATCAGTCGCTATCTGTCTGATAGCTGAGGCGTCCCAAAGTCAGGGACGCAGCATTCTATTATCCATCACATATCACAATTGGCGGGCAGAGAACGTATCACAGCCTTTGACACTGCCGGTTTTCAAGCCATTTTGAAACCAATGCTGACTCTGGGCGCCTGTGCCATGAGTAATGCTATCCGGCACCACAGTCCCCCCCCATTGGACCGCTGCAAGGCATCGTCACCAATCTTCTCAGCGGCGTTCATGGCCTCTTCGACATCACCCTGTTCCAGCAACTGCCGGGCTGCTTGCGCGTGGTTGGCCCATACGCCGGCAAAGCAATCGGCCTGCAATTCCATACGCACACTCAGGGCGTTCAACTCCGACTGACTGGTACGACCCCGCATCCGGTCCATCTTGGCGCTGATACCTAATAAATTCTGAATACGATGACCCACTTCGTGGGCAATCACATAGGCTTGCGCGAAGTCTCCTGGCGCACCCAACCCGGTTTTCAGTGTTTCATAAAACTCAAGGTCGATGTAGACCTTCTGGTCAGCAGGGCAGTAAAACGGCCCCATGGCGGCTTGCCCCTGCCCGCAGCGCGTCGGCGTCGCTCCCCGAAACAACACAAGCGTGGGCTTCTTGTAAGTCGCGCCGCTTTGCGCGAACACGTTTGTCCACACATCTTCTGTGTCTGCCAAAACCGTGGATACGAATTTCGCCACGATGTCATGAGGTGGTGCTTTAGGCGATTCGATTTGCTGGGTTTGTGGCATGGGATTGCCACCGCTCAACAAGTCAAGCACCATCATCGGATTGACCCCAAAAAAGTAAGAAGCTACAAGTGCAATGGCAATCGAGCCGATGTCCAAGCTGCGCTTACCCAAGCCGCCTCGTCCTGACGATCCATCGTCGTCCCGGCGGTCTTCCACATGGTCCGATTCACGATTACCTCCCCACTTCATGGCCGGCTACCTTGACTGCGGTCGACGTGCCACGGGCAGGGTGCTGGGATCATCATCAGGCCTTGGGTAACGTCACGCCCACCTGACCCTGATATTTGCCACCGCGATCCTTGTAACTGGTCTCACAGACCTCATCGCTCTCGAAAAATAGAACCTGGGCACAACCCTCGCCAGCGTAAATTTTGGCAGGCAAGGGGGTCGTGTTTGAGAACTCAAGCGTGACGTAACCTTCCCACTCGGGCTCAAACGGCGTCACGTTGACGATGATGCCGCAGCGCGCATAGGTACTTTTGCCCAGGCAGATGGTCAACACGTTACGGGGAATACGGAAATACTCCACAGTCCGAGCCAGCGCAAAACTGTTGGGTGGAATGATGCAACTGTCACCATAAAAATCTACGAAACTCTTTTCGTCAAAATTTTTGGGGTCCACAACGGTACTGTGGATATTGGTGAAAACCTTGAATTCCGGGGCGCAGCGAATGTCATAGCCATAACTGCTGGTGCCGTAACTGATGATTTTCTTGCCCACGCGTTCGCGCACCTGACGCGGCTCGAACGGCTCTATCATTCCGGTTGTCTCGGCCATGCGGCGAATCCAGTTGTCACTTTTGATTGTCATGGGGGCGAAACTCCTAATTTATGCAGATTGTAAGCTGGGGATTTGCTATAAAAAAAGACAGAACGATCCAATAGATTATACGGCTAGCAGCCGATTTGGCACTAATTTCAAGAAATCACGGTCTTTTCAACTAACCGATCATCACCCAGAACGATCATGGCAAAAAGCAGTTCATCCAGACTGTTGGAATTGCCGGTCCTGAAAGCGAGCAAAGGCGTGGCCTGCGGATTCAGGACGACAAAATCGGCCTCGCAACCCGGTAGCAAATTACCCACCGCCGGGCCGCCGCAGCGGCCATCAAGCCCCAAGGCCGACGCTGCACCCGCCGTATGCCGCCACCAAAGCTGCTGAGGTGATAACGACAAACCAGGCTTGGTCTGCCCCTCTCTTCCCACGTAGTAAGCCGCCAACATAGTGTGAAAAGGACTGAAGCTGGTTCCTCCGCCCACGTCGCTCGCCAGCCCATATGGAAAGCCGGCCCGATCCGCCGCCGCGTAGTCAAAGAATCCACTGCCCAGGAACAGGTTGCTGGTCGGACAAACGGCTGCTGCTGTTTTCGTCTCAGCCATCAGGATACGGTCTTCCTCGTCAAAATGAATGCAATGCGCATACATGGCGCGTTGACGCATCAAGCCGAAATCAGCATAGGTGGCCAGGTAACTGCGTGAATCAGGGAACAACTGGCGTGCCCAGGCAATCTCGTCCTTGTTTTCAGCGACATGCGACTGAATCCAGACATCGGGATATTTCGCAGCCAGTTCGCCGGCCCCATGCATTTGCGCTGGCGAACACGTGGGCGCAAAGCGCGGCGTAATGGCATAGCCCAGGCGCCCCTTGCCATGCCATTGTTGGATCAACACCTCAGAATCAATCAGACTTTGTTCGGTGGCATCACGTGCGCCATTGAGCGCGGCACGGTTCAACAGGTCGGCAGGCGCATGCCGATCCATCAGGCAAAGCCCGGTGATGAGACGCAGGCGGTGCCGCAATGCCTCGTTGAACAAGGCATTCACGGATTCAGGATGGGAGGTTGCAAATGCCAAGGCGGTCGTCACCCCATTGCGCAGCAACTCAGCGATAAAAAAAGTAGCTGCTTGCTGACTGTATTCAGCGGCTACAAAGCGTTTTTCTTCTGGAAAAGTGTAATTCTCCAGCCAGGGAAGCAAGCCCTCGGCGGGCGATCCAATGACGTTAGTCTGTGGGTAGTGAATGTGCAGGTCAACAAAGCCAGGGGCGATGATGCGGCCCGGCAAGTGCTCGACAGGCACCTCGGGAAATTTGCGCATCACGTCCTCGTAAGGACCCACGGCTTGCACGACCTGAGTGCCTTGAAAATCAGGACCCACCACCAATAAACCATCTTTTTCAAAGATTGCTGAGTGGCGTGGCTCCCGATCAGGGGCAAAGTAGAGGATGGATGCGCGGTAGGCTTTCATAACTCTGGAGCTTAACCCCGTGCCTTTGTCAAACCATACCCCGCGCCCAATAGACTTTATTGCCGCAATGGCCTGACCCTGCAGCAAGCCGTCAGGGGAGCTTGCCCTGGACGCCTTGCACCAGCCAGTTCATTTTGAGGATTTGCTCATCCGTGAGGGTCTGGCCTTTGGCAATAACCTCGCGACCCTCGTTGTCCAGTACCGACTGTCTAGCGTGAAATGGATGCAGTTGACCCTTGGCAATATCACGTTGACGCGCCAGCACCTCGGTTTGCACCGTTTTTGGCACTTTCGAACCAAAGCCGTCGACCTTGATCATGCCTTCGCGCACGCCGCCCCAGACCACGCCTGTTTTCCAGGTGCCATCGAGCACAGCCTGTGCCCGGCGCGTGTAGTAATCGCCCCACTGGTGCGTGACGGCCACAATTTGCGCATCAGGCGCCACTTTGCGCATGTCAGAGTGATAACCGACCGCCAGCTTGCCACGCTCCTGCGCCGCCACCATCACCGCCGATGAACCGGTATGGAAAGCAATGACATCCACGTTCTGATTGAACAGCGTCATCGCCGCGTCGCGCTCGCGCGTGGGGTCGAACCACGCATTGAGCCACACGACCTTGACCTCGGCCTTCGGGTTGACCGAGCGCATGCCTAAAGCAAACGCATTGATGCCTTGCAACACCTCAGGAATGGGGAACCCTGCGACGTAACCGGCCACGTTGCTGGTGGTCATGCGTCCACTGGCTACGCCGGCCAAATACCGGCCCTCGTAATAGCGGGCGTTGGCCACCGCCACGTTGGGTGCGGTCTTGTAACCCGTAACGGACTCGAACCTGACGTCCGGAAACTCCTTCGCCACCTTCAGGGTCGGCTCCATGTAACCAAAACTAGGCGTAAAAATGAGCTTGTGACCGGTCGCGACCAAATCGCGAATGACGCGTTCTGCGTCCGGTCCTTCGGCGACGTTTTCGACGTAAGTGGTCTTGACCCGGGCCCCCAAGGTCGCTTCAACTGCACGGCGCCCTTCGTCATGCTGGCGAACCCACCCAACATCATTGAGCGGCGCCACATAAAGAAAACCGGCCTTGAGCGGGGTTCCGCCAGATGGTGCTGGATCGATTTGTGAAAAAACGGGCGAAATAAAACAAGCGGCCGCGAGCGCGACGGCGAGGTTTTTGTACATGGTAGTCCTCTACATGGCTCCGAAACATAAAAGCAAGGCCCGCCGGAGCAACGGACCTTGAGCTGGATTTTAACGGGTCTTTTGACGTTGCACTTTGCGTGGGGTGCCTACTGAAACGTCTCAAAAGTGGATGCAAGGCGATCCTGGAAGGCCCGTTTCTGCGCTTCGTCAATGAAACTCGCCTCGAAACTATTGTGTGCCAACTGATAGGCATCCTGGGCTGTGAGTGCCAGGGCGGCGAACGTCTCGGTGAAGTTTTGATTGATATAGCCACCAAAGTAAGACGGGTCATCGGAGTTGACGGTCGCCACGATACCCGCCTGCAACAGCTGCCCCAGATTGTGTTGTGCCAGATTAGAGACTACACGCAGCTTCAAATTGGACAACGGACACACTGTCAGCGGGATGCGGTCTTTCACTAAGCGCGCCAT
>JBIIVW010000162.1:0-7490 GCA_044339205.1 Rhodoferax sp. | reverse complement strand
TGGCTCTGCCTGGGTCTCATCCACCCAGCGCTGGAGGCTCGGTGATGAAGGCGACCTTGACGATGCCGGCGCGCTGGCAGGCCAGCAGAATCTTGCCCACACCCTCATAAGTGGCATTGAGGTCGCCTCGCACTTGCACCGAGGGCTGGGGATCCAGGGTGGAGACTTTCTTGAGCTTCTCCACCAGGGCGTCCACACCGCTGACGCGGGTTTCATACCAATAGATGTTGCCACCCGGGTCGACCGAGATGATGATGTTCTCGGGCTTGGTTTCGCGCACTTCGACGCGCTCTTTAGGGAGCGTGACGGGGATGGAGGTGGTCACAACGGGGATAGTGATCAAAAAGATGATCAGCAGCACGAGCATGACGTCCACCAGCGGGGTGGTGTTGATGGCCGACATGACGGCGTCGTCGCCGTCGTCGCTGGAGCCAACGTTCATGGACATGGCGGGTCTCAGGCCTTGTTGACGGTGCCCAGCACGACGGCGTGCAGGTCGCTGCTGAAGGCGCGCACGTCGTCCATGACGGCTTTGTTGCGACGCACCAGCCAGTTGTAGGCGAGCACGGCGGGTACGGCCACGGCCAGGCCGATGGCGGTCATGATCAGGGCTTCACCGACGGGGCCAGCGACTTTGTCAATGGAGGCCTGGCCGGAGATGCCGATGGCGGTCAGGGCGTGGTAGATGCCCCAGACGGTGCCAAAGAGGCCCACAAAGGGGGAGATGGAGCCTACGGTGGCGAGAAAGGCCAGGCCGCCCTGCGTGTTGCTTTGCACGCGGTCCACGGCGCGCTGGATGCCCATGGAGATCCAGTCGTTGAGCGGGATGTGGCCCATGAGGCCTTCGTGCTTTTTGAGGGCGTTGGTAGCAGCATCGGCAATGAAGCGATACGCGCTGCTGGCCTCCAGGGCATTGGCGCCTTGCTGCACGGTGCCCGCTGTCCAGAAGTCGCTGGCGGCGGCTTTGGCCTGGCGACCCATCTTGGCTTGCTCCAGGAGTTTGACGACCATGATGTACCAGCTGCCCACGCTCATGATGAGCAGCAGCAGCAAGACGACCTTGGCAACCGAGTCAGAGGTCTTCCACAGTGATTCCAGCCCGTAGGGATTGGCTGCGGTTTCAGGGGCTTTGGGGGCAGCAACAGCCGAAGCCTGACCGGGTGTGACCGTGGCAGCAACCGGGGTGGCAGGCGCTGCGCCGGTCGCTGTAGGTGCTGGCGTTGCGGCGGGCTGGGCACCCACCATGCCAGATGTCAAAGTAAGGGCCAAACCCAGCGCGCAGGCACCAGCCTTCAAAAATTGAGCAAGCTTCATATCCACTTCATTTCCTTAAAAAATCTATTTTTTTTGAAAGTATTCATCCGTCTGGATGCAGACACCCCAAAACCGCAACTCGGCAGTGTACTGGAGTAAGGACCGTCCTTGACCTAGGGCAAGCCCTTGGGTTAGATGATTCCAACCGGTGCGTTATCCAGATGCGATCTCTGCCCCGTGCTGCCGGTCGAGCGCCCGCAAGCGCCGCAATTTTTCAGCGATCTTGACCTCCAACCCACGCTCCACCGGGCGGTAAAAACCAGGGCCGGTCATGCCGTCGGGCAAATAGCGCTCACCCGCGGCAAACGCATCTTGTTCATCGTGGGCGTAGCGATAGGCTTTGCCGTAATCCAGGTCTTTCATCAGTTGGGTAGGCGCATTGCGCAGGTGCATGGGCACTGGGCGAGTGCCATCTTTTTTCACAAACGCCCGGGCCTCCTTGAAAGCCTTGTAAACCGCATTCGATTTGGCCGCGACTGCCAGGTAAACCACACACTCGGCCAGCGCCAGTTCGCCCTCCGGCGACCCCAGGCGCTCATAGACTTCGGCTGCGTCCAGCGCCATACGCAGCGCGCGCGGGTCGGCCAGCCCGATGTCTTCGCTGGCCATGCGGATGAGCCGGCGCGCCAGATAACGGGGGTCCGCACCGCCATCCAGCATGCGCACAAACCAATACAGCGCTGCATCGGGGTTACTGCCCCGAACTGACTTGTGCAAAGCGGAAATGGTGTCATAGAACTGCTCACCGCCCTTGTCATAGCGGCGCATGCGCTCACCCAGCACCTTGAGCAGCCATTCGTCGGTGAGTTCGGAAATCTTTTCCTGACGGGCTGCCACCGCCAAGGTCTCCAGGGTATTGAGCAATCGCCGTGCATCGCCGTCGGCGTAGGCTACCAAACGATCAATCGCTATATCTTCAATAGCACCTAGACCAATAGAGTCGCCGGCCAAAAGCACTATTTCCTTTAAATCTTCAGCTGCAAGGGGCTGTAGCACGTACACGGCTGCCCGGGACAGCAAGGCCGAATTCACTTCAAACGACGGGTTTTCCGTGGTGGCGCCAATAAAAGTAAATAGCCCACTCTCCACATGGGGCAAAAAGGCATCCTGCTGACTTTTGTTGAAACGGTGAACTTCATCCACGAAGACGATCGTCCGCCGTCCCTGCCCGCGTGCCAACTGCGCCAGTTCCACCGCTTCACGGATGTCTTTCATGCCCCCGAGCACGGCACTGATGGTGATGAACTGGGCGTCAAAAGCCGTTGCCATCAGCCGCGCGATCGTGGTTTTTCCCGTGCCGGGCGGTCCCCACAAAATACAACTGTGAGCTTGCCCGGACTCAAACGCGATCCGCAGCGCCATGCCTTCGCCGAGCAGTTGCTGCTGGCCAATGACCTCACTGAGTGTTTTGGGGCGGAGCCGCTCGGCCAGAGGCTCGTGGGGGCCAGACTGCACTTTGTCCACTCGTGCGACCTCAAGGCCGGATGACATCTGCCCCCGCCGGGGTTTTGAACTGAAAGCTCGCGCTGGGCAACGCTGGGTTCACCTCCATGCGGCTGAATGTCAGAAGGGAGCGTTGCCCAAAGCTGTCGAGTATCTCCAGGGCAGCCAGTCCGCCTGTCACTTGTTTTACAGGGTCGCTGGCCTGAAAGCCCACCCGAATGCTCTGCAACTGACCATCACCCGCCTTGGGCGTGGCGGCCACCCATTGCAGTCCATCCTTGTCGGGCGCATCTGCCAGCGTGAAATCAGCCTGCAGCGCCCGCAAATCAGGCGCAGCAGCGATCAACGCCGCAGGGGTAGAGCCCAAAACCTGCGACTGCTTGCGCGCGGTCACCTGGTTCAGGTCCGCGTCATACAACCACAAGGTTTGACCATCCGCCACGATGCTTTGCTCAAACGGCTTGTTATAGATGAACTTGAACCGGTGGGGTCTGGAAAACTCGAATGTGCCGCTGGACGTTTTCACCCGGGGTGCCTGCCCCTCTCTGGCCGGCGAGGTCACCACCTGCGTGAAGTCGGCGCGGCCTGTTTTTGCTGTTTTCACAAAAAGTTCAAGGCTTTCCAGGCCTCCAGCTGGCGAATTGATTGCCCAAGAAGCTATTAAAATAGTAGCGATTCGTTTCATGTTTCACTCCGCCCTTGCAGGCACCAAAATTTCACGCTGACCACTGCTGCTCATGGAACTGACCAAACCGGCGTTCTCCATGTCTTCAACCAGCCGGGCCGCGCGGTTGTAACCAATCTTGAGGTGACGCTGCACCAGGGAGATGCTGGCCTTGCGGTTTTTCAATACCACCTCGACCGCCTGGTCGTACATGGGGTCTTTCTCACCGCTGCCACTGCCGCCCTCGCCCATCAAATCCCCCACGCTGTCATCGGTGCCGCCCTCCAGCACACCCTCTATGTAGTTGGGCTCACCCTGGGACTTGAGGTAACTGACCACCCGGTGCACCTCCTCATCACTCACAAAGGCACCGTGCACACGGGTGGGCAACCCACTGCCCGGCATGTACAACATGTCACCCAAGCCCAGCAAGGCTTCTGCACCCATCTGGTCCAAAATGGTGCGGCTGTCGATCTTGCTGCTGACCTTGAAAGAAATGCGGGTGGGAATATTGGCCTTGATCAGCCCGGTAATCACATCCACACTGGGACGCTGCGTGGCCAGAATCAGGTGAATGCCCGCCGCGCGCGCCTTTTGGGCCAGGCGTGCAATCAATTCCTCAATTTTTTTACCGATGACCATCATCAAGTCGGCCAACTCGTCAATGACGACCACGATGTGCGGCAGGCGCTCCAAGGGCTCCGGCGACTCGGGCGTCAGGCTGAACGGGTTGCCAATCAACTCACCCCGCGCTTTGGCCTCATCCATCTTGGCGTTGTAACCGGCAAGGTTTCGCACACCCAACTTGCTAAGAAGCTTGTAGCGACGTTCCATCTCATTCACGCACCAGGTCAAGCCGTAAGCCGCCTGCTTCATGTCAGTGACCACGGGCGCCAGCAAATGGGGAATGCCCTCATAGACCGACATCTCCAGCATCTTGGGGTCAATCATCAGGAGCCGGACATCCCGCGCCTCGGCCTTGTACAAAAGGCTCAAAATCATGGCATTGATACCCACCGACTTGCCCGAACCCGTGGTTCCCGCCACCAGCACGTGGGGCATCTTGGCAAGATCAACGACCACCGGGTTGCCAATGATGTCTTTCCCCAGGCCCATGGTTAGCATCGACTTGGCTTCATGGTAGACCGATGAACCCAAAATCTCAGCCAGACTGATGGACTGACGCTTGGCATTGGGCAACTCCAGTGCCATGTAATTCTTGCCAGGAATGGTCTCGACCACCCGGATGGACACCAAACTCAGTGAGCGGGCCAGATCCTTGGCCAAGCCCACAATCTGGGACCCCTTAACACCCGTGGCGGGCTCAATCTCGTAGCGCGTAATGACCGGGCCTGGCTGGGCCAGAACCACCCGCACATCGACACCGAAATCCTTGAGCTTTTTCTCGATCATGCGGCTGGTCATCTCCAGCGTTTCGGGGGCGACGGTCTCCTGCTTCAAAAGCGGGCTGTCAAGCAGGTCAACCTGCGGCAAATTGTTGTCAGGCAGCTCTTTGAACAAGGGCTTTTGCCGCTCTTTGACCACGCGCTGGCTTTTAGGCACATTCATCAATACCGGTTCGATCATCACGGGCGAGGGGTGATGCACGGCCATGTCCTCACGCTCCTCGATCAGCACTTCTTCGCGCTCCCGTGCAGCCTGCTGGCCCAGAGCGATGTCTTGCGCTACCTCTCGCTGCTCGCGCCGGGATTCGATCTGGACACTGAGCCAACCGCCCAGGCGCTCTGCGACCTGACCCCAGGAAAACCGGAACACCATGGCCGAACCCACCAGCCCCAAGGCGATAGCCAATAGCGCCGAGCCAGCATAGCCCAGCCAACGCACACTGAGTGGCCCCACAAAATAGCCCAGAACACCCCCACCGTGCCCCGGCAAACGCGGCTCCAGACTGTAAAAGCGCGACCACTCAAGAATGACACTCGCACTCAATAAAAGGATCAGCCCAAGCCAGAAAGCAAGCCGGCTGGCCGTGAATCGCGCGAGGGTGGAGTTGGCTGAAGCCAGTGGTTCGGTCTTTGGTGTGAGCAACTCCCGCCCGCGAAGCCATTGCGCCAAGCCGGCCAGCCAGGCATAGACACCCGCTGCGACACACCACCAGAACGAAAACCCCAATAAAAAATAACCCCCATCTGCCAACCAGGCGCCCAACAACCCAGCCTTATTGCGCACCGAGCCGCCATTGCCTGAGGTCGACCACGCGGCGTCCTGAGGCGAGTAGCTCAGCAGGGCCAGCAAACAAAAGATCAGGATTAAGAAGCCTGTCATCAGGCCCAGCTCACCCATGAAACGGGACCAACCGGAGCGAGGCGGATGGGTCGAAGTACGGGAAGAATTCAGGGTGTTTAACGAGTAAGTCATACTACGTCTGACTGTACACGGCACAGCAGATTTTTAACAAAAAGGTTTTTCAAGATGTCAAACGAACGACATGCCCGGGTTTTGATTTTGGGCTCCGGACCAGCAGGTTATACAGCGGCCATCTACGCCGCCCGGGCCAATCTCAACCCCTTGCTCATCACCGGGATTGCCCAAGGTGGCCAACTCATGACCACCACCGAAGTGGACAACTGGCCTGCCGATGTGCACGGCGTCCAGGGACCCGAATTGATGCAGCGTTTTCAGGAGCACGCTGAGCGCTTCAAGACCGAAATTATCTTCGACCATGTTAACGCGGTTGACTTCCAAAAACGCCCCTTCACGTTGACGGGAGACAGCGGCGTTTACACCTGTGACTCACTGATTATTGCGACCGGTGCGTCCGCCAAATACCTGGGCCTGCCCTCCGAGACCGCATTCATGGGACGCGGGGTGTCCGGGTGCGCCACTTGCGACGGGTTTTTCTACCGTGACCAAGAAGTCTGCGTCGTTGGTGGAGGCAACACGGCCGTCGAAGAGGCCCTGTATTTGTCCAATATCGCCAGCAAGGTCACCTTGGTGCATCGCCGCAACAAATTCAAGGCCGAACCTATTTTGATCGACAAAATGATGGAGAAAGTCGCCTCCGGCAAGATTGAACTCAAGACATTTCGCACTTTGGATGAAGTGTTGGGCGATGCCAGTGGCGTGACCGGCATTCGACTGAAACACGTGGACACAGGTGTTACAGAAGACCTGACGCTCAAAGGTTGTTTCATCGCGATTGGCCACTCACCCAACACCGATATTTTCCAGAATCAACTGGACATGGCAGGCGGCTACATCATCACCCAGGGCGGGCTCAAGGGTTTTGCTACGCAAACCAGCGTGCCGGGCATCTTTGCCGCAGGCGACGTGCAAGACCATGTGTATCGCCAAGCCATCACCAGCGCAGGCACGGGTTGCATGGCAGCACTGGACGCCCAGCGCTTTCTGGAACAGGAGTAAGCTCAAGGCGCCGGCAAAAGAGGCCGAACGAAGCCCGCTATAATCGCAGGCTTTGCTGAAATTGGGCTCTGGGGCCAAATTTCAGTATTTGGGTTACCGCCACCCTTTTTACTTGGCGAGGTGAGGTTTGAGCCAGATTTGATTTGCTGTGAAAAGCGTGTCATTTTCGGCAAAGGCCGTTAAGAAGTATCGGAGTGTCCTAATGGCACGCGTATGTGAAGTCACGGGCAAAGGCCCAATGGTCGGAAACAAAGTTTCCCACGCCAACAATAAAACCAAGCGCCGGTTCCTGCCGAACCTGCAATACCGCCGTTTCTGGGTTGAGTCCGAAAACCGCTGGATTCGTCTGCGTATTTCAAATGCAGGACTGCGTTTGATCGACAAAAACGGTATTGATGTTGTGCTCGCGGACCTGCGCGCACGCGGTCAAGCCTGATAACTCAAAGGAAACATCATGGCAACCAAAGGCGGACGCGAAAAAATCAAGCTGGAATCTACAGCTGGCACCGGTCACTTCTACACCACCAGCAAAAACAAGAAGACCATGCCCGAGAAAATGCTGATCAAGAAATTTGATCCCAAAGCTCGCAAGCATGTGGATTACAAGGAAATGAAACTGAAGTAATTCAGTTTCTCTTCACAAAAAAGCCCGCTATCCGCGGGCTTTTTTCATGGGCTTTCCTTG
>JBIIVW010000030.1:0-23329 GCA_044339205.1 Rhodoferax sp. | reverse complement strand
CGGTGTGGCCGCTTCCAGCGACTGGTAGGCCAGGCGGTAGACCAGCGGGCCGAACGCTGTGACCAAGGCGACGCTGAGCAGCGCCTGGATGCCAAGGTGAAAGTTTTGCGGTGCCGCCCAGGCGGTGACGCCTGCAACGACAACGGCGGGCAGCAGCATCTTGAGCGCCGCCTTGATGGCGCGCGGGGCATGGCGCTGGTGTTGCCACTGGGCCACACCTTCCACCAGGCTGGTGACAACCGCCAGAATCAGCAGCAGCCAGACAGTACCTGGCACTTTGCCGGTTTGCAAAATGGCCAGGGTGAGTGCGCCGTAGGCCACAAACTCCCCCTGGGGAATAAAGATGATGCGGGTGACGGCAAACACCAGCACGGTGGCCAGGCCCAGCAGGGCATACACGGCACCATTGGTCAAGCCGTCCAGCAGCAGGATGCTGGCGATCGATGCGTCCATGAGGAAGCCCTTCAGTAAAACAGATGGATGGCGGGCCCCTGTGCAGGGCCCGCCCGAGTGCACCGTGGTTCGGCCTTATTCGACCTTGAATTCGCCGTTCACGACCTTGAGCATCACGCCGGTTTCCATGGTGTAGCCCCAATGGTCGGTTTTGCTCCAGTTCATCACGCCATGCGCGAAGACCGTGGGGCCCATGGTTTCAAAGGCGTCACGCAATGCCAGGCGGAACTCGGGCGTGCCGGGCTTGGCTTTTTTCAGCGCGATGGGAACCGCTTTTTCCAGGGCAATTTGTGCGTCGTAAGCGTGGCCCGCAAACTGGTTGCGCAGGCCTGCGCCCACTGCTTTTTCATACTTCTGGACGAAGTCGACGGCCACCTTTTTGGAAGGATGGCTGTCGGGCAGTTGCTCGGCAATCACGGCCGGTCCGGACACCACGTAGGTGCCTTCCACGGCCTTGCCGCCCACACGCATCAGGTCTTTGCTGGCGGCAGCATGGGTCTGGTAAATCTTGCCTTTGAAGCCGCGCTCGACCAGGCCGAGCTGGGGCATGGCAGCGCCGGAGCCGGACGCCACAACCAGAATGGCGTCGGGGTTGGCTGCGGTCAATTTCAAGGCCTGCGCGGTCACGCCGGTGTCGGCGCGTGCAAAACGCTCCACAGCGACGATCTTCATCCCGGCTTTTTCAGCCTGGGGTCCAAATTCCTTGAGCCACTGCTCGCCGTAGGCATCGGTGTAACCCAGGAAGCCAATGGTCTTGATGCCTTGCTTCTTCATGTGCTCCACAACCGCATAGCCCATGACGGTATTGGACTGTGGCAGGCGGAACACAAACTCATCTTTGCCGGGGGGCAGGCCCACGGGGGAACCCGCTAACTGCACTGTTTTGGCGTCGTTGGCCACATCGCTCATGGCCGCAGCGACCGGTGTGAGGCAGGAGCCAATGATCACGTCGACCTTGTCGTCGGTGGTGAAGCGGCGTGCGTTTTGTGTGCCTTTGCCAGGGTCGGACGCGTCGTCCATCAGGATCAGGTTCACCTTTTCACCTGCAATGGTGGTGGGGAACAGCTTGAACTGGTTTTGCATCGGAATGCCCAAGCCGGAACCCGGCCCGGTGAGCGACAGGCTGACGCCGATGGTGATGTCGGCCAGCGCGGCGCCAGACAGGGCCAGGGTGGCTGCGACTGCGATAAGGGATTTAGCAAGCTTCATACGATGTCTCCTCAGTGGTTGTGGGTACGGGAACAAAAAAACGCGCTTCAGGAACACGCTTCAGGAACACTTGGACTTGATGTCTTCAGGCACCGGGATGGCCTTGATGCGGTCCGGGTTGTCGGGGTGGCGAATGCAAAACGCACGGGTCTCGGTGCCTTCGCACAACAGGTCGTCGCCGCGCATGACCACATGTTTGTGAATGAAGACCTTGTCGCGCCATTCGGTCACGCTGGTATGGATTTGCAGCCTTTCGCCATAGGTGGCGGGGCGCGAGAACTTGGTGTTGATCTCCAGCAGCGGCGTGCCGATGATGCCGTTGATCTTGACCAGATCGCGCCAGGTGGGCACGCCGCACTTGACAAAGAAGTTGAGCGAGGAGGCGTCCATCCACTTCAGGAAATTCGGGAAAAAAACAATGCCGGCGGGGTCGCAGTCGCCAAACATCACTTCCACTTCGTAAACCACGGTTTTGCTCATGGTGTTGCCCTTAACGGGGCGCCATGCGCAGTGCGCCGTCCAGGCGAATCACTTCGCCATTCAGGTGCATGTTGGTCACGATGTGGCTGGCCAGTTGCGCAAATTCTTCAGGCTTGCCCAGGCGTGCCGGGAACGGAATGCTGGCCGCCAAAGACTGCTGCACCGGCTCAGGCAGGGTCTTCATGAGCGGCGTGGCAAACAGGCCGGGGGCAATGGTGCAGACCCGGATGCCATGCTGCGCCAGGTCGCGGGCCATGGGCAAGGTCATGCCGACCACACCACTCTTGGAGGCGCTGTAGGCCTGCTGGCCGACCTGGCCATCAAACGCGGCAACCGAGGCGGTGAACACCATCACACCGCGCTCGCCGTCTTCCATGGGGTCGAGCTTGGCGCACGCGGCGGCAAACAGGCGGGCCGCGTTGTAGGTGCCTATCAGGTTGACGTTGATGACGCGCACAAAGTCTTCCAGCGGCGCAGCGGAGCCGTCTTTGGCGACCACGCGTTTGGCGGCACCAATGCCGGCAATGCTCATCAGCATGCGGGCCGGGCCGTGGGCAGCAGCAGCCTGGTCGATGGCGGCTTGCAGGCTGTCGGTGTTGGTGATGTCGCAGGGGCAGGCCAGGGCGCTGCCCTCGCCGTGGGCGGCGTTGATCTCGGCCGCGACCTTCTCGGCGTTGGTGGCATTCATGTCGAGCACGGCCACGCGGGCGCCCAGGCGGGCGAGTTCATGGGCCGTGGCTTCGCCGAGGCCGGAGCCTCCGCCCGTGACCAAAGCGGCTTGTCCTTGAATAATCATGTCAGGCTTTCAAATATTAAATGCTATTGATGTCGTAGCTATAAAGTCAATAGATACGCCGGCTAGAGCCTTGTTTGGCTTGAATATCAGGCGGCAGCCGTGTTTTCGAGCAACAGCGCAATGCCTTGGCCGCCACCAATGCACGCCGACGCAATGCCCCAGCGCACACCAGAGCGCTGGAGTTCGCGCGCCAGGGTGATGGTCAGGCGCACGCCGGTGGCCGCCAGGGGGTGACCCAGGGCAATGGCACCGCCGTTGACATTGAGCTTGCTCAGGTCCAGCCCCAGTTCGCGCCCCACGGCCAGCGTTTGCGCGCCCTGGGCTTCATTGATCTCAAAACGGCCGATCTGGTCCAGCGTCATGCCTGTGCGCTCCAGCAGCAGGCGAATGGCCGGTGCAGGGCCAATGCCCATGATCTCGGGCGGCACACCCACCACGGCGCAGGCCACGACACGGGCCAGCGGAGTTTTGCCATGGGCCCGGGCGTAGTCGCCCGAGGTCACCACAGCGGCGGCGGCGGCATCCACCAGGGCGGCGCTGTTGCCACCGGTTTGCACACCGCCGTCATAGACGGTGCGCAGCTTGGCCAACACCTCGACCGGCGAGAGGCGCACATGGGTGTCAACTGCTACCTCGGTGACCTTGCCTTGCAGCTTGATGCCGCGGGTTTTGTAGCCCGCCAATTCGAATTTTTCGGTGATCACCGGCACGATTTCACCGGCATGAAAGCCACTCTCTTGAGCTGCCACGGCTTTGGCAAACGACTGGGAGGCGAACTCGTCGACCTCCTGGCGGGTGATGCTGTATTTCTTGGCCAGGTTCTCGGCCGTCTGGATCATGTTGATGCCAGGGGTCGAGTCATTCAGAGCCTCCCACATGTAATCCTTGAAGCCCACCGGCGCGCCGAGCTTGAAGCCGGTGCGGTGCTCAAAGGCGCAAATCGGATTGCGCGTCATGTTCTCGCTGCCCACCACCAGCGCCGTGTCGCAGGCGCCGCTTTGAATCTGCTCGCCCGCCTGGCGGAAGAGCTCGAAACCCGTGCCGCAAATGCGCTGGGCCATCAGGGCCGGTACTTCGACCGGCACGCCCGCATACAAGCCAATGTGGCGCGGCAGCATGAACTGCTCAAAATCGCCGGGCGCCATATTGCCGCCAATAACCGAGCCGATATCGGCGCCGGGCACGCCACTGCGTTCCAGGGCCGCGCGGGCGGCCTTGATGCCCAGATCGGTGGGCGAGATGTGGCCCAGGGCACCGCAGTAATCGACCATCGGGGTGCGAACGCCATCGAGCATCCACACGTCGTTGAATTGAGAGAAAAAACCTTTGCTGGCCATGGTGGCGTTCCTTTAAAGTTGGGGTTTCAGTATGGTGTGCAGTGCATCGGCATGCAGTGCTTCCACCGTCCCGGCGCGGTGTGTGAGCACCGCGCGCTGGTTGATCGAGCCTTTGTCGGTGACCTCGCCCCGGTCCAGGGTGGGCGGGTCGGCCAGCAGGCACATGCGGGCAATGCGGCTGGCGCTGCCGGTTGCACTGCTTGCCAAGCCATTGAGTACGTTCTGAAAATGCGCCAGCACCGGCGCGCTGGCCAGCACATCGGTCATGGGCGCACTGGCGTCCAGCCCGCTCAAAGCCCGCACGGCGTTGGTGGGGAACACCATGGCACCGACCTCCTTGAGGTTGATGCCGGTGAGCACGGCGTCTTGGATGTAAGGCGCACCCGCCGTCACGATCTTGGCGCGCAGCGGGCCCACGCTCACAAAGGTGCCGGTGGCGAGCTTGAAGTCTTCGGCAATACGGCCGTCAAATTTGAGGCCTTGGTGCTCATCGGTCTCGTCAATCCACTTGACGGCATCGCCTGAGCAAAAGAAGCCTTCTTCATCAAAGTGCTCGGCGGTTTCTTGCGGGGCGCGCCAGTAGCCCGGCGTGATGTTGGGCCCGCGGTAGCGCACCTCGGTCTTGCCGCCCATGTCCACCAGCTTGATGTCCATGCCCACCGTGGGCACGCCCAGGTCGCCGGCCTTCACGTTCGGGTTGGTCACAAAAATGGCAAACGGCCCGGACTCGGTCATGCCCAGCCCGGTGCTCATGACGATGCGCTCGCCAACCTCGCGCTCTTGCGATGCATAGAGGCTGTCCCACACGGGCTGCGCCAGCGCGGCCCCGGCGTAGAAAAACATCTTGACCTTGGAGAGCAGGGTTTTGCGCAGCAGATCATCGGTCGTCATGGCCAAGGCGATGGCCTCGAACCCCGTGGGTACGTTGAAGTAAACCGAAGGCGCAATCTCCCGCAGGTTGCGCAGCGTCTCGCCCATCAGCGCAGGGGTGGGCTTGCCGTCATCAATGTACAAGGTGCCGCCGTTGTAGACCACCATGCCGAAGTTGTGGTTGCCACCAAAGGTGTGGTTCCAGGGCAGCCAGTCCACCAGTACCAGCGGCGCTTCTCCCAGCACGGGCATGGACTGCAGCATTTGCTGCTGGTTGGCGCACCACATGCGCTGGGTGTTGATGACCGCTTTGGGGAGCTTGGTGGAACCGCTGGTGAAGAGAAACTTCACAATGGTCTCAAGCCCTGTGGCCTGCCTGGTTTTTTCGACCTGGGCTGTGGCGGAAGTGGCCAGCAAATCGGCAAATGCGGTGGTGTCGCGCCCGGGTAGGGTGCCCTGGGTCAACACCACTTCAACGTCCGCGTCCACGGCGGCGGAGATCGCGCGGCCATAACGCGCGGCGTCTGCTGCAAAGACCAGGCCGGGCGTGACGGTCTTCAGGACGTGGCGTAGTTTGTCGTAATCCTGGCTGACGAGCGAATAGGCCGGCGAGGTGGGTACGAAAGGCACCCCGGCCATCAGGCAGCCCAGGGCCAGCAGCGCATGCTCCAGGTCGTTTTCAGACAGGATGACCACCGGACGCTCTGCACTCAGACCCCGGTTGATCAGGGACTGGGCAATGTTGCAGGCGCTGGCCCATGCCTGGGCGTAGGTCACCGTGACCCAGTCGCCCGTGCTGCCATCGGCCAATTTCTCGCGACGAGCCATGAAGATGCGCTCGGGCGCATGTTGTGCCCAGTGTTGCAGGCGGTCCGTCATGCGCTCGGGATAGTTTTGCAGTGGCTGCGAGGCGCTCAGGTAGTGCACGCCGGGGGCGCCATCGCGCAGCTCAACGCGGGTCACACCAAACTCCAGGGCGCGAAATTTCGGTTCAGTCATGTTTGTCTCCAGCGGGTCCGGTGTCAGCTCTCAGGCCTTTTTGACTTTGTCGGCACGGCCTTCGAGGAAGGCGCGCACGCGCTCCTTGGCCTCGGGCGCGCTTTGGGCAATGGCGGCCATCATGGCCTCGGTCATGAAGCCCTGATCGGCGGGCTGCTCGGCAATGCGGGGCAACACATGGGTGAGGGCGTAATTGGTGAGCGGCGCGTTTTGGGCAATGCGCAGCGCCAGCTCCAAGGCCTTGTCAAAGGCGGTGCCTGTGGGCACCAGGTACTGGGCCATGCCGATGCGCTCGCCATCCTGGGCGTTGAACACGCGCCCGGTGAGCATCATGTCGGTCATGCGGGCCGCGCCGATCAGGCGCGGAATGCGCACCGAGCCGCCCCCACCGACAAAAATGCCGCGTGAGCCTTCGGGTAAAGCATAAAACGTGGTTTCGTCCGCGACCCGGATGTGGCAGGCGCTGGCCAATTCCAGTCCGCCACCGACCACCGCGCCGTGCAGGGCGGCCACAACCGGTACCGGACCGTATTGCACCCGCTCCAGGGCTGCGTGCCACATGCGGGAGTGGTGCAGGCCCTGGCCGGCGTCACGGTCCTTGAGTTCGCTCAAGTCCAGCCCGGCACAAAAGTGCTCGCCTTCGCCGTCAATGACGGCGGCGCGCACGCTGGTGGGCAGGGTCTCGAACAGATTGCGCAGCGCAAGGATGAGGCCATCGTTGAGTGCGTTGCGCTTGGCGCCGCGGGTTAGGCGAATGACGGCAACTTCCTGTTGCTCGCCACGGCATTCGAAATGAAGATCTTGGGTGCTCATAGTGTTTATCCTTAATAACCAAATTATGGTTATAAAAAATAATCAATACAAGAAAGATTTGCGGTGATTTTGTTGGGGTTTTCCCTAGTCTGGCAGACCCCTCAGTCCCGGCATCAGGCGACGACGGGCCTGCCATTTGCCACGGTTTGATGGGGCTCGATCAGTAGGTCTCCAGGTGGCAGGCCGCCTTTGCTCAGTTCCGCCTGGGCGCGCTGCTCAGGTGCGGCCTCCAGCAAGCGAGGGAACCAAGCCAAGGGCGCTGCAATAGTGCGTCCATCGGACAGGCTAACCCACAAGGTGTCTTCATCGAAGCGAACGGCTTTAGGTGAAGTGCTCATTCCAGGTCCTTTCAATCAACTCTCTATTGGCAACCACGGCATCACGCAATTCTCGCAATGTACGGGCATGCATTCGATCCAGCCGTTGGCGGAGCGACCCATCACCGCCAGGGCGGCCATGCTGAGGCTGGTGAACAGGTGGTCGCGGGTAAAAATCCAGTAATTGGGAGTAATTTGAGCCTGGCCCTTTTTCTCTGTGGCGCTGGTGCGTGAGCGACAAACCGCTGCACGGCGACATCAAACTGCCCGGCATGGCGAATCACTTTTACCGCGAACGGGTCGACCAGCATTTGCGCATTGGCATGCGGGCGATTGAACTGCTGCGCGAGCAAGGCCTGAACCAGCTGCACAGCCGCAAGCTGCGCAGCTTTGCCGAGGTGGCGTTTCAGTAAAAGTAACTAATCGGTCTGCAGGCCCGGTCCAGCAGACGTAAGGAGCTATTTATTCAATAGCAAATCGCAAAACTGGGCGCCACTTCACTTTGGACGCCGCAAACGCTCAAGGCTGACGCGTTGCTCGTCCAAGGACAGATGGCCTGCAAGTAGTCGCTGTGGCTCCAAGTTGGGATGCGAATTTCGGTTTGAGACCCTAAGCGGGTGTTCATGCGGTGCTTTCGTCAGACAAGTCTGCAGCGATTGCGGTCGGCCGCCAGTGCCCGGTTCAGGGTAGCCCAGTGGTCTCCTTTCACCATGCGCCGGGTATTACACGAGGGGCAGGCTCCACGGCCTTCTTGCGCTTGCTGGACGAGCGCGAATAGCGTATTTGGCTTAAACATTTGTTGTATCAAATGGAGACGCCCACCAACATAAATAAACTTTGTCACTTGGGCTACTGCGCATCCCTCAGCATTGCCTCTGCGCGCAACTTGTCCTTGAGCACCACCATTTTGCAGGCCTTTTGGATGGCCTCATAGACCTTGTGCCCGTCAAAAGGTTTGAGCACGTACCCCTTGGCACCGGCCTTGAGTGCATCGATAACCATTTTTTCCTGACCGTGTGAGGTCACCATGACAATTTTCGCATCCGGAAACTCGCCGATGATGCGGCGGGTGGCTTCGATGCCGTCCATATCGGGCATGGTGATGTCCATGGTGACCACATCGGGCCGACACGCCCTGTAAGCGGCGACCGCTTCCATACCGGTGGCTGCGGTTTTGACTACCTTATAGCCCAGCAGTTCTATCATCATGGTCAATTTTCTGGTGATGATGGGGGAGTCGTCAACGACCAAAATATTCATGGAATCCATTGCAGTCTCACTTCGTGTAATCAAGATTGGTATAAAACAGCTCGCGCGAACCCACCAGACTGATGTTCATGCGCCCAAAAACCGTTTCCAGTTCCTGCGTGTAAAACATTGAATTTTTCATGCACCGAACCGTCTTGGCTCGGTCAAGAATAATGGGCGGCATCATGGAGATGCCCTGGCGGTCCAGATGTTGCAGATCAATCGTACAGTGGCCCACAATGGTGTTAACCAACTCCCCTACAGCTGCTTCCCGGAACATCTCTACCTCGTCGGGTTGTACCTCCATACCTTCTGTCATTCGCTGATACAGGGTGTTGATTAAGTCGTCTCTAAAACCAAAGGCAATCAGCAGGTTGATGCGACCGCCCATCCCGATGATTGCCGTCATGTTCAGCAAGCTGTGTGATTCCAGATCCCCCGCATTGCCGTCCGCTTTGGTCACCTGGATGCCGTATTCGCTCTCAAAGTGGCCGCACGTTCGGGTAATCGCCGACTGCATCACTTGTTCAACTTCATTCATCAGTTTTCCATCGGTCATGATCTCACCTCATTGTGCAAGGACTCCTGTAACCAGGGTAAGTTGAACAGAAATTGGGTTCCCCCGCCAGCAACGGTCTTTACAAGCACTTCACCCCCTAGATTTTTCGTTTCGTTGAGCACCGCCGCCAAGCCCACGCCTCGCCCCGCCAGTTCGGTCACTTCTTTTTGGGTGCTGATGTTGTCCATGAAGATCAACCGGGCAATTTCTTCATCAGGAACATTCTGCACCTCCCCCGCGCCATAAATTCCAGTTGCCACAGCGCGCTCACGCAGCGCATCGAGGTTGATGCCAGCACCGTCATCCGCAATCACCAATTTGATGGTATCGCCCTCCACTGCGACACTGCACGTGATTTTGCCGGCTTCGTCCTTCTTGGCTTCCCAACGGCCATCTGGAGTCTCCAAGCCATGTGCTACAGCATTGCGAAAAACATGCACGAGGGAACGGAAAAATGCTTGGTAGTGCTTCGGATTAATCCATACATCAGCCCCTCCTGTTACCTCAAGGGGCGCTACATCCTTTTCCATACGTTCGGCCACCTGTTTCACTATGCCGCTAAAGCTCATAAGTACATCCCCTATGGGAAGCTCGCGCAGAGTACGAATCTGGTTAAGCAAAGTGAGAGCAACCGACGTATCGATAGTTTCGCCACGCAGCAGTTGTTTTGCCAGTTTTTCAAGTTGCTGCGCCTGGGCGTCAGACAGAATGATTTCTTTCCTATTCGCCAAGAATTCTTTGCCCAGTGCATCAGTCAAAATGGCAAGATCTTTGTCAAATACCGGTTGCAGGATTTCGGACGCAACAAGCTCGGCGATTTTCTGTCTTGTCAGCGTATCGCCAAGAAGCAGCAAACCCGACAAACCGGTTTCAATGTCATGCAGCACCGTGGGTGTAGTGGGAAAACTGAACTGATTCAACACGCCCTTATAGGTGTGGATCTCGCGGTATAGGGCCTTCGCCAGGATTTGCGGTGCAGCAGTTCCATTGAGCATACTTGGCAAACCGTGCGCAAGAAACTCGCAGAAGGCATCCGAAGTGTCGAAGAAGTTCCGGCTGTCTGATACGGCCATCACGATCATTTCGAGGCGATGTCGTTCGCTTTTCAGCAGCGCTTCCATACCCTTATTTTCGGTAATGTCGGTCAGAATGACCATGAATTTGCCATTCTCGAGAACTTTGTATTCGGCCTTCAGCAACGCATTTTCCCGCTGAATTTCTGTGGGCAACAAAGACAGCATGCTTTCGCATATGCACGGATCGGACTCAGCCTGCACCGAGGACGTAATCGTGCAAAACAAATCCGCTCTGGGCTTGTCGTCGTGAAAAAACACCTCCGCCGCGTCACGCCCCGACGGCGATTCTCCCAGCATGGTTTCGCAAGCGCGGCTGTATTCGGTGTCGATCACCCGATCAGCCCCGAATGACAGGAACCCTTGTCCCGAGTTGTTGAGCAGATTACTCACCTGTTCCGTTTTGCTTTGGAACGCCTCATTGGCTGCTTGCAATTTTTCGGTTGCCAGAGAAAGCTCCTGCGTCCGTTCAGTTACACGCCGCTCAAGATTGACGTAGAGCAGCGAATTTTCGATAGAGATGGCGGCTTGCGCGGACAGCACTTTCAACAGTTCGAGTCGATCCGGCGTGAACGCCCCTCGCGTCAGATTGTTTTCCAGGCAGACAACCCCGACTACCTGGCCCTGATGGAGAACCGGGGCACAAAGCAATGATTGCGGCTGAGTCTGTACGACATAAGGATCGTCCCAGAAGCGCGCGTCGGATTGGGCATCGTTGAGCACGACACTCTCGCCGATGCGGGCGACATACTGCACGATGGATGCGGGCAGCCGCGTTCCATCCAGCGCAATTCCGCCGAGAATATGCACTTCTTCCTGATGGACAGAGCCTTCTGCCTCCAGCAGCAATTGCCCCTGCTCAACCCGGATGAAGCAGCCTTTTTCGGCACCCGCATTCTCGATCATGATTCTCAATAGCTTCTGTAGCAGGGTTGAAAGCTTGATCTCGCCGGAGATGGCTTGCGTGGACTTGATGACTGTTTCCAGATCCAGGCTCGACTTTCTGCGCGAGGTGGAAGTCGTATCGCGGGAACCGGAATGGGAGGTGCTGCGATCGGCAAATGGAAGTGAAGTTTTTCGGCCGGATAGTTCTGCGGTTCCCGCACCCGACAAGGCTTCTGGTACGCGCAAGTCGGCCGCTTGCGGAAATTCCTGTGCTAATTTATCGGCAATGCCTTGCGCGCCCCAGAGTTGGTAGTCGTAATACGCTTCGCGCAGGTGCCCGCGTGCGGCGGCGTCAATATTTTTGGATGCAAAAAACCGCCCGGCAAGCTCGTTGCCCAGCGCTTTGTTCTGCATGTAGCCGTTTTCATCCGCCGACTGGATGGCCTTGGCATACAGGCTGGGGACTTTCCAACCGCCGTTGCTCAGGCGCTCGACTTCGGCACGAATGAGCAATGCTTTGTGGGCAAAATTGGCCGGGTTGAGTTGCGCCCACCGCTCGAATTTATGCAAAATCTTGCGGGCCTTGCCAAGGTGCGTTGCGTTCTTGTTCATGGCGTAAACCGCACACAGGATTAGCGCATGGTAGAAGTGATGCTCTACGGTATGCAGCATCGCGAGCGAATATTTGAGGTATTTCTCCGAGGTTTGCGCGACTTTTAGGGCTTCGTCGTAGTGCCGCCATAAGTACAGCGTTTGCATCTTGTTGACGAAATAGAAATGCGAAAAGTGCAGGGAAGCAAAACCCTGAATGCGCTCCACGAACTGCGCTTCGTTGAATTGGATGTCGCCGAAGGAGGCCGGGCTTGCGGTCATTCCTTGCAGATTCAGAATGGCACGCAGTGTCGCGGTGATTGCTCCGGCGGCTTCACGACTGTTGATGCGCTGCATAAATTCCAGATAGTCGCCCCCCAGCTTTTTGACCTCGGCGAGCGGGACACCGCGAATATATTGGCTCTCGACCAGGGTGCAGACCGCGCAGGATAGATGGAAAAAATCGCCGGTTTGCAACCCGCTCTGGTAAGCGGCCCGGTAAGATTCTTCGGTGTGCCGGGCTGGCTTCAACCAGAAGTCGGTAAAGTAGCCGGAAACAAAATTCACCTCGCTGCGCTGCTTGAGGTTATCAAAGCGGTCGTTCATGGCGAGCGCCAGTTTTCCGAACTCATATCCGGCCTGATGCTTGCCCATCACGCCGCCGATGAAAATGCCGCCGAACACGACATAAGCCACGGCATTGTCTTCCGTGGTGCCGTGCTTGAGGCTGAGGTTGACCGCCTTGACGGCATTGGCAATGCATAACTCCGGGCGTATCTGATAAGCGGCCTTGAGCAACGCGCCGATCAGGCGCATCGCGGTGCGCAATTTTTCATCTTGACATACAGGCAGGTCTATCAGGTCGGCGATTTTTTTGCCGCGCATCCTCCATTTGGCGCGCACCAGATCGGCCAGGAACAGAGGCGGAATAAAGCTTGCTGGCAATGACACGCCGAACAGCTTGAGCGCTTGCCGACCGGTGTTGTAAGCGAGTTTGAAATTTCCGGCGTTGGTGTGAAAATGGATCATGGCCTCGAAAATCAGGGCTTGTTCATTTTCATTCGCCGCTTTGCTCAACGCCTGTTGATAAAAGTTTTCCGCAGCTTCACCGTTACCGTTCAGGTGTTCGCATTCTGCCCGCTCCGCGAGTATGCGGAACTGCAGTTGCCGATTCCCTTGCGCAAGACCCCCAAGAAACTCTTGGGCAACCGTGATGTAGTTCAAGGCCGATGCGTAAGCAATCGCATTTTTAGCACGGATGGCGGCCTTGATGTTTAGTTCGGCGAGCCGGAGCCGGAGTGCCGGATCGGTTGCCAGCTGGGTGGACTGATCGAAGTGGTTGACGATGTCGAAAATCTTTTCGTCCAGCAAGGTGTCCGGCGTGTTCTCCAATAGCAGGTTTCCCACCTTGAAGTGGGTATCGATTTTTTCTTCTGCGCTCAACAGATCATGGGCGGCTTGCTGGATGCGGTCATGCTGGAAGCGGTACTGAACATCGAATTCGCGTGGCTCATGCTCATAGGCCAACGCGGTGTTGCCGAAAAACTTATATTCACTTCCGATGGGAACAATCAGTGTTGTTTGCAACGCCTCGCGCAAATCTTGCGCAACCGCATCCCGCGACTTTTCGCTGATTACGGATAACGTCTCCAGCGTAAACGGGTTGCCGATGCAGGCGGCGAGATTCATCAGGCGTTGCGTGGCGGCAGGGAGCTTGCGAATATTGGCCATCATCAGTTCGACAACGTTGTCGCTGATGCCGACCCGGTCAATTTGCGCAATATCCCAAACCCATTTCGAGTCAGGGGCGCTGTAGCTCACCAGCCTAGAGTCATACAGGTTTTTCAAGAGCTGGTTGATGAAGAACGGGTTGCCGTCCGTTTTGCGGTACACGAGTGCGGCAAGCTGGTGTGTTTTGTCGGCCTCGCATTTAAAAGTGTCCGCCACGATTTGGCAGACGACCTCCTGCGCAAGTACTTGCAGCGCAATCTCGTCTATTGAAACTCCTCCGCTGCTCATGCGCGCCAACGCCAGTTGCAAGGGGTGAGCGGCATCAACTTCATTGTGGCGATAGGCGCCGATGATCATCTGATGAGTGCAGCCGGAGCCTGTACACAACAGTTCGAGCAGGTTAAGCGATGGGTGGTCGGCCCATTGCAAGTCGTCCAGGAACAGCGTGAGCGGGTGTTCTGCTTGCGCAAATATCTGCACAAAATTGACTAAGTAATAATTGAAACGATTTTGCGCTTCCTGCGGTGCAAGCGGCGGAACGTCTGGCTGGTCGCCAAGAATATGCCGCAGTTCCGGGAGGACTTCCACGATGACTTGGGCATTTTCTCCCAGCGCATCGAGCAGGCGCTCGCGCCATAAAGCGATACACTCATCGCTCTGCGTCAGTAGCTGGTGCAGCAAACTCTGGAAAGCCTGAATGAGCGCAGAATAAGGAATGTTGCGCCGGTATTGGTCGAATTTCCCCGCGATGAAAAAACCTCTGCGCTTGGCGATAGGCTTATGGATTTCATGGATGAGCGAGGACTTGCCGATACCGGAATAGCCGGTTACCAGCACCACGCCGGGCTGCCCGTCGCAGACGCACTCGTAGGCCGCCATCAGCCGCTTGATCTCCGTATCCCGGCCATAGAGTTTGGCAGGAATACTGAACCTGTCCGAGACATCCCGTGTTCCAGGAACGAAATCCTCATCAGG
Organism: Rhodoferax sp.; assembly: GCA_044339205.1. GTDB lineage: Bacteria > Pseudomonadota > Gammaproteobacteria > Burkholderiales > Burkholderiaceae_C > Rhodoferax. The sequence continues at coordinate 8,993 of JBIIVW010000030.1, read as the reverse complement.
CGCAGCGAAAGAAAGCGCGAGGATGCAAGCCTCCAAATCTTTGCAGATGCCAAACGCACTTTGATAGCGGTTCTCGGCATTCTTCTCGATCAGTTTCTCAACAATACGCGAAGCGATAAGCGGGATAGAGGGTTCCTGACTGTGCAAGCTGGGCGGCACGGAGGCGATATGCAGATGCACCATTTCCATGCTGTCCTGCGCTTCGAATGGGGGCCGGTTTAGCAGCAGTTCGTACAGGGTGATCCCCAGCGAATAATAATCGCTGCGGTAATCTACCTGACGGTTCATCCGTCCGGTTTGTTCGGGCGCGATATAGGCCAGGATACCTTCCAGCTGATCGGGATGGATCAACTGCTGATCCTCATGGTCAAGCTGTGCGGCGATGCCGAAATCGATGATCTTGATCTCGCCGCTTTGCGGGTTGATGAGAATATTATTGGGGTTGATGTCCTTGTGAATAATCCCGTCGCGGTGAATGTCGCCCAGAATCTCGCTGATGCGGAGCGCGATTCTCAGCTTGTCTTCGATGGAGAGCGCGTTCTGGGTAATGAGCGCCCGCAAGGGAATGCCGCCGAAATCCTCCATGGCAATGGCGAGCGAATGATGATGTTTTTCGAGCGCGTGAACCTTGATGACGCCTGGGTGGCTTAGGCTTTTTGCCAGCTCGTATTCATGACGGATGCGCGCCAATTCGATAGGGGAAGGGAACTCGACATCCAGAACTTTCAAGATCACCGGTACCTGATCGGATAGCCGCACTCCCCGGTAGATGCCTGTCGAGGAGCTTTGGGAAAGGTGCTCCGCAATCGTGTAGCCATTTAATGCGATCATGATTTAGTGGTTCGGAAAATTACAAAACGGATGGCCGAGCTGCAAGCCGGCATGGTGGGCTGGGCGCAGACCGGCTTTGAGAACTGGCGGCCCTGGCTGCGCTGCCTGGGCGGAGCGCATCGCCAGCCGCAGAGCGCAGGCGCAGGCGCTGCCACCGTAGCCGTGGCTCAATGCCCCGGCAGGCGTGGCCGCACGAAAACATCGGCGCCGGTCGACCCGCCGGCGGTCATCAGGGCGAAGTTCAGCATCATGTCGTAGTCAGTCGCGACGATGCCGTCGCGCCCTCGGCCCGACATGGCTTGTTGGCCGGAGCGGTTGCGGAACCATTGGGCCCACTGCTTGGAGCCTGGGTCGAAGAGCAGGAATTGACCGCCATCTTCCGGGAACACCTTGTTGGGTGAGGGGTAGAGATTGGCGACAAACGGGTATTGGCCGGACGAGTGGCAGCTGACGCAGGAGCTGGCCGGGAACGGCGAGCCGATGGCTGGGCGACGCCCCGACACCGTCACGACATTGTGCCGAATCCCCACATCCAGCGGACCGGCAAGCCGGCCGCCCCAGCCCAGGCCGTAGGTGACGAAATCGGGCAGATCTTTGCCGACCCAGGTTTCTTGCAGCACACCGTTGGGGCCGAGACCATCGGGGAAATGGCTGAGCTGCGGATCATTGCCCCACATTGCCCCCACCGGCAAGGCCCGGTCCCAGACCGTGGCGGCCTTGGAGCGGCTGTCATAAGCGAAGGCGATGAAGACCCAGCCGGTCTTGGGCGAGGCACGGCTGTCCTTGATGCGCACCGCCATCTGCAAAAAACGCAGCGGCGTGATGACGGGCACACGCTGGGTCGGGTCCGGCTCTTTCTCCATCGACGCGACCGAGGGGCGGTAAAGATAAGACAGCGACGAGCCTTGCAGCACCGGCGGGCCGTTCTTGCTCGGCCACTGGTCTTCCAGCAAGCTCACACCTTCAACCTTGACCACGATGGAGCCCTCCGGGAACTGCGCGGCGGCCAGGTCGGGGCGCAGCGGGTTCTTCCATATCTTGCCCAATTGATGGGCGGCGACGTCGTTGTAATAAACCACCGCGTGGTTCTGGAACGAGGGCACGCTAGGGCGTTGGTTCACGGGGTAAGAAATGCTCTGCAGGATCTGCCCGGTGTAGGAGCCCAGCAGCGCCTCGCGCCCCGTCGAGGGGTCGATCTTGCCATTGCTCATGGTGGCACCTTGGCCGCCCCAGGGCATGTCGTACCAGCCCGCCTGCTGCTGCGACCAATGCAACGGGTCGTTGAGCAGGCCCTTCAAATCTTTCTCGAGCATCTTCTTGACCGCGGCCACATAGGCCGGTGCCGTGTCTTTGCTCAAGGCACCGGCCGGCCGGGCCGAGGGCCATTTGGGTGCGACCGGATGCAGCGGATAGTCGTAGTGACTGGTCCGAAAAGGCTGCGACCAGTCGGCCGGGTAAAGCGTGTTGTTGCCGGCAAAGGGGTCGGGCACCTGCGCCCAAGCCTTCGACTGAGCGGCAATGAATAGCACGCCCCCCCATACACAGACTTGCAGTACGCGCTTGCCGCTGCGGGTCGCCCTAGAGATCATGGTGTCTGTCCTTTGAATTGCCAAGCCATTGTCAAAGCGGCGCATTGTTGACCAGTCCCTGCGCAACGGTCAAACACCGGATGACCCTGATCGCGCATCCGCGCATCCTCGTATCACGGATAAGCATTTCAAACACGTGGAATCAATCATCGCACACTGGAAGAGCCCTCAACCCACGTAGAAACCCGCACCGCGCCCGCAGTAAGGCCGTGCCTGTCCGATCCGCCGCCAAAATGCGCTGTTCACAAGAGGGATTGGCGGTGCACCGGGTATGCCGGGCGCATAGCTACCCGCCAGCGAGGCTGAGTCACCGTTTTGCCAGGTCACCAGTTGATGCGCTGATCGACCTCATAGTCCGGTGCCGGTTGTGCCGCCAGATCCCAGTCGGGCTCAACTTCGACACCCTCGCCCAGTGGCGCGTCACACTCATCCCACAGCGGAGGTCCGCGCGCAGGGGATAAGCCATATTCAACGTCCGGTCTGGAGGAGGCAGATCACAAAGAGCTACTACCGCTAAGTGCCTTCTGGAGTCGCTCACGGCCAAAAACCGAATGACTCCTGACGCTGCCTTCCAGCCATTCAAAAAATCAATGCTGCTGCCTGGTTTGTGTCGAACAATCATCATCACCAGAATCAAACCTACTATCAAATAGATAGCTTTTTATGCATGATAAACAAGGGCTAGAGGCTAGTTTGAGGTTTAAAAACCCGCCACATCTGCCGCTATTCAGCCTTCTCACCCCAACAGCTTGCGTGCGGCGTCCAATTGCGCATGCTCGAACGCTGGGGCGAAGTCGTCCAACTCATGGCTCTGCAGGCCTACGGTCGCATGGCGGGCCACCATCCGCCAGTCGGACACTGACTTGACCACCTCGGCCAACGCCGCCTGGGCCAAGGCGGGCGTCAGGGAAAAGTAGGCGCAGTGGGCCATCAAGGGGGCCAGCGCCGTGACCGGCCCCGCCTCAGCGGACAACCACGTTTTGGACTCGCGGTCCTTGTCCGGAAACGGGTTGAGGTCAAAGGCTGGCGCCAGCCGCCACTGTGCATTGCTCACATGCAGAAAACCAAGGTTTTGCAGGTGGTCGTCCACGTTGGTGATCAAGAGGTTGAACACGATGCGGCGCCACAGTTGCCGGGCATCCGCTGTGGGCTGCGGTGAGTTGGCGCGGATGGCGTCGGCAATTTCGGTGTAGCTGTGCTCGTGTTGCCGGGAGGCCTGCAGCATCGAGGCGGCAGACAAATAAGGGATGCGCGCGCTGTCTGGCGTGCGGTCAAAGCGCTCGATGATGGCCACGGCAACACCGTCGATCTCGACGATGCGCGCAGGCGCCGCATCGATACCGGCGAGCCGCGCCAGGCGAAGCGCGAGCACTTCGCCGCGCGTGACGCTGCGGGTGTCGTCAACGCTGGGAAACTTGCCAATGGCCAGCAGCCCGTTGTCGTCGATGACGGTGCATTTGGGACGCATGCCGCCCAGTGACGTGCCCTTGCCGACGAGGTAGCGCAAGTCGTCGGCGCTCTCGGTGCCGGTTTCGACCGCGCGACTGGCCTCAAACATGTGCTGCAACTCAAGCATCGCAGGCGTTGTGCGCTGGCCTTGCTCAACGGTTCGGCAGTAGGTTCCCGCGCGGTCCTGAAGCCGTAGCGCGCCGATTCGACTGAAGTCGTCCACCGCCAGCAAAAAGTCGAGCTCGGTGAGTTCTCGCAAGCTCGCATCCACTTTGCGGCGCTTGGCATGCTCGCGCAGGATGACCCGGCGACTCCACGCATCCGGTGCCGTGTCGGCCAGAGCGAAGTGAAAGCAGGAGTCTGAGGCGCTAGGTGCCTTGCGGATCTGATGACCTGAAATCAAGGTCAGATCCGGCGACACACTGAAAGCGTCCGGGTTGGCGAGCCACGCCGGGGTGTAGGCGAACGCGGTGTTTTCGCGCTTGCCTTGCTTGACGTAGGTCAGGCCACCGATGTGGGTGCCGGCCCGCCCAAGGCAAACATCGACTTGCTGCTTGATGTTGACGGGCGATTTCACAGCGCCCCCGTCGGCGTGGTTTTGCGGGTGCGAACCCGCTTGGGCAGCTGCTCATCCATGAGGGTCAGCCCAATGTCGTCCTGGGCGGTGTCCAGCAGATTGGCGAGTCTCTCAACTTCGCCGAAGATATGCAATGCACGCGCAATAAAGTGCAGGGGTACCCGCAGGTCGCCCTGCTCCATGCGCCGAACCGTGGACAGCGACGCGCCAATCCGCTCGGCCAGCGATGCCTGTGTGAGGTGGCGCCTGCGCCGGGCCAACCCCAAGTCACTGCCAAGTTTGGCTATTGCACGTTCTACCGGCAAGGGAACGGGAAGTTTTGATGATTTATTTTCAATTGTTAAGATGTCCATCGGACTCACTATCTAACTTAATAAATCTGATGGGAATTATTATGTCATTAATATGCGTGCGACGACGGATCAGTCATTCAGCCGGACGAGCCGCACTATAGACCTCAGCAGCAGGCTTCGAACCCCGAGCGAACCCTGGAATTCCCGCCCGCGCGCCGGGGAAATATGCGGAGGTTTTGAGTCAACGCCGATGCGGACTTGATCAGTAGGTCTCGAGATGCAGTCGGCCTTCTTTCTTGAGCGCATGGCCCACTGCTTCCCAGTTCAGGCCGGCCTGTTGCGCCACGTCGCGCAGCGCCAGCATCACGCCTTCTTCCATGCTCTTGAGGCCACACACATAGAAATAGGAGTTGGGGTCGGCCAGGTGGGCGCTCAGGTCGGCGGCGCGCTCACGCATCAGGTCCTGCACATAGCGCTTGGGCTGCCCGGGCGTACGCGAGAACGCAAAGTTGATGTCAATGAAGTCTTTGGGCAGGTTTTGCAGCGGGCCAAAGTAGGGCAGTTCTTCTTTGGTGCGGGCACCAAAGAACAGCATGAGTTTGCCGCCCTCGAACTTGCCCGAGGCCCGCAGGCGCCGGCGCCACTCGGTCATGGCGCGCATGGGGGCGCTCCCAGTGCCGGTGCAAATCATCACGATGTGGGAGCGCGGGTGATTGGGTGCCAGAAAGCTGGCGCCAAACGGACCGATCACCTGCACGGTGTCGCCCACTTTCAGGTCGCACATGAAGTTGCTGCCGACCCCGCGCACTGCGTCCCCCTGGTGGTTTTCCAGGACGCGTTTGATGGTGAGCGACAAGTTGTTGTAACCGGGGCGCTCGCCGTTGCGCGGGCTGGCAATGGAGTATTGCCGCGCATGGTGGGGCCGGCCATGGGCATCCACGCCCGGGGGAATGATGCCAATGGATTGGCCTTCAAGCACCGGGAAAGGCAGGTTGCCGAAGTCCAGCACCACGTGGTGGGTGTCGTAATCGCTGCCCAGGGTGGTGGCCGCCTCGGTCACGCGGACGTTGCCCACCACAGTGGCGGTGACGGACTTCTCGGGCGCCTTGGGGCCGTACAAGTTGGTGTAAGCGTGCGCCGCCGACCAGGGCGGCAGCGTGGCGCCAAACTGGGCGCTGTTGAAGCTGTCACTGGAAGGGGTGACGGGAAGGGATTCAGTCGCTGCGGACACGACCTCGGTGTCTGCGTCTGTTGGGGTCAGTTGCTCGGGCGGCATTTCAGCAGGGAGTTCGTCCCAGGTGAACTGCTCGGTGGGCGTGTAGGCCTTGAGGCGCAGCATGGTGCGCCAGTTGTCAATGGAGCCGGTGGGGCAGGGTGAAATACATGCCATGCACAGGTTGCACTTGTCAGCGTCCACCACGTAGTTGCGATCGTCGTGCGTGATGGCACTGACCGGGCAAATCGCTTCGCAGGTGTTGCATCGAATGCAAATTTCAGGGTCGATCAAATGTTGCTTGATCAGGGAAACATCGGTCATGTCCATGGCGCTCTCCAGCGTGTCTTTCTATTGAATCAGGGGGCCCTGAAGCCCCCTGAATTGTCACCTGCAGCGCGGCAGATCAGTTGAATCGGACGTACTCGAAGTCAGCACCCTGGCGGTTGATGCCCATCACGGGGGGAGAAATCCAGTTGGCAAATTTGCCGGGCTCGACCACGCGCCCCATCAGGCTGGCCACATAGGCGCGGTCTTCGTTGGAAGGCAACCACTGGTTTACCATGAGGTTCCACTCGGCCTCAGACACCACACGGCCGTCCGGTGACACTTTGACGCGTGAGAGGGCGCCAATGTTGCGGTGAAAAGCCTTGTGCGGCACGCTCAGGCGGTTGGGCAAACCGGCTTTGGCCAGCACCTTGTTCCAGCGCTCCACGCCGCCGATCGAGTCCTTGATGTAGTCGTCGCGCAGCACTTCATTGAGGGCATTGAGCATGGGCACCTCTTTCTCGACCAACTGGCCATCCTTGGCTTCCAGCACTTTGTAGGTCTGGCCTTTGAGCACATGGTCGTCCACCCGCTTGCCTTCTTCATAGCGACCCTTCAGGCCGGAGCTGTAGAAGGTGGCGGCATTGCTGGACTCATCGGCGCCAAACAGGTCAATCGTGACACTGAAGTGGAAGTTGATGTAGCGCTGGATGGTGGCCAGGTCGATCACGCCAGCGGCGCGCAGCTTGCCCACGTCGTCGGTCTTCAGGTCGTTCATGGCTTGTGCGGTGCGCGAGATCACGCGGGAGATGCCGGACTCGCCCACAAACATGTGGTGCGCCTCTTCGGTCAGCATGAACTTGGTGGTGCGGGCCAGCGGGTCAAACGCGCTCTCGGCCAGCGCGCACAGCTGGTACTTGCCGTCACGGTCGGTGAAGTAGGTGAACATGAAGAAGCTCAGCCAGTCCGGTGTGGCTTCATTGAAGGCGCCCAGAATGCGTGGGTTGTTGGCGTCACCGCTGCGGCGCTCCAGCAGGCCTTCGGCTTCTTCGCGGCCGTCGCGGCCAAAATGCTTGTGTAGCAGGTACACCATGGCCCACAGGTGGCGGCCTTCTTCCACGTTGATCTGAAACAGGTTGCGCAGGTCGTACATGCTGGGCGCGGTCAGGCCCAGGTGGCGCTGCTGCTCCACAGACGCTGGCTCGGTGTCACCCTGGGTCACGATGATGCGGCGCAGGTTCGCACGGTGTTCGCCGGGAACGTCTTGCCAGACTTTCTCGCCTTTGTGGTCACCAAAATGGATGGTGCGGTCGGTCTCGCCAGGGTTCAGGAAAATGCCCCAGCGGTAGTCGCGCATCTTCACGTGGCCAAACTGGGCCCAGCCTTGCGGGTCCACGCTGACCGCGGTGCGCAGGTATACATCCATGTCGGTGGAGCCCACCGGGCCCATATCGTCCCACCAGTTGATGAAGTTGGGCTGCCACTGTTCAAGGGCGCGCTGCAGGGTGCGGTCCTCGCTCAGGTTGACGTTGTTGGGGATTTTTTCGCTGTAATTGATACCGGACATGAGGTTCTCCAGGACTTAACTGAGTTGGTGGGAGAAGTTAAGGTTGCGACGCGCCACCCGGTTTCGCGTCGCACAACATGAATGAATTTAGACGCGGTTCCAGTCAAAGACGACCTTGTCGCCCTTGCCATAGACCTTGAGCGCACCTTTTTCGCCCACGGCGTTGGGGCGCTGGAAAATCCAGTTCTGCCAAGCGGTCAGGCGGCCAAAAATACGGGTGGCCATGTTTTCTGTGCCATTGAAACGCAGGTTGGCTTCGAGACCGGTCAGCGCATCGGGGGACATGGACACACGCTCTTCAATGGCAATGCGCACTTCGTCGGCCCAGTCGATGTCGTCGGGGTTGGAGGTGACTAAACCCAGCGCAAAGGCGGCGTCGGCGTCCAGCGCCTGACCGGCCTGAGCGCGTACTGCGTCCAGCGCGGGTTGTTCGTCATAAAAGCGACGGCCCAGGCGGCTTTGGTCGGTGGCCATCGGGTACAGGCCAAAGTTGGTCTCGGCCACGGTGATCTTGGGCGCACCGGCCTCGTCGTCCGGCAGCGCCAGGTGGTAGCTGCGGTCACACGCCAGGGCCAGTTCCAGGAAGGTGCCGGCAAAACAAGAGCCAGGCTCAATCAGGGCAAACAGGCTGCGCGAAGACACGTCCAGGCGGCTCAAGGTGCGGCGCAACAAACCGATGGTCTCGCGCACCAGCCAATGCTGCTGGTTGCCCATCAGGGTGGCATCCATGGCCAGCACGGCGGCGGCACTGCCGGTGGTTTTGATGAGCCAGGTGCCAATGTCCAGCTCGTTGGTGCGCATGGACAAAATGGCATCTTCAAGTTCGCGGGCCATGGCCAGCGGATACCAGTCGGCGCCCAGGGCTTCAATGCCCGCGACGTCAGAAGGCTGGGCGCCGGCGGGGGCGCTCACCGTGAAGGTCGCGACCCGCTTGGCGCGGTCGATCTCGACGGTGACATGGTTGTAGCGCAGGGCGTCGGCTTCCAGTGTGCGGTTCAGTGGGGTCAGGGTGACGCCCTTACCGTCTGCCGGGCGGTTGCTTTGTGCCGCCAACTCCAAGGCACGGGCCTGCACGGTCTGGGCAAACACCGAGGTTTTGGCGACCGCATCCACCAGACGCCACTCCACCGCTTTTTGACCCCGCACGCCTTCGACGCTGGTGCAAAAAATATCGGCCCGGTCATGGCGCACATGGCGCTTGTCGGTC
>JBIIVW010000161.1:0-7549 GCA_044339205.1 Rhodoferax sp. | reverse complement strand
CCATTCGCGCCCTGCCCGCCATCGTGGACGCCGTTGGCAAGCAGATTGAGGTGCACATGGATGGCGGCATCCGTTCCGGGCAAGACGTGCTCAAGGCCCGGGCGCTGGGCGCACAAGGCACCTTTATTGGGCGTGCCTTTTTGTATGGCCTGGGCGCCATGGGCGAGGCCGGTGTGGACAAGGTGCTGGAGATCATCCACAAAGAACTGGACCTGACCATGGCCTTTTGTGGCCACACCAACATCAAGACCGTGGACAAAGGGATCTTGCTGCCCGGTACCTACCCCACGTGATTTACCCCACCTGAACCCGGGCTGGCTCGCGGGGGTCAGAGCAGCTGGGACACCAGTTTGAAATCTGCATCTTCGGGAAACGGCTTGACATGAAAGCCCGCCAATAAGCTGGCGCGAATTCGTTATGCCACGCCCAGAGACAACGAGCGGTTTGGTGAACAGACCGTGCGGCTGGGCAAAAAGATCAACAGGGAGAGTTTTGTAATGCCAGCTTGATTGCCAACATGCAAAACAGCCGTTAACAAGAAGAAGCATTGAACACCCATCACACGTTGCGACGAGATTGATCGACCATCATGGCCAACCGGATTCACCCCACACAGATAGACGCAAATAACTCTTCCGGCAGCTTGCCTGCCGTTCGTAACGACTGGCGCTTGGGTGACGCAGATTCCATGTCGGCACGGACCACTTCGGGGCTAATCTGGCCATCCGGTTCACGAACTTTGACCCGTTTCCGCCAAGTTTTAAGTCCATGGCATAGATGTTGATCGATAGGATTCTGTTCACTCACAGTGTGTCTGTTTGGGAGTTTCAAATCGAGCACGACGAAATTCTTTGGGCTCGGGGTACGGCACGCAGCACACTCCGCGAAGCGGCATACTGACTCTGCGTGTCCACGAGGAGCACCCTATTAAATTGAATTTCTCTTCCTGAGCTTGTGAAGTTCATAGCAAGTGAATCCTTGATGAATGAAACCGAATAGTGCCATGAGAGGTATCCACGCGGCAAAGTATTGGGGCAAAGCCAGTAGCAGCATCAGGCAAGCCAACAAGCTCGTTCCGAACATTAAGTCGCGCCAAGCAAACCATCGCGCAAATGCTTCAATGCCTTCAGGCGGCCGCGAAATCCATTGATGTGCAAGTTCAACGCGGCCTTTGACTCCCATCTAATATGCGCGCCAAAGAAGAAATGACGCCCTACCAGCAGGCAGGACCAGAATGAAATGAGGCTCGAAGGCGGCATGCCGTCGCGGGTCCGGAGGAATGATAGGTTAAGCAGTTTCTCGGGCCAAAGTGGTCGAGCCCATGTGGTGCCTCCGCACTTAACCATGTTTAGGCCCGATTGCCAAGGGGCGGTGGCGGCTGACAAGGATGGCGGAGGCGACGAAGTAGAAAAGTAGTGCTGCAAAGAATGAAACTGTGTGTGCCCATAGCGCCAGTAATGGGATCGGGCTTTCTTCCAGTAGGCCCGCCACAGCGGAATACACACCTATGACTGGAAGCAGCAGCACTGCAACGAACCAGATATTCAGGCCCGTTTGGTGGAAGTAGGCGCTACATGCCTTGCATCGCAGGGGCTTGACGACTGACGAATGCGCGACTCGCCAAGCGCGATAGCCGTGATTTCCGTTGCAGGTAGCGCAGGATTTTTGGCGGAGGAGCATTTCAAGCGGCCTAACGTAGAGTTCAGCGGTGCGTGGAGCCTGCGCGCGTCCGTTGGAACGGCAAGTTAGAAGCGGTCGCCTCAAGACGCTCGGCCAGCCAGACCTTGATAACGGACTGCCTTGTAACCCCCAGTTTGCTAGCTTCGCGATCTAGCGAATCAATCATCCAGGTCGGAAAGTCAACATTCACCCGCTTCTGCTCTTGCAGCACGCGCGTGGCTTTAGACAAGTCCAAAGAAGCCGTGATGTCCACGCCCTCATCAAACTGTTGCTCGAACTTTTTAGCTTTCATAAAGTGCCACCTCTTCTGTGCGTGCACGACGCACGGATATCAATCGGACATTGGCCCCTCGGTAAGTAATGACGGCCGACCAATGCTTTCCATCCATTAACCCAATCACCAGATACCGCGGCTCATCATCCGTTTTTGCCGGAATCTCCAGCAACATCGGATCGTTCCAGAGACCCTGCGCCTCGGCAAAATCAATGCCGTGCTTCGTGCGATTGGATTCGCTCTTTGCGGCGTCAAATTCGAAGGAGTTCATAGTATAAAAACTATACCGCAATTGGTGTCAAATCACCAACTAGTCTGAACTTCTAACGTTCGAGCTAAGCCGGCGACGACGACGGGACGCCAGGCCCGGGCTGGCGAAAATGTACTGCGTACCGCCAGGCCGGGCCCGGCGTCCTGCCATTGGCGCTCCGCTTGGGCGAGGGGTCAGGCCTCGCTCGCTGGCGCTTATAAAGCAAGGCGCCCGTACAGGTCATCGAATGGAACGAGTACATGCTGACGGAACGCGGGTCTATCCCTGATGCGGCTGAACCAAGCCATCACGTTGGGTGGTTCCTCAACTGCCAGGCCCATGCCAAAGTATCGATGAAGGGCAGTTCCTGCTGGAATGTCAGCCGCCGTGAAGTGACTTCCTGCCAAAAAGTCGTTGTTCGCAAGATGGGCGTCAAGCAGTCGAAAGTGCTTGATACAGCTTGAAAGTGCGGCCTGATTGGCCATCTTGTCACGCTGACCTTCTGGCGTGCGGTAGTAACCCCAAAAGAGGCGCATGAAACTGGGCTGCAGTCCTGTAGCAGCCCAGTCGATCCAACGATCCGCTTTTGATCTGGAAAACGGATCTTCAATCCAGAGGTTCCCCCGGGAGTGTTTTGCGCAGAGGTACCTGACGATAGAGTTCGATTCCCACACTGATCCCTCCTCATCAAGGATGACTGGGACAAGTCCATTAGGGTTTATTGCCAAGAATGCCGGATCGTCGAGGCCGCCAAAACTTCCGCCCGCATCTCGGTGCTCGTAGTCGAGGCTGAGCTCGCCAAGCGTCCATAGGACCTTCTGAACATTGAACGAGGAGCGACGGCCCCAAACAGTGAGGGATGATTTCATGTGCGATTGATGATATGTGAATGGCGACAGCTGCGGGAACACTTCGTAGATTCTGGCGATCAACACCGCCCACAGGTAGTACGCCGGTGCGCGCTTGGTTGGCGCAGTTCGTCGACTGCGGGGGTCAGAGCAGCTGCGACACCAGCTTGAAATCAGCATCCTCGGGAAACGGCTTGACCCTGAACCCCAGGCCCTTCATGAGCTTGAGCATGGTGGGGTTGTTGGCCAGCACCAGGCCTTCAATCTCGGTCAGGCCTTTTTCACGCGCGAATTCCATGATGGACAGCATCAAGCGCGAGCCCAGACCCCGGCCCTTGAAGTCATCCGCCACCACCAGTGAAAACTCGCAACTGGCGCGGTCCGGGTTGGTGATGTAGCGCGACACGCCCACCACGCGGGTGGTCTCTGTCGTTTGCCCGTCTGCGCCCACACCACGCTCCCGGTGCACGGCCACCAGCGCCATCTCCCGGTCGTAGTCAATCAAGGTAAAGCGCGAGAGCATGTTGGCGGGCAGCTCCTGCATGCTCGACACAAAGCGAAAGTAACGACTCTCGGGCGACAGCTGGCGCACAAACGCTTGCAGCATGTTGGCATCGTCCGGGTGAATTGGACGCACCGTGTACTCACCCCCGCCCTGCAGTGGCCACACCTGCTCGTGCTGGCTCGGGTAGGGCAGTATCGCTAAGTGGTTGTAGTGGCGCGCAGAAGGGGGCGCGTTGTCAATCACGATGCGGGCATCCACTGCCACGGCGCCAAACTCGTCCACGATGATCGGGTTGATGTCCATCTCCCGCAACTGCGGCAGTTCGCACACCATCTCGGAGACGCGCAGCAGCACCTGCTCCACCGCCTCCATCTTCACCGCCGCTGCGCCACGCCAGTCGCCCAGGGTCTCGGCCACCCGGGCGCGCTCGATCAGGGAGCGAGCCAAAAACTGGTTCAAAGGCGGCAGCTCCATGGCACGGTCATTCATCAGCTCGATCATGGTGCCACCGGCCCCAAAGGCAATCACCGGACCAAATGGATCGTCGGTGACCAGGCCAATGTAGATTTCACGGCCGCGCCTCTTGAGCGCCATGTTCTGGATGGTCACGCCATTGATGCGCGCCTGTGGCTGCAGCCGGCTCACGGTCTGCACCATCTCCAGGTAGGCATCGCGCACGCCTACGGCCCCCTGAATATTGAGCGCCACGCCCTGCACATCGGACTTGTGACTGATATCGGGGGAGTCGATCTTGAGTGCCACGGGGAAACCCAGCTGGGTCGCGATCATGATGGCTTCATTGACGCTGCGCGCCAGAATCGTCTTGGTCACGGGGATGTGAAACGCCGCCAGCAGCGCCTTGGACTCCATCTCGGTGAGCACCTTGCGGCGCTCGGCCAGTACGCTCTCGATGAGCATGCGGGCACCCTCTACGTCGGGTTTGGCCAGGTCCGACAGGGGCGGCGGGGTTTGCTGCAACAGCTGCTGGTTTTGATAAAACGTGGCGATGTTGCCAAAGGCGCCCACGGCCGCCTCGGGTGTGCGAAAGGTGGGAATCGCCGCCTCGTTCAGGACGGCACGCGCCTCGCCCACGCTGGCGTCGCCCATCAGGCAGGTCAGCAGCGGCTTGCCCAGCTGCTTGTTGGCTTGGGCCAGGGCGGCGGCGATGGTGGCGCTCTCAAGCCCGATCTTGGGTGAAAAAATGACCAGCACACCATCCACCTGACGAGCCTTGCCTGCAGCCTCCACGGCCGCCTTGAAGTGCTCGGGCCCGGCCTCCTCCGAGAGATCAATCAAATCGCACAAAGACGCCAGCGGCGGCAACTCAGGCCTCAGGGCCAGCGCCTGTTCAGGCGTGAGGCAGGCCAACTGCAGCTTGATCTCGCTGATCCAGTCGGCCGCCAGCACGCCAGGGCCGCCGCCGTTGGTCACCACGGCGAGGCGCCGGCCAACCGGACGGTAGCGCGAGGCCAGGCACTTGGCTGCAGAGAACAGCGCCACAAAGGAGCGCACCCGCACCGCACCGGCCCGGCGCAGGGCGGCATCAAACACATCGTCACTCCCCACAATGGTGCCCGAGTGCGTGAGCGCAGCCCGGTTGCCCGCTGCTTTGCGCCCCGCCTTGAGCACGACCACAGGCTTGGCGTTGGCCGCGGCCCGCAGCGCACTCATGAAGCGTCGGGAGTTGGTGATGCCCTCCATATAGACCACGATGCTGTGGGTGTGCGCATCGGTGGCCAAAAAGTCCAGCACCTGGGCCAGATCGACCGCCGTGTTGGGGCCCAGCGAGACCACGGTGGAAAAACCCACACCGTTCTTTTGCGCCCAATCCAGGATCGACGAGGTCAAGGCGCCCGACTGCGACACCAGCGCCAGCGGACCCGGCGCGCACAAGGCCCCGGCCACGCTGGCATTGAGGTTGAGGTGCGGGCGCTGAAAACCCAGGCAATTGGGACCCAGCAGATGAATGTCATCGCGCCGGGCGATGCGGTGCAGTTCGGCTGCCAGGGTAGCGTCAATGCCGCTGGAAATGACCAACGCAGCCCGGCAATTGATGCGCCCCACGATCTCCAGCGCCGCTACCACTTCGGCAGGCGGCACGGCAATAATGGCCAGGTCAGCCTGCGTGTGGGCGAGGTCAGCCAGGGTGCCGCTGTAGTGCATGTCCAGAAAAGTCAGCGTGCCCGCAAACCGCTGCGCCACCAGGGCGCCATGCAGGGCTTGCGCCTGGGCCGTCTGGGAGGCCGGGTCATCCGGCTTGCCAGCCAGCACGGCAATGGAGCGGGGTGAAAAAAGGGGGGTCAAAAAATGCTTGTCCATACGACTCTCGATTGGCAGGGAAATCCCAAGCGACCAGCTTAACCCGTCCCGATGACGCCTGCCTTGACTTGAGGCAAGACCTCTTCGCGCTATCCTCAAGCCCATGCAACCCTCTTTAATCCGGCCCGGCCCAGCGCCACTGACAGCCGCGTGAACGCCCCGCCGGGCGGCAAAATTCGCCGCATTGCCCACCTCGACATGGACGCCTTTTATGCCTCGGTCGAGCTGCTGCGCTACCCGCAACTCAAGGGGTTGCCGGTGGTGATCGGGGGTGGGCGCCGCCCGCAGGACGAAACCCTGCGCCAGACCTACGCGGGCCACACACTGGCCGACATCCCGGTGCAAGATTTTCCGGTTCTCAAGGACTACACCGGGCGCGGGGTCATCACCACCGCCACCTATGCGGCGCGCCAGTTTGGCGTGGGCTCGGCCATGGGGCTGATGAAGGCGGCCAAATTGTGCCCCCAGGCTGTTCTGCTGCCGGTCGATTTCCCTGAAATACGCCAATACTCACGCGCCTTCAAAGACATCATTCTGGACATTGCGCCGCTCATGGAAGACCGGGGGATCGACGAGGTCTACATTGACTTCACCGACGTGCCCGGCGGCCAGCGCGAAGGCGGGCGCGTGCTGGCCCGGCTCATTCAAAAAGCCATCTTTGACCAGACCGGCCTGACCTGCTCCGTGGGCGTGGCGCCCAACAAGCTGCTGGCCAAAATGGCCAGCGAGTTCAACAAGCCCAACGGCATCTCCCTGGTGTTTGAAGACGACCTGCCCGGCAAAATATGGCCCCTGGCCTGCCGCAAGATCAACGGCATTGGTCCCAAGGCCGACGAAAAGCTTAAAGGCCTGGGTATTGAGACCATTGGCCAGCTGGCCCGGCAAGAACTGCAATGGCTGATCGACCACTTTGGTCAGAAAACCGGTGCCTGGATGCATGACGCCGCCCACGGCCAGGACACACGACCCATCGTGCTGGAGAGCGAGCCGGTGTCGATCAGCCGGGAAACATCGTTTGAGCGCGACCTGCATGCGGTGCGAGACAAGGCCGAGCTCGGTGCCATCTTCACCCGCCTGTGCGAACAAGTGGCCCAGGACCTGGCGCGCAAAGGCTATGTGGGTAAGACCATCGGGATCAAGCTGCGCTTTGATGACTTCAGAAGCCTCACGCGCGACCTGACACTGGATGCGGCCACTGGCGATGCGCGCGCCATCCGTCAGGCCGCAGGCCTGTGCCTCAAACGGGCCCCCTTGACCCAGCGCCTGCGACTGCTGGGCGTGCGGGTCGCCTCGCTGAGCCGCCCCGACGCCAACCCGGTTCACAAGGAAAATGACCCTCCAGCCGACGAATCCATGAACAAGGACGCTACGTATTCAGAAGCTAAAAACGGGCAACTGTTCTGATCAACGGGCATTCGAGAACACGTTTTAAACAAAACAGCCTGCTGGCCGGCGAATTCATGGGTCTTGACTTGTATTTTTGATAGCAAAACCACTCCTGTGACGCCCCTGAAAATACGGTGGTTTGTCCACTAGGCTAGAGGCTCAAACTCGACTACAGTGTGGCAAAGGGCGTGTTTCTCGCCCTCACTTTTAACTCAGGAACCCTCATGCAATTCGATACTTTGATGCGCCGCTTCACGATCCGGTTTCGCATGCTCAGTGCCATTGGC
>JBIIVW010000159.1:0-7603 GCA_044339205.1 Rhodoferax sp. | reverse complement strand
TGTTCAACACCGTCTGGATCAACTGCTCGCGGTCGCCGCGAAACTCGGGGAGGGAGGTGTCGTAGTCACGCACCACCTTCAGACCCCGGGGAAACTCGGCCAGGATCAAGGAGCGCACCCGCTCGCAAACCTCATGCATATTGACATCGCCCACCAGGTGAGGCCGGCGGTGCGGCGCCAGAAGCCGGTCCACCAGAGTTTGCAGGCGATCCGCCTCATGGATGATGACCTGGGTGTACTCGATGAGTTCGCGAGACTCCATCTCCATCTCCAGCAACTGAGCTGCACCGCGGATTCCCCCCAGTGGGTTTTTGATCTCGTGGGCCAGGTTGCGGATCAGTTCCTTGTTGGCCTGTGCCTGCTCGGCCAGTCGCTCTTCGCGGTCCTGACGGGCCTGCTGCTCCAAGGGCAACAACTCCACAATGATCTCGCCTGCGGTTTCGGTCAGGGTGACGATCACATGCACAGGCATGGGATCGTAGTTCAGACGCCTGAGCCAGGCGTCGTAGCGCAAGGCGGCAAATTCATTGCCGCCAGCGCCCTGCAGTGCGGTTTGTAAATGCCCGGGCTCCGTGAAGCTGTCCGGGAAGTGGGAGCCGACAATCGCCCGGCGGGAGATGCCCAGCGCGTCTTCCAGCGCTGCATTGGCAAAGAGGACAGCCCCGTCACCGCCGACCACGGCCACCAGTGTGGCCAGCAAATCAAATGTTTGAAAACGCAGCGCCGGCGCCATGACGGCTGCGGCTACGACAGGGTTGGGGGGCGGTGCAGATTTCTTCAAGCGATCTATTTTGCCGCAGTCGCAGCCGGTACACGGCCCAGCTCACGGCGAATGCCGGCCATATCGCTTTCATTGCGGGCTAAATTGGATTTGAGTTCCATCACCCGATCCAGGTATTTCTGGCTGCTGCTGGTTTCATCGCCCCGTTTGTCAGGCAAGCCGTTGTTGTATTCCTTGAGCAACTCGGCTTGGCGGGTCTCCGACTTTTTCAGTTCCGACTCCAGAATCTGCCGGGCATCCGAATCGCGTGATTTTTGCTCGCCGGCATTCACCCGCGGGGCCCCTGCAGGCGAGGTCGCTATCGCCACCACGGTCTTGGCTGGCGCAGACGCTGCCGGGCGCGTGCCCTGCACCACCGTCACGTTACCGCCTTCCATCAGCTTGCAACCCGGCGTCTTGGGACTCGGCGCGGTATTGGTGTATTCGTTGCCGCAACGGTAAATACGATCCTGCGCGTAACCAGGCGCAGTAAGCACCGTCAACAACAAAGGGAGCAACACAGCGTAGTTCATTCAGGCAATTCTCTAAGTTCTTCTCAGTGGGAAAACACAAGGCGGCAAGCAGCCGGCAAAAAATGGTTCTTGCTTATTGAATCCAACTTTAGAGTATGCGTCAATTGAAAAAGGACGGCCTTGGCCGTCCTTTTTGTCCCCGAATGTAACGAATTACAGCGAGTAGTACATGTCAAATTCGATCGGGTGAGTGGCCATCCGCAAGCGCGTGACTTCGCCCATCTTGAGTTCGATGTAAGCATCGAGCATGCTGTCGGTGAACACGCCACCTTTGGTCAGGAAGCCGCGGCCGACATCCAGGCAATCCAGAGCCTGGTCCAGGCTGTGGCAGACGGTTGGCACTTTGGCATCTTCCTCGGGTGGCAAATGGTACAGATCCTTCGAGGCGGCTTCGCCGGGATGAATCTTGTTTTCCACGCCATCCAGACCCGCCATCATCAGCGCGGCAAAACCCAGGTAAGGGTTCATCAGCGGATCAGGGAAACGGGCTTCAATACGGCGGCCTTTTGGATTGGCCACGTAGGGAATACGAATCGAGGCAGAGCGGTTTCTGGCCGAGTAAGCCAATTTGACCGGGGCTTCGTAGCCAGGAACCAGACGCTTGTAGCTGTTGGTGCCGGGGTTGGTGATGGCGTTCAGTGCACGGGCGTGCTTGATGATGCCGCCGATGTAGTACAGCGCAAAGTCAGACAAGCCGGCATAGCCGTCACCGGCAAACAGGTTCTTGCCGTCTTTCCAGATGGACTGGTGAACGTGCATGCCCGAGCCGTTGTCGCCGACGATGGGCTTGGGCATGAAGGTTGCAGTTTTGCCATAGGCGTTGGCCACGTTTTGCACCACGTACTTGAGGACCTGGGTCCAGTCCGCGCGCTGCACCAGGGTGCTGAACTTGGTACCAATCTCGCACTGGCCGGGCGCACCCACCTCGTGGTGGAACACCTCAACCGGAATGCCCAGGGATTCGAGAATCAGGGACATTTCAGCGCGCATGTCTTGCGTGCTGTCCACGGGAGGCACGGGGAAGTAGCCGCCTTTGGTGGTGGGACGGTGGCCACGGTTACCGCCTTCCATTTTCTTGCCGGAGTTCCAGGGCGCTTCGTAGTCGTCGATCTTGAAGAAACTGCCCGACATGTCGGTGTTCCAGCGCACGTCGTCAAACAAGAAAAACTCTGGCTCAGGGCCGAAGAATGCGGTGTCACCCATGCCTGAGGCCTTGAGGTAGGCTTCAGCGCGCTTGGCCACCGAGCGAGGATCGCGGTCGTAGGCTTTGCCGTCACTTGGCTCGACCACGTCGCAGCTCAGGAACATCGTGGTTTCTTCGAAAAACGGATCGATGTTGGCGGTATTGGGATCGGGCATCAATTGCATGTCCGAGGCTTCGATGCCTTTCCATCCAGCGACAGACGAGCCATCAAAGGCATGGCCCGAAGTGAACTTGTCTTCGTCAAAATGAGAGACAGGCACGGTCACGTGCTGCTCTTTACCGCGGGTGTCGGTGAAGCGGAAGTCAACAAACTTGACTTCGTTTTCTTTCACCATCTTCATGACGTCTGCGACAGTCTTGGCCATCAAATACTCCTGGTTGAATCGTTGTTGAGAAATTTACTTGTCGTTTAATGCAGGTTTTATGCCAACACCCGTTAGCGCGAAAATCTGCTCAGCCCTCCATTTTGCCCTGACTTTGCGTCTGTTTGGCGCAGCGTCACAAGAACGGCAACAACCTCATCGGGTTGAATGCACCAAAATAGAGCTCAGTAACTTTGCACCAAACTAGATCAGCTATTTGCGCACCAATTCAGGGCCCAAGCGGGCTTCAAACTGCTGCAAACCCGCCAACATGGCGGTATAGGCCTGAGCGACGCGGCCCGGTTCGCCTTTGACCCCGAGTTCAATGTGGCGACCCCACTGGGGGTGGTCGACACTGGGCAGGCTAAAAACCTTGACGCCTTCATGCAGGCGCTCTATCTCTTCCATCAGCGGCGTGAGCGTGGCCTCCATGGCACCAAAAACAATCACGGACTGCTCCAGCCAGGCAGCGGTCTGAAACAAGTGCGGGTAGTGCGTATCCAGCACCCACTCCATCATGGGCCAGGCCATCACGGGAAACCCGGGGAAGAAGTGAACCGAACCACAGGAAAAACCGGGTATCTTGTTGAAGGGATTGGGAATGATCTGGGCGCTAGCCGGAAACACCCCCATGTTGAGGCGGTGAATGTTGTCCGCGCGATCTGGCTCATAAACCACACCCTGCTCTGTGGCCACATCCTGCATGCGCTCGCGAATCAGCATTTCGGCTTGCGGGTGCAAGACCAGTCCGTCACCCAGTGCTTGAGCAGCACACTGTCGGGTGTGGTCATCGGGCGTGGCACCGATACCACCGGTTGAAAACACCACGTCACCACTGGCAAAAGCCCGCTTGAGGGTGGCGGTGATCCGGTCCGGGGCATCACCCACGTAGTCGGCATAGTCCAATTGCAGGCCGCGCGCCTGCAGAATTTCAATGACTTTGGGCAGGTGCTTGTCGGCCCGCTTGCCCGACAGAATTTCATCGCCCACGATGATGAGTCCAAACCGGGGCGCAGGGCTAACGGGGCTGAGTGGGGTCTGTGGGTGTGTCATTGGGCAATGGTAGCGCTTGAGCGCCGGGCAAAAAAGCCGAAGGGACATCAACCGCAGCGGATGGCGCGAGGGCTGCTGCCTGCGCCCTCAGGGCCAGCAGGGCTGCCAGGCAATAGTGCGCGTACCACAGTGAAGAAAACGCAAAGACCAGCATGTAAATCCAGATCGCCAGCGGCACCAGAATCACGAATGCCGCTGCAAACAGGGCGCCCGAGGCCCACAACAAACTGGGGGCTGCCCCCAGGTAGCCGCAAACAATACCCATGGCCAGCAACTTGCCGCGGTGCATTTGGAAAATCTCCCGCCGCTCCTCGGCACTGGCATGCTCGGCCAACGCATCAAAGGCCATCACCCTGTAAGTGAGCCAGCCCCAAATCAGAGGGGGCAGCACAAAAATCAAGGGTGGTACCAGCCAGAGGGGGATGGACACCACCAGCGCAACCAAAGCCAGCACGGTCGACCCCAAAGACCACAACAGGCTCATCGTCATCGAGCCACCGTGCTTGCGCTCCAACTGGGGAAAGCGCCGCTCGGCCACCAGAGCGGTCAGGGCGGGGGTCATCAGGACCGCCACCAACAGCAGCGACGCCACCACAATCAATGGCGTCACGGCAAAAATCACAATCAGCGGCGCCAACACAGATTTCAAGCTGCCCGCCCCAATGCTTTGCAGCCAGTCCCACACGGTGGTGATGACGGACGAGGCCTCCAGAGTCACGCGCACCCAGTCCAGCGCGTCCTCCCAGAAAAAATACCCCAAGCCCAGCGCAGCGACCACCATCAGCACCAACGGCAGAAAGGACAGCGCAATGACGCGGGCGTGCATGCAGTACGCCAGCGCGCGCCAAAAGGAATCCAGTAGCAGCCTCATGAAAAGAGCATACCGCCGATCAGGCGCGCCCCGCCAGTCGCTTGAGCCCCAACCACTGCTGGGACCAAAAACCACGCCCATAATCACGTCCCTGAGCAACCTGGTCGCGCACTCCGGTACGCTCAAAGCGGTGCTCGAAATTAGCGGTGCCGCACAGCATGTCCCACCACGGCAGCAGCACGCCAAAGTTTTGCTCCCCAGCCTGCACACTGTGGTGCTCCCGATGAAAACGAGGACTGACCCACAGACGCTCGCCAAAACGCCCAAACCACACGCGCAGGTTGGCATGGTGAAAGCTTTCACTGAGCTGCGTCAGCGCCACAATCACCACAAACTGGCTCGGTGCGATGCCAATGAGCTGGGCCACCACCACCACAATCACGCTGCGGATCACATCATCGAGCAGGTGGTTGCGGTTGTCGCTCCACATCGTCATCTGGCGCTGGGCATGGTGCAGCGAGTGCAGGCGCCACCACCATTCAAACCGGTGCTGACCCCGGTGGATACCGTAGTCCAGCGCGTCCATCACCAGCAGGTACATCAACAGGCTGACCACCGCATGGTCGGTCACACCGGGCCACACAGCATCCAGGTGAAAGGTGGTCAGGCCGGCGACCCGCCACGCCCCGAACAAGGCATCCAGCACCGGGTCAAGTGAAAAGAACAGCGCCAGACGGAACACCCCCAGGCGGTGAATGACGGTGTAGAGCATGTCGACCCGCACCGTCGCCCGGTCGGCGAGCGCCTCCACTGGGCGCCAGCGTTGCAGCGGCCCAATCAACATCAGCATCACCAGGATCTGTACGACACCCACCAACAGCCAGCCCGTGGCGTTGTAGCCCTCGGCCAACAGATTGCCCAGGCCCAGATGAAACATGAGGGGCTGAACCAGTGACTCAAACACCCATTGCTGGGTATCTGAAAACAGGCTGACCACGTCGTCCATAGCCTACGATCCTCGGGTGGGGGGTGGCGCGGATTTTTTGACCCACGCACTATAGATGGGGTGCTCACGCAAAGTGGCAAAGCAAAAGCCCCTGTCCTTGAGGCCCATGATCAGCGGCTCCAGCACCGCAGGCGCCCACGGGTCCTTGCGTGACCAGATGCCCAGGTGCGCCATCAGGATGTCGCCTGCTTTGATGTCGCGGAGCGCTTTTTTGAGCAGGGCTTCGTTGCTGAATTTTTCACTCGCCAACTCGTCACCCAAAAAGCCGGCACTCGCCCAGCCGACATGCTCAAAACCGCAGGACTTGGCCACCGCCAGCAGGCGGGGCGAGGTCTTGCCACCAGGTGCCCGAAACAGCGGCAACGGCTCTTTGCCTGTCAAGTCCGCCAGACGGTCGCGAGCCTGGGTGATTTGCGCACAGTACTTCGGGGCATCGTAGGTAAATTGACGTCCCTCAAAGGCACCTGCAGAGGGCTGAATACGAAATCGGGGCTCGGCACCGGGCAGGTCGGCGCGCCAATAAGCATGGTCAAAGGTGTGGGAGGCAAACTCATGACCTTCGGCGGCCCGCGCCTTCCACCAAGGTGCCCAGTGCTGGCCCAAACTGCCATCGCCCACGCGGGTGCGCTCGTTGGCGGCAAAAAAGGTCGCCCTGATATCCTGCCGCTTGAGTACATCCGCTACCAAAGGCGCAATGTCCATATGCCCGGTATCGAAAGTCAGATACAGCGGCTTTTCACAACTTTTTTGTGCTCTGGCCGGCGTATTTAAAACGCTTGCAGCTATCAAAATAACTGCAAAACAGCGCCGTGACAGGCTGCTATTGTCGAGGCGCATGGTCCAGCGTCCAGACCCCGTGGGGCGAATTACCCACCTTCACCTGACGCACCACCTGGCGGGTCTGGGTGTCGATCACGGTGAGCTTTTTGGCCCAGCGTGAAGCCACGTAGATATAGCGGCCATCTGCGGACACATCCATGCAGTCGGGCCCACTGGGCGCGGGGTAATGCTCGATCACCGTCATGCTTTGGTAGTCAATCTTGCTGATGGTGTTGGCTACCCGGTTGCTGACATACACATGGCGGCGGTCGCCGGCTGCCCTGAATGCGTGCGCGCCCTTGCCTGTGGCCACAACCTTGACCCGGGTGGGCTTGGGCCCGCTCACGTCATACACCTCCACACCATCGCCCCCCGTCAGGCCCACCAGAAGATGCTTGTCGTCCGGTGTGCCAAACACGTCGGCTGGCATTTTCCCGGTTGGGGTACGCCATTTGAGGGTCTGGGTGGGCAGATCGATCGCAACCAGTTCATCGCTGTCTTGCATCGTGGCATACACCGTCGTGCTCTTGCTGTCGATCCACACATGGCTGGGCGTCTTGCCCGTGGCAATGCGCTTGGCCAAGACCAGGTTGGTGCCATCCCAACGGTAGATATCCACGTGGTTGAGTCGGTTGGCAGCAGTCACAAACCATTTCATGTCAGGTGAAAACCGCAACTGGTAGGGATCCAGAATGTCACGCACCGTGCGCTGAATCTCGCCTGTTTTGGGATTGACGAACAGCAGGGAGTCGCTCAAGGCGTTGGCGATGATCAGGGACTTTTCATCTGGCGTGAGGTACAAGTGGTGCGGTTCCTTGCCGGTGGGAATGCGCTTTGTCTCTTTCCAGGTCGCAGGGTCAATCACACTGACGCTGGCCTCCAGCGAGTTCAATACAAAAATCGGGTTGGGCTGGGGCTGGGCCGTCGCGGGCGCCACCAGAGCGGTGCAGGCAGCCAGTGCCAGGCAACAGCGCGCAAGGTAAACGGTCATAAAGCGCAAAGAAATACGGGAAGGGAAGCGGTCAGAAATTCGCACAAAAAATCACTCTTTCAGG
>JBIIVW010000028.1:0-25038 GCA_044339205.1 Rhodoferax sp. | reverse complement strand
TTTTGCTAAGGCTGACTTTCGCCGGGGCAATTTACATTACCCTAGTTTGTTTGCTACCTGAATTTTTGATACTCAAATACAACGTCCCGTTCTATTTTGGTGGAACTTCCTTGTTGATCATTGTGGTGGTTACGATGGACTTCATGGCCCAGGTTCAAAATTACATGATGTCGCAGCAATATGAGTCGCTGTTAAAGAAGGCGAATTTTAAGTCTTCCAAAGGCGATTAAAGAATATGTCAAAAGACGATGTTATTCAGATGCAGGGAGAGGTGGTTGAAAACTTGCCAAACGCGACATTTCGTGTGAAGCTTGAAAACGGCCATATTGTTCTCGGGCATATATCCGGAAAAATGCGAATGCACTATATCCGTATCCTTCCGGGAGACAAGGTCACAGTGGAGTTGACTCCCTATGATCTAAGTCGTGCTCGGATTGTGTTCAGAGCAAAGTAGTATTTTTTGTTTGGTGTTCAATGCAGTTGTTCATTGGCACTTGTAAAGTTTTAGGAGAATGAAATGAAGGTTTCGGCTTCGGTCAAGAAAATTTGCCGTAACTGCAAGGTAATTCGGCGTAAGGGCGTTGTTCGTGTGATCTGTAGCGATCCACGTCACAAGCAGCGCCAGGGTTAATTGCAAGAGTTTTAGAGGACGAAAATGGCACGTATCGCTGGCATCAATATTCCGCCGCAACAACATTCCGAGATTGGCCTGACAGCCATATTTGGAATTGGTCGCACCCGGGCACGTAAAATCTGTGAGGCTTGCGGGATTCCCTATTCCAAGAAAGTCAAGGATTTAAACGATTCAGACTTGGAAAAAATCCGAGACGAGATCGCTCAGTTCACGATCGAGGGTGACCTTCGCCGTGAAACAACGATGAACATCAAGCGATTGATGGACATTGGCTGCTACCGGGGCTTTCGTCATCGTCGGGGCCTGCCGATGAGGGGACAGCGTACGCGTACCAATGCGCGCACACGCAAAGGTCCTCGCAAGGCTGCACAGTCTTTGAAGAAATAACAGGCACTGAAAGATAACCATGGCAAAAGCTCCCGCGAATAACGCGTCTCAGCGCGTACGTAAAAAGGTTCGTAAGAACGTAGCCGATGGCGTCGCGCACGTCCACGCCTCTTTTAACAACACGATCATCACCATCACCGATCGTCAAGGCAATGCCTTGTCTTGGGCGTCGTCTGGTGGTCAGGGTTTCAAGGGCTCACGGAAGTCAACTCCGTTTGCAGCCCAGGTAGCTTCAGAGGTCGCTGGCCGTGCCGCGATCGAACAAGGCATCAAAAATCTTGATGTGGAAATCAAAGGCCCAGGTCCTGGTCGCGAATCGTCTGTGCGTGCGCTCGCCGCGCTTGGCATTCGTATAAACATGATTGCTGATGTGACTCCTGTCCCACACAACGGTTGCCGCCCTCAGAAGCGTCGTCGTATCTAATTTTTTTCAACAAGCCCACCGCCACTGGCTTTATGCCGGTGGCTCCTGCGCTCCGGCGCAGAAGATGACATAAAGGAAGTTCAAGTGGCACGTTATTTAGGCCCCAAGGCCAAATTGTCCCGCCGTGAAGGCACCGACTTATTTCTCAAGAGTGCACGTCGCGCTATTGGTGACAAGGCGAAGTTTGATTCCAAGCCAGGTCAGCACGGACGCACTTCTGGTACACGGACCTCAGATTACGGTTTGCAACTCCGTGAGAAGCAAAAAGTCAAACGCATGTACGGCGTCCTCGAGAAGCAGTTCCGACGTTATTTCGAAGAAGCTGATCGTCGCAAAGGCAATACTGGATCGAACTTGTTGTTCCTTCTGGAGTCCCGATTGGACAACGTTGTGTACCGGATGGGATTCGGTTCAACACGCGCTGAAGCACGCCAGTTGGTGTCGCACAAGGCGATGACTGTGAATGGAAAGAGCGTCAATATTCCGTCCTTCATGGTCAAGGCCGGAGATGTGATTGCGGTGCGCGACAAGTCCAAAAAGCAAAATCGAGTTGCCGAAGCTCTCCAGTTGGCGACTCAAGTGGGCATGCCTGCGTGGGTTGAAGTGAGCATTGAGAAGACAGAGGGTGTCTTCAAGACGGTTCCGGATCGGGATCAGTTCGCTGCTGATGTGAATGAATCGTTGATCGTTGAATTGTATTCACGCTAACGTTTCGCTCCAATCGAATTTGGAAATCGAAACTGAGGTGCAGGCATCTGCATCTTTTTTTGTCGTCAGCCTTACCGGTGTAACGAGCCGGGGGTATTGAGAGGAACTTGAATGCAGAATAGTTTATTGAAGCCTAAAGCGATTAACGTTGAGCAGCTCTCGACCAATCGCGCAAAAGTGGCGTTAGAGCCTTTTGAGCGGGGCTACGGGCACACGTTAGGTAACGCGTTGCGCAGAGTTCTTTTGTCCTCCATGCCAGGATACGCGGCGACTGAAGTGACCATTGCAGGTGTTCTGCATGAGTACTCTTCAATTGATGGCGTGCAGGAAGACGTGGTCAACATCTTGTTGAACCTTAAGGGTGTTGTGTTCAAGTTACACAACCGCGATGAGGTGACGTTAAGTCTCCGCAAAGATGGTGAAGGCGTCGTCCGCGCCATCGATGTGCAGACACCGCATGACGTCGAAATCATCAATCCTGATCACATCATCGCGCATCTGTCACATGGCGGGAAGCTCGATATGCAAATCAAGGTGGAGAAAGGGCGCGGTTATGTTCCCGGATCCATGCGTCGCCATGGCGATGAGTCCACAAAGTCAATCGGTCGTATCGTTTTGGACGCCTCATTCTCACCTGTCAAGCGCGTAAGCTACACAGTTGAAAGCGCTCGTGTAGAGCAACGTACCGACCTCGACAAGCTGATTGTTGACATTGAGACAAACGGTGCGATTTCTGCTGAAGACGCGGTTCGCGCGTCGGCAAAAATCCTGGTGGAGCAATTGGCGGTGTTCGCTCAATTGGAAGGCAGCGAATTGGCTGCTTTTGATGCCCCAGCGCCTCGTGGAGGTGCGCAGTTTGACCCAATCCTTCTACGTCCTGTGGATGAATTGGAGTTGACGGTGCGCTCGGCGAATTGCCTGAAAGCTGAAAACATCTATTACATTGGTGATCTGATTCAGCGTACGGAGAATGAGTTGTTGAAGACTCCAAATCTGGGACGGAAATCTCTGAATGAGATCAAGGAAGTCTTGGCCTCCCGTGGATTGACTTTGGGCATGAAGCTTGAAAGTTGGCCGCCGGCAGCCTTGGAAAAACGGTAGAATCTCGGTCTCTTTTGACCTGTGCAACGGGTAGTACCTGGTACGGCTACCCTCATTAATATTACAAGGTAAGCACTATGCGCCACGGACACGGACTACGGAAATTAAACCGTACTAGCTCTCATCGTTTAGCCATGTTGCAAAACATGATGAACTCTCTCATTGAGCATGAGGCAATCAAGACGACTTTGCCAAAGGCCAAGGAACTGCGCCGCGTGATCGAGCCAATGATTACATTGGCCAAGGAAGCGACTGTCGCCAATCGTCGCCTGGCATTCGATCGGCTTCGGGATCGTGACAGCGTTGTCAAATTGTTCAATGTTCTCGGACCTCGTTTCAAGGCCCGTCCAGGTGGATACACGCGCATTTTGAAAATGGGTTTTCGCGTTGGTGACAACGCGCCTATGGCCTTGGTCGAGTTGGTTGACAGGGGCGATGTCGCTGCGGTGGCTGAGGCACCGGCTGACAAGGCTTAATCGTCTATAATATAAAAATACCGCGCGATGGAGCAGCCTGGTAGCTCGTTGGGCTCATAACCCAAAGGTCGTAGGTTCAAATCCTACTCGCGCAACCAAGAAACATGGTTTCAAGGTTCAGTTAAGACGCCAACTTTTGAGTTGGCGTTTTGCTTTCTGAGACCTTCTGAGAACAACTTTGC
Source organism: Rhodoferax sp. (assembly GCA_044339205.1). Classification (GTDB taxonomy): domain Bacteria; phylum Pseudomonadota; class Gammaproteobacteria; order Burkholderiales; family Burkholderiaceae_C; genus Rhodoferax. The sequence goes on along the minus strand of JBIIVW010000028.1, from coordinate 21,126 downwards.
AACGATAGCCAGATCGGTTGATGTCGACATCTAACCCGTGTCCTGTGTCAACAAACGGGACAACGAACAGGGGTTGGTTTCTTGTGCAGTAGCGAGGTAAAGCTACTTTGGTTTTTGAGTTGCGCAATCCCTCAATCCTTCAGCACTTACAACCCTTCACTTATCGTCATTTGCAGCCCTCCGCTGCGAATTACTTGGGCTTGTACCGCTTGTAACAAGACGCTGATTTGGGGTGTAACCAGGGTCAGCCGGGTTTTGGCGCGGGTGATGCCGGTGTACAGCAGTTCCCGGGTCAGGACCGCGACGCCGCGATCTGGAAGAACCAGGCACACATGCTCAAACTCTGAGCCTTGTGACTTGTGCACGGTCAGGGCAAATACGCTCTCCACGGCATCCAGCCGTGATGGCAACACCCAGTGGATGCCGTCTTGTCCATCGGAAAACGCCACGCGCAACCCGCCGGCCTGAGGCAGACACAGCCCCACGTCACCGTTCATCAACTTCAGGTGGTAGTCGTTCCTCGTCACCATGACCGGGCGGCCGGCATACCATCCCTCTACCGGAAACCCCAGGCTGGCGGCCAAGCGGCGATTCAGGGTATCCACGCCCCACGGGCCTTCGCGCACCGCGCACAGCACCTGGAACTGCGAAAACGCCTTCAAGGCAGCTAGGGCTTGGGCATCGGTGAATATGGTGGATTGGGGCGTCTTGAGTCCGCTTAACCATGCGTGCCAGGCGTGTTGAATGAGCCCGGTCAGGCGCGGGTCACCGTGTTGGTTAGGCTGCAGCCGGTCCACGGTGGCATGGGCACCCGACTGCCAGGCCGGCGCCTGCTGCCACAGGATTCGGACTGTGGGCACGTCGCCGGCGTTGACGGCCTTGGCCCATCTTCCAATGTTGCTGTCGTCCGAGAACCTTCGGCTAAACCGCAACATGACGGTTTGCTGCGCTAATGCCGAGCCCGGACCCGCCCAATGACCCAGGTCTGCTCCAGTGGTTTGCTTCACCCATGCCACCGTTTCAGGGCGGTAGTGGCCTTGTTCGGCGCTGGCACACAGTTGTCCCATGACGGCGCCGGCCTCTACCGAGGCCAGTTGGTCCTTGTCGCCCAGAAGAATCAGGCTGGCATTCACTGGGACGGCGGCGAGCAGGCGGGCCATCATCTCCAGGTCAATCATGGAGGCCTCGTCCACCACCACCAGGTCGACGGCCAGTTCAGGCACGGAGGTTTCAGAACGGTTGGGGCGCACCTGCAACAGTCTGTGCAGGGTGACAGCTTGGTCGGGAATGTGCTGCTGCAGATCTGCAGGGAGCATTTTCACGGCCGATGAGATCGACTCGCTCAGTCTGGCGGCTGCCTTGCCGGTCGGTGCGGCCAGTGCAATGCGCAGGGGCACCAGTTGGCGCGCCGGGTCAGCCTGCAGCAAGGCGAGTAACCGCACCACTGTAGTCGTTTTGCCGGTGCCGGGGCCGCCGGTGATGAGTGTGAAGCGTTGCCGTGCAGCCAGAGCGCAAGCCACTTGTTGCCAGTCGGGCGCCACTGCGCCTGCGGTCGCAGGGGCGTCAAACAATCGCGCCAGAGATGCTGACAAGTTGTCTGGCACAGGGCAAGGCTGGGCCAGGCGGGCCGCTATGGCCTTCCGGATGCTTTGCTCTGCTGTCCAGTTTCTGCGCAGGTACAGGCGTTGCCCGTCCAGCACCAGCGGGCTATGGGGGTTTGAAGCGTCCTCAAGATAACGGTGTTGAATCCAGGGCAGGCTGGCCGCTGCCTGGTGCAGATCGCAAGGTAGCAAGTTAAGCATGCGAGGATCCCAACCCAAGGACAGTGGACCATCTTTTTGGAGCAACTCCAGATCCAGGCAGGCATGGCCGCGCCCGAACTGGTGGCTGGTCAAGGCTGCGAGCAGGCTGTGGCGCGGATCGCTGCTGGGCACCATGCTGTGCAGATAGCGGGCAAAGGCGGTGTCGAGTCCAGTCAAGGGCAAGGCGCCCGGGGCGCTTGGGGTCTGGCTCATCTGGCTCATGGGGTGGCCTCGCTCAGGTCAGGGGTGTCAAGGTGCGCTGAAAAAGCGCGGTCCAGCGCTTCGATCAGTGTGCGGGGCGGACGGTCTGTGTACAGGCCAGCGCCCGGCTGATCAATGCCGCGCAAAAACAAATACAAAGCCCCGCCCATGTGCGTCTCGTAGTTGTAATCAGGCAAACGCGCTTTGAGCAAGCGGTGCAGCGCCAGCAAGTACAACGTGTATTGCACGTCATAGCGGTGAGCCAGGATCGCTTGCTGCAAGTGCAGTGCGTCGTAAGCGGGGAGCTTGTTGGACTTGTAATCCATCACGTAATAACGGCCCTCAATCTCCAGCACCAGGTCCATGAACCCGGTGAGCATGCCTTCCAACTGACGGGGCTGCAGGGCCGTGCGAGCCTGGCCGATCGCCACATGCTGCTGGATGAGTGCGTCCAGTTGCTCGCTGCCCAAACAGTGTACTTTCAAGGTAAATGCCATCTCGGCCCAAGCGTTTAAAAGGTTTGTACAGTCTAATTTAATAGCAAATGATGGGCTGACGCCCGGGGCTGACGTCAGCGGCGTGGTGGCGATGGCCTGAATCCAGGTGGCCAGCAGGCTCTGCTGGGCGTCATCCAGGTTCAGCCGCTGTGCCTTGCGCACGAGCAGGCTGCGCCACGCCGCGTCCACCGAGGCATCCGGGCTGTGTTGGCTGGCGGGCCAGCCGTTGTCGGCTTGCCATTCCAGCAGGTCATGCAGAAAGGTGCCGTAGGCACTGCCGGCCTTGAACTCATTAAAGGGCAGCGCCACGGTCTCCGGTGCCAGGTCCGGCAGCGACGCCTGCGGCACTGAATCACCGAGGTCATCAGGAGCGGGGGTGTTGTCAATTTGTGCGTCGCCGACTCGCTCGTCCCGCTCCGACGCCGGGATGTAGGCAGGGGCAGCAGGTTTGCAGGCATCGCGTGTCAAGGCGCTGAAGCTGGCCGACCACCACCGGCTCACCAGTTGGCGTCGGGGTATCCGGGCCGGCTTCCAGTGGGCGTCTGGTGCCTCGGCGGTGTAGCGGGTGTGGTCGGGCTTGGGCGCGGTTTGAACCATGATGTGCGGCGATCTTTCCCAAGCTTTGAGACAGGCTGCCAGATCCCCGCTGACCTGGCGTCCCAGCAAACGCGACACGGCACTTTTGGGCTTGGGCGAATGGCCATCGACATCGCCTTTCATGGGGGCCACGCCCACCCACAGCGCTTGCTCGGCGCGGGTGAGTGCCACATAAAGCAGGCGGATGTCTTCCTCCAGGCGCAGTGCATCGTCTTTGCCGCTGGCGGTTGTCTCGGCCCGGTAACTGGACACAAAAGGTAAAAAAACCAGCGGGTATTGCAGGCCCTTGGCTTTGTGTACTGTGATGACCTGCACCAGATTGGCATCGCTTTCCAGGCGCAGTTGCGCCATGTCGCCGCTTGCCTTGGGCCGACGCAGCTGGTCTTCCAGAAAGCGCAGCAGCGCGCCCTCGCCCTGGAGCCCGAGGCTGGCGGTTTGCAGCAAGTCTCCCAGGTGGAGCAGGTTGGTGAGCTGGCGTTCGCCGTCATGGTTCGGGCTGCCGTTCTGTTGGAGCAGGCGCGCGGGAATCGACTGGTCATGCAGCAAATGGTGCAGCATGGGCAGGAAACCCTGGCGCTGCCAAACTTTTCGCCAGCCATGGAAACGTTCGGTCAGGTCGTCCCAGGCGGGTTCGTCCTGAAACAAGGCCTCCAGTGCCGGCCACGACAAGCCCCACAAGGGGGTGGCCAGAGCCGCCCTGACGAGTTGGTTTGCACGGGGGGTGGCCACTGCCCGCACGATGCGCCACAAGTCAATGGCCACAGGCGTGGCAAACACACTGTCTCGTTCCGACAGGTAGACGCTACGCACGCCCCGTGCGGCCAGGGCACTGCGAATGGCGCGCGCCTCTGACCAGCCGCGCACCAGCACCGCCATGCTTCCGGGTTGGGCCGCGCGCTGGTTGAGCAAGCCGACCATGTGCGCGGCAAACAACGCCGCTATCTCCCGGACGAACACCTCTTTGCGCGGGGGTCTGGGGTAGGGCAGATGCCACACGGTCATGGCGGGCTGTGCCTGCCCGTCCACCATCAACGGCAGCACCTTGTCGTTGCAGGCCACCACCGGCTCGAACGGCACCCCGCCAAAAGGCTTGTCGGCGTGGGCAAACACATGGTTGACCGCCGCCACCACGCCTGCAGTGGATCTGAAGTTGCCCGACAGGGTGTGGATGGCCTGCGCCTGGTGGCGCGCGATCAAATAGGTGTTGAGGTCGGCCCCGCGAAAGCTGTAGATGGCCTGCTTGGGGTCGCCAATCAGGATCAAGCCGGTGTCAGACGCGGCATCTGCCGGCGCTGAGGCATAAGGGGTCGCACCATAGATCTTGGACAGTGCGCCATATTGCCACGAGTCGGTGTCCTGAAATTCGTCTACCAGTGCCACCGGAAACTGCTGGCGAATGGCCGCAGCCAAACGCCCGTCAGGTGCTTGCAGGGCATGGTACAGGTGCTGCAGCAGGTCTGAAAAGTCGAATTGGGCCAACTTGGCTTTGGCCAGGCGGTACGCCGCCCCAATCTCAAAAGCTGCGTGGGCCAGCAGCAGCTCGCCGACCTGGGGCTCGTCCAGCAGGTGGGTGTGCAAGGCCTCCAGGTGGGCGAACACGGGGTGCTCACCCGCCTGAGGCCAGCCCTTTTCCTGCAGCCGGCTGGTGGTGAAGCGTTGCAGCGTATCCGGCTTGATCTCGCCGCCTTGCGCCCACACCTGCATCTGGCTCAGCCAGCCAGCCAGCCAGTCGGCCCGGTAACCTTTGATGGTCTTGCTCGTGGCGGCCTCCTGGAGCAGTGCCACGATCTCGGGTGACCAAGCGGGGCGAGCCAGCAACTCCAGCACATGGCGTTGGGTCTGCCAGATCTCCCACGCCTGGATCACGATGTCCGGGGTCTGCGTGGGGGCGTCATGGGCTTGGGGCGCTTTGTCCTGGATCGACCAGAGCTCCCCCAGTTTGTCGAACAATTCGTCGGGGGTCTGGCCGATCGCCTGCAGGGCACCGAGCTGCTCGGGGGACAAAGGGTAAAACCATTTGCGCCAATAGTCCTGCGCGGCGATCAGTTTGAGCCGGTCGCTGTCCTCCACCCGGCTTTGCTGGAACAGGCTGGCGCTGTCAAAGGCATGGGTTTTGAGCATCCGGCTGCTCCAGCCGTGGATGGTGAAAATCGCCGCGTCATCCATCCACTGTGCGGCCATGTCCAGCCGGTGCGCACACGCGGGCCATTGGTCGGCGTCCAGGTCCGAGCGCAGCGCACGCAGGAAATCATCGGCCTCAACCTCATCGGCTTGGCTTTGCCGGCTGAGCCGGAAGAAGTTGGCGGCTTGCGACAAGCGCTCGCGGATGCGACCTCGCAGTTCGGCTGTGGCGGCATCGGTGAACGTCATCACCAAAATTTGGGGCGGGTACAAACCGACTGCGGGTGCGCAGTCAGGGGGTACATGGCCCAGCACCAGGCGCACATACAGGGCGGCCAGTGTCCAGGTTTTGCCGGTACCCGCCGAGGCCTCAATCACCTGTAAGCCCTTGAGCGGCAGGGTCAAGGGGTTTAATTTCAGGAGCAGCGGCGCCGGGCCGGGTTGCGGTGCGTGGGGGTCAGTCATGGGCGTGCTCCTGCACCGGGGGCAGTTGAACTTGTCGGGCCATGTCGCCATACAGTTGGGTCGCCCAACCGGGCAACTCGTCTTCGATGTCTTCGTAGCGGGCGAAGGCCCGGGCCAGATACGCCGACTCGCTGCGTTCCCCCGTATGGTGACCGCCGTCAAACGCCACCTGGGCGGCTTCATGCGGGTCTTTGGGTTCTTTGTCGGGTTGACTGATGGCCAGCCGATCGGCCTGGGCTTGGGCGTGCAGAAAAGCCCACGCGGTTTTGCAGCCCACCGGCAAGGGGCGCTCCCAAGCCTCCCGGTACACCTGGGCCAGGCGCTGCAACAGGGGCAGTGCGGAGGCCGGGGCCAGCGGCCTGAAGACCACCTGGCCATCCAGGCCGAGCTGCACGCTGGTCAGTGGCATGCCGCTGGCACAGGCCGCCAGGTGGTGGACCCACAGAGCGGTCACCACGTGGACCCGGGCGGTTTGGGCTTCTTTTTGGCCCTCCAGCACGGCGCCCACGCGCTGGCTCAGTTGCAGCCAGCCAGCATCCGGTCCCGTGCCCTCGCTGCACAGCAGCCCTTCCAGGGTGCCGGTGAGGGTGATGCCGTCCACATTCAGCGCAATGGACTGGGCCGGCAGGGCCTGTGGATAGCGCTGCACCCACGCGGCTTTGCGCTCCAGCACCACCTGGGCTTTTGTCTGAAGCTCTGCCGCCGTGCGGGTGCCAAAGCCAGCCATGGGCAACTGCCCCGACAGCGCCAGGCGGGTGAGCGCCGCCTGGAGGTCGTCGGCGTCAATCAGTGTCTGTCCGGCATGGTAATTTTCCAGGCCATTGAGGGAGAAGGGTTCTTCGAACTGCTCCAGCTCGTCCAGGGCATCGAGTTGCACCTGCAGGCGTGCCTTGAAGAACACCTCCACCGGCTGGCGCAGCAGTTGGCGCAGGTCGGCCAGCGTCAGGGCGGTGGGGGAGGTAGGGGCGGCTCTTGGCGCACCCGGTGCGTCGGGCGCATCGGTGGGCGTCGGGCTGTCAAGGGGCGCATGCACCCGTGCCCATTCCTGGTCGTAAGTGTGAAACGGCGAGCCTTCCAGAAAATAGGCGATTGAGAACGGCTGCAGCGGCTGCTGGCGGACCTGCACGGCGGGCGTCCAGCCGGCGTCCAGGTAGTCGATCAGCTGGGCCACCAGGACGGAGGGCGGTTGTCCGGTGTTGTCGGTCGCGCGGTGTCCCTGCCAGCTGATGTAGAGGTGCTGTCTGGCCGACAGCAGCGCTTCCAGAAATAGGTAGCGGTCATCCTCCCGGCGGGAGCGATCCCCGGCGCGCCAGTTGGTGCCCATCAGGTCAAAGTCACGAGCGGCCTGTTGGCGGGGGTAGTCGCCATCGTTCATGCCCAGCAGGCAGATGGCCTTGAAGGGGATGGAGCGCATCGGCATCAGGGTGCCAAACTGCACGCCACCGCCAAAAAAGCGCTGGTGCAAGCCGCCCTCTTCAATTTGTGACAACCAGTGCTCCCGCACCACGTCAAGGGGCAGGGGGGTGTCCAGGTGGGCATCTTCGCAGGCTTGAAGCCACACGTCCAGGGGGGCGAGGCAGCGCTGGATCAGGCGGTCCTCGGCGTCATCGCTGGCCAAAAAGAAACGCTCTACGAGGTCCGTCAAGGTCTGGCCCCATTGCTCGGGCGTTTTGTCGCCCGACAAGGCTTGTAGCGTCTCATTGGTGGCGTCCAACCAGCCGAGCAGCGCGCTGATCAGCGGCGCGTCCAGGCCACTCAAGCCCGGCTGGGGCAGGGTGTTACCCCAAGGTCCGCCGGCAGCCCCCACGGCATAGCCCAGGAGCAGGCGGCGCAGGCCAAACGCCCAGGTGTTCTGGTCCAGTCCGGGCACGCCGGCAGGCAGACCCCACGCCCTGCGGTGCGTGGTATCGAGCCCCCAGCGCACGCCGGCCTGGGCCAGCCAGGTTTGCAGCTGCACTACATCGGCCTCGCTGATGCCAAAACGCTGGCGCACGGCCGCGACTTCAAACAAACCCAGCCAGTCCGCCAGCGACACCCGCGACTGCGGCAAGGACAGCAGTTGCTCCAGAGCCTGGACCAGGGGCGACTGGCGCGGCGTGGTGTCGGCCAGGGCATAGGGAATGTGGCGCGGCTGTCTGGGAGTGAACCGGCCGAAGACCGCCTGAATGTGGGGTGCAAACGTGGCCATGTCGGGCACCATCACCATCACATCGCGCGGGTGCAGCGAGGGGTCGGCGTCAAACCAGGCTAGCAGCTGGTCGTGCAGCACCTCGACCTCGCGCTGCGCGCTGTGGGTGGTCATCAAGGTGATGGAGTGGTCGTCTTCAAGCACCACCGGGGTCTCGGGCAGGGGCTGCAAATTCAGGATGGCGGACTGCAACTGGTTGAGCTGCGAGGGGCGCTCCATTCCGTCCACCGGGTCCACAAACACATCCACCCGCGTCAGGCGCTGCTGGTAGTTTTCAACCCGGTCAAAGTCATCCAGCAGGTGCAGGTAGTCGCGCCCCTGCTTGCCCCAGGACGCCAGTAGTGGATGGGTGGCCGTGTGCAGCGACGCTCTGTCTGTTACTGTGGCCCCCAAAGGCTTGAGGGCCTGGCGCCGGCGCACTTGGGTGCGCAGCTGGTCATGGCCCTCGACGATGTCGCCCCAAAAGTACTGACACGGGTTTTGTACCAGCATCAGCACCTGGCAAACCTGACCCAGCTCGGCCAGCGCCTCCACGGTTTGCATCGGCAGGGACGAGATGCCAAACACCACCAGGCGCGGTGGCAGCCCGGGTACGCGCTCGCCCGTGGCCAGTCTGTGGGCCACCTTCGCTTTGAGTTGGGTCATGAACCGGGCGTGCACGCTGGCGCGCGAGGCGTTGGCCAACTCAGGGCCGACATCGGCCCGAATATCGCGCCACAGTTGGGCTTGCCAGGCGTGGGTGCTGTCCAGCGCACTCGGCTCGCCCCGGTGATTGCGCAAGAGGTCGTGTCCGGCTTCGCCCTCGGCCCAATCGCCCAGCCAGTCGGCCCGGTAGCTTTGGTAGCCGTCCAGCACATCGGCCACTTGCAGGGCCAGCTGATACAGTTTGCGGCCGTCCGTGGGGTCCGCCAGGTAGCGGGCCAGCGGCTCATACACCGGGTTGCTGGCGGCCAGCACCGGCAGGAGCCGCACCAGGCGCCAGACCAGGCTGCTTTTGTCAAATGGCATGTGCTGCGGCACCGCCTCGGCGCCCAGTACCTTGCGGTAAACCTGCCACAGGTAGCCACTGGGCAACTCCAGTCGGGTGGCAGCGCAAATGCCCAAAGCGCCGTCATCGGCCAGTGCCATTTCCAGCCAGTGCTTCATGCCGTTGCTTTGCACCAGAATCACCTCGGCTACCAAAGGCGGCAGGGGCTGCGACTTGACGAATTGGGTCAGCAGGTCACGCAGGTCTTCCAGGCGGTTGCCGTGCAAGACCATGAAGCCGGGGGTGAATGTGGGGCCGGGCGAGCCCGTTGCGGTAGAGGTGCTCATGCGCCAGCTGCTCTTGTGTGTAGATCCATGGGCAGATCATGCACCATGAGCCCGGTCCGGCGGGGGGTGAAAACGGTCTTTTCAGGCAGGGCGGCGCATCTTGAAAAGTTGCTCGGGACCTATCGAAAAATAGTCTGCCGGACCGCCACCGCGCAGCACATGGCCAGCGGCTGCAGTGTCGTAAATACCGTCTTTCAGCAGCGCCTGCGAAATGTGCACGGCGACCACCTCACCCAGCACCAGCCAGGTGGGCATTTGCTCACCATTGGCGCCCTGGAGCTGAATAATCTGGGTGCAGCGGCACTCAAAAGACACCGGGCTTTCAAGCACCCGGGGCACCGCGATCAGGCGGGAGGCCACGGGGGTGAGCCCGGCCAGGGTGAACTCATTTACCTCTGGCGGCACGGCCGCACAGGTCTGGTTCATGGCCTCCGCCAGGGGGCGAGTGACCAGGTTCCAGGCAAACTCGCCGGTTTGTTCGGCGTTGCGCACCGTGTCCTTGTAGCCAATGCTGGCAAATCCGACGATCGGCGGGGTGTAGTTGAAGGCGTTGAAAAAGCTGTAAGGGGCGAGGTTGACCGCCCCGCCAGCGCTGCGGGTGGAGATCCAGCCAATCGGGCGCGGCCCGACGATGGCATTGAATGGGTCATGCGGCAGCCCGTGGCCGTGGCGGGGTTCGTAAAAATGAGTGGCGTTGGGCATGGGGACGGGTCCGCAAAGGGTAAATAAGTGTTTTGAGGCTGAAAAACGATTAAGCCAGCCTCTGGCCGGCGTATCTATTGGTTTGATGTGCTCAAAATAATAGCGTTTTATTTCCAGAGTTCCTTGACTCGGGCGTCCCGACCACAGGACAGCCGGTAGTAGTTGTAACGCACCGTGTTCTTCTTGTAATAGTCCTGGTGGTACGCCTCCGCCAGGTAGAAGGGGCTGGCGCTAGCCAGCTCGGTGTGGATGGTCTTGAAGCGCCCGCTCTTGATCAATGCGTCCCGGCTGTCCTCGGCCACCTTGCGCTCGGTCTCGTTGCCCCAGTAAATGCCGCTGCGGTACTGGCTGCCCACATCGCAGAACTGCCGGTCTTTGACGGTGGGGTCGATATGGCGCCAAAAGTAGTCCACCAGCTGCGGGTAAGTCACCTTGGCCGGGTCGTAGATCACACGCACGGCCTCGGTGTGGCCGGTTTGGCCGGCACTGACCGATTCGTAGGTGGGGTTGGTGGTTTTGCCAGCGGTGTAGCCTGACTCGACCCCCACGACGCCGGGCAGGGCCTCAAAGTCTTTCTCAATGCACCAGAAGCAGCCTCCGGCAAAAACGGCGGTGGCCGTGGCGGCCTGCACGGCGGCCGTGGCGCTGCTGAGCAGCAGGGCCACTGTGAATGTTTTAAGGGCGTGTTGGATGTTCATGGTCAGGTAGCGGGTTGAATCAATGGCGCTCAGGTGCGCAAGGCCGGCAGGGCTTCGCCCTTGGGCACAAATGCCAGGGCCACGCCGTTGTTGCAGTAGCGTTTGCCGGTGGGTTTGGGGCCATCATTAAAGACATGGCCCTGGTGACCGCCACAGCGCGCGCAGTGGTACTCGGTGCGCGGGTAGATCGCCTTGAAGTCGGTCGAGGTGCCCATGGCGTCAGGCAGCGGTTGCCAGAAGCTGGGCCAGCCGGTGCCGCTCTCATATTTGTGCGCTGCGTCAAACAGCGGCAGGTTGCAGGCGGCACATACGTAGGTGCCCGGGCGCTTCTCGGCGTTGAGGGCGCTGGTGCCTGCGCGCTCGGTGCCATGCTCAAACAGCACGCTATAGGCTGCGGTTGAGACAATCTTTTTCCATTCGGCCTCAGACTTTTTCAAAGGGAAAGGCGGGGCCGCCAGCGCGGCTGTAGGCAGAGCCGCGCCCGCGAACCAGCCGCTTAGCGTTTTCAATAATGTTCTCTTGTTCATGTTCTATTCCTTGGTTCAATCAGGCAAGTCACCATAAATCAGTTTTGCCATGAGTGAGTCGGCGGACCTTGAACATCCTTACATTGGGCTTTGGCTACGGTGTGATGAACCCCTGCTCGAGATGGTCGATTTCATGTTGATGGGTGCACCTTGGCTTGTGCGCGGTGGCTGTGGCCAGCCGGCCAAGGCGAAATGCCGGAACTCTCTCTCTCTCTCTCTCTGGATCTCTCTTTCGATGCTTTGCATGCTTCACCCTTCGGCTAATCCGAAGTGCCGGTTCTGAAATCAGAGATTGCACTTTGCCCATGACGCGGCGAACATCTCAGCCATGACCAACGACATTCGCACCCTTGACGCCGCCACGCTGGCCCACCTGCAGACCTGGATCGGCAAGACCGAAACTCTCACCGATGACATCACGGCTGCGCCCGTGCGCGCTTTAAGCGCCACGCTGGACCGGGATGACGCCTTGCCCGTACCCGGCACACCCTTGCCGGCGTTGTGGCACTGGCTGTACTTTTTACCCCAACACCGCCAAAGCGAGATTGGCCCGGACGGTCACGCCCAGCGGGGTGGTTTCTTGCCACCGGTGCAGCTCCCACGCCGCATGTGGGCGGGGGGGCGTCTGCAATGGCAGCCAGAGAACCTGCTGGTGGTGGGCGATGCGGTGCAGCGCGTCTCCACCATCGAATCCGTCACCCACAAGGCGGGCCGCACCGGCGACTTGCTGTTTGTGCTGGTCCAGCACGCCGTGCATAACGCTCGGGGCCTCGCGCTGACCGAGGAACACGACATCGTCTACCGCGCCGCCGCGCAAGCCACCGACCCGGTGCCCCCGCCCGTGGCCGCCGAGCAAGGTGCCACCTGGCAGCGCGAGGTCGTGCCGGACGATGTGCTGCTGTTTCGCTACTCGGCGCTCACCTTCAATGGCCACCGCATTCACTACGACCGCAAGTATGTGACCGAGGTGGAGGGCTACCCCGGCCTGATCGTGCACGGCCCGCTGATTGCCACCCTGCTGGTCGATCTCGTGCGCCGCCATGTGCCGGCTGCCTTTATTCAGCGGTTTGATTTCAAGGCGGTGCGCCCGACCTTTGACTTGCATCCGTTTCGCCTCAACGCGCAGCCGTCTGAAGACGGCAAAACCGTGCGCGTCTGGGCCCAAGACCATGAGGGCTGGCTGACGATGCAAGGCACCGTCGAGCTGGCTTGAATTCCCCTGCTTTTTTGAAACTTTGACTGATCGACCATGAAGCAAATTCCTGATAAATACCAAGAGATCCGCGACGCTGTGCGCGCCCTGTGCGCCGAGTTTCCAGATGAATACCACCGCAAGGTCGATGCGGAGCGCGCTTACCCCGAAAAGTTTGTTGACGCTCTGACCAAAGCCGGCTGGCTGGCCGCCCTGGTGCCCACCGAGTACGGTGGCTCGGGCCTGGGTCTGGCGGAAGCCTCGGTCATCATGGAAGAAATCAACCGCAGCGGCGGCAATTCCTGCGCTTGCCACGGCCAGATGTACAACATGGGCACCCTGTTGCGCCACGGCTCCACGGCCCAAAAAGAGTTCTACCTGCCCAAGATCGCCAGCGGCGACCTGCGCCTGCAGTCCATGGGCGTGACCGAGCCCACCACCGGTACCGACACCACCAAGATCAAGACCACGGCCGTCAAAAAGGGCGACCGCTACGTGATCAATGGCCAAAAAGTCTGGATCTCCCGCGTGCAGCATTCCGACTGGATGATTCTGCTGGCCCTCACCACGCCGCTGGCCGAGGTCAAGAAAAAATCTGAAGGCATGTCCATCTTCCTGGTGGATTTGCGCCTGGCCGAGAAGACCGGCATGACCGTGCGCCCCATCCCCAACATGGTCAACCACGAGACCAACGAGCTGTTTTTTGAAAACCTGGAGATTCCGGAAGAAAACCTGATTGGCGAAGAAGGCCAAGGCTTCAAGTACATCCTGGATGGCCTGAATGCCGAACGCACCCTGATTGCCGTCGAGTGCATTGGCGACGGCTACTGGTTCATTGACCGCGTCACCAAGTACGTGAAAGACCGCGTGGTGTTTGGCCGCCCGATCGGCCAAAACCAGGGCGTTCAGTTCCCCATTGCCGACGCCTACATTGAGCTGGAGGCCGCCAATCTGATGCGTTTCAAGGCCTGCGAGCTGTTTGATGCGCACCTGCCCTGTGGCGCTGAGGCCAACATGTCCAAGTACCTGGCCGCCAAGGCAAGCTGGGAGGCGGCCAACGTCTGCATCCAGTACCACGGCGGCTTTGGATTTGCTTGCGAATACGACGTGGAGCGCAAGTTCCGCGAGACGCGTTTGTATCAGGTGGCCCCGATCTCGACCAACCTGATTTACTCCTACGTGGCCGAGCACATCCTGGGCTTGCCCCGTTCGTTTTAAGCCACCTGCCAAGGCACCGCACGAGACTGACTGAGGACAAGCATGATCCGACCCCTTGACGGCATCACCGTCGTTTCCCTGGAGCACGCTATTGCGGCGCATTTTTGCACCCGCCAGCTGGCGGACTTGGGTGCGCGCGTGATCAAAGTGGAGCGGCCCGGTGCCGGTGACTTTGCCCGTGCCTACGACAGCCGAGTAAAAGGCCAGGCCTCGCATTTTGTCTGGACCAACCGCTCCAAGGAAAGCCTGGCGCTGGACCTGAAGCAGCCCGGGGCCCTGGCGACCCCCAAGGCGCTGCTGGGCCAGGCCGATGTGCTGGTGCAAAACCTGGCCCCCGGCGCGGCGGCGCGCATGGGTCTGGGTTACGAGGCGCTGAGTAAGGCCCACCCCGGCCTGATCGTCTGTGACATCTCGGGTTACGGTGAAGACGGCCCCTACCGCGACAAAAAAGCCTACGACCTGCTGATTTAGAGCGAGGCCGGGTTTCTGTCGGTCACCGGCACCCCCGAGGCCCCCAGCAAGGCGGGCAACTCGGTTGCCGACATTGCCGCCGGCATGTATGCGTACACCAATATCCTGTCGGCCTTGTTGCTGCGCGCCAGAACGGGCAAGGGCTCGCACATCGACGTGTCCATGCTCGAATCTCTCGGCGAGTGGATGAGTTACCCGCTGTATTACGCGTTTGACGGTGCCCCGCCGCCGCCGCGCACGGCCGCGGCCCACGCCAGCATCTACCCCTACGGCCCGTTTGTGACCGGGGACGGTGCCACGGTGATGCTGGGCTTGCAAAACGAGCGCGAGTGGAAAGCCTTTTGTGCCGTGGTGTTGCAGGATGCGGCGTTGGCAAACGCCCCCCGGTTTGACAGCAATGCCCGGCGCAACGAGCACCGTGAGGCCCTCAAGGCCCTCATTCTTGAGCTGTTCGGCAAACTCACCGCCGAGCAGGTGGTGGCCCGCCTGGATGAGGCCCAGATCGCCAACGCCCGCATGAACGACATGGCCGGCCTGTGGGCGCACCCGCAGTTGCAAGCCCGCCAGCGCTGGCAGACCGTGGGCTCGCCTGCCGGTGACATTCCGGCGCTGCTGCCGCCGGGGCGCAACAACGCATTCGAGTACCGCATGGACCCGGTACCCGCGGTGGGCCAGCACACCGAGGCGATCCTGCGCGAATTGGGGCAGACCGACGCCGAGGTGGCCGCCCTGCGCGCCAGTGGCACGATTTGATGATGCTGCATATCACTCATTTATTAATAGCTACTTAGTATTTAAATACGACGGCTACAGGCCTTTTTGACTTAAAAGGACTCCTTTGTGACCACCCCCGGTGCCCAACTCGCCGCTTTTGCCGCCAACCTGCGTTTTGCCAATATTCCCGCCTCTGTGGTCCGCAAGACCGAAGACTTGCTGGTGGACTGGTTTGGCTCCACCGTGGCGGGCCACGGCTCGCGCCCGGTGGACAGCATCACCCGCTTTGCCTTGTCCATGGGGCCGCAATCGGGCCCCAGCGAAGTCATCGTCAACCGCGCCAGCACCAGCCCGTATCTGGCGGCCATGGCCAATGCCGCGGCCTCGCATGTGGCCGAGCAGGACGATGTGCACAACGGCTCGGTGTTTCACCCGGCCACGGTGGTGTTTCCGGCGGCTGTAGCCGTGGCCCAGGCGCTGGGCGCCAGCGGCCAGCAGTTGCTGACCGCGTCAGTTGCCGGTTACGAGGTGGGCATTCGGGTGGGGGAGTTTTTGGGCCGCTCCCACTACAAGATATTTCACACCACCGGCACGGCCGGCACGCTGGCATTCGCCGCTGCCGTGGGGCATTTGCTGGGCTTGGACGCCGCGCAGATGCAGCACGCATTCGGCTCGGCCGGCACGCAAGCGGCGGATTTGTGGGAGTTTTTGCGCACCGCCGCAGACAGCAAGCAGTTGCATACCGCCCGCGCTGCAGCAGCAGGGTTGAAGGCCGCCTACCTTGCCAAAGACGGCTTCACAGGTGCGGCGAAGATTCTCGAAGGCCCCCAAGGGATGGCGGCCGGCATGTCCAGTGACGCCAACCCGGCCAAACTGACCGACCGTCTGGGCACCCGTTGGGCCACCGCCGAGACCTCATTCAAGTTCCACGCCTCCTGCCGCCACACCCACCCGGCGGCCGATGCGCTCTTGCAGGTGATTCAGGTGCACGGCCTGCAGCCTGAGGACCTGGTGCGTGTCGTCACGCATGTGCATCAGGGCGCGATTGACGTGCTCGGTCCTGTTGTGCGGCCGGTCACCGTGCACCAGAGCAAGTTCTCGATGGGCACCGTGCTGGCGCTGGTGTCGCGCTTTGGGCGGGCTGGCCTGGTGGAGTTTGACCAGCATTTCGTTGACGACAGCACACAAGCCCTGCGCGACCGGGTCACGATGCAGCTGGACGCTGAGGTTGATGCCGCCTACCCCCAGCGCTGGATCGGCAAGGTCACCGTGCACACCACGGATGGGCGTGTCTTGCATGGCCGGGTGGACGAGCCCAAGGGCGACCCCGGCAACACCCTGAGCCGCGAGGAGATCACCGCCAAGGCCCTGCGCCTGGCCGCCTTCAGTGGTGGGGCAACGGCACCCGAGATGCAGGCCGCCGTGGATGCCTTGTGGGGCGTGGCCGCGTGTGGGTGCGTTGCTGGCGGTTCGCCCATGATCGCCTCGGCACGCTCCTTTTTGTTTGTGCCCGCCAACCGCTCCGAACGCTTTGTCAAAGCCCTGGCCTCTGGCGCTGATGCGGTCATCATCGACCTGGAAGACGCTGTGTCGCCCGCCGACAAGCCAGCGGCTCGCACGCAGTTGGCGCAGGGGTTCACGTCGCTGGCGCCCGCAGATCGCGCCCGGATCGTGGTGCGCATGAATGCGCTGGGTACGCCCTTTCATGACGACGACCTGGTCTTGCTGGCCTCCTTGGTGGCCCAGGGCCTGGGCGGTGTGATGGTGCCCAAGGCCAAGACACTTGCGGGATTGCAGCGAGTGGTCGATGCCTGGGGCCCCGCTGCGCCATGTTGCCCCTGATTGAGTCCGTGGCCGGGCTGGACGCTGCCAACGCCCTGGCCACCGGTCCGCAAGTGTTCCGCCTGGCCTTTGGCAATCTTGATTTTCAGGCCGATCTCGGGCTGGCCTGTGGGCCGGACGAGTCGGAACTGGTACCGGTGCGCCTGGCCGTGGTGCTGGCCTCGCGCCGGGCCTCACTCCCGCCGCCCGTGGACGGTGTCACACCCGGCACGCAAGACACTGAGCAACTGCAGATGGACGCCGCGCGCTCCGTGGGGGATTTGGCGCCAAGCTCTGCATTCACCCGGCGCAGGTGGCCGGGGTCAATGCCGCTTTCACGCCCACGCCAGCTCAGCTGGACTGGGCCCGGCGCGTGCTGGCCGCCTTTGAGTCGGCGGGCGGTGGCTTGTTCAGTCTGGATGGCAGCATGGTCGATGCACCGGTGGTGCGACTGGCACAACGCACTTTGGCGCAGAGCCGGGTGGGTGCGGCAGGCCCATTCAACTAATCGGTCCTTTTTTTGTTCTAGCCGGCTTCACATGAGGGTCGTTTGCTATTGAAATAAATTCAGGAAGCTGCAGACCCTTGGCGACAACTTCCTTGGTGCGCGGGACCGAGGGGGATAATCCCGCCATGTCCATGCACTTTGATCTCGTTGACCTGCGCCTGATGGTGTGTATTGCCGAAGCCAACAGCCTGATCAAAGGCGTCGAGGCCTCTCACATCTCCCTGCCGGTGGCCAGCACGCGCATCAAAAACCTGGAAGAAAGCATCGGCACCAAGCTGCTCAACCGCACCAGCCAGGGGGGGCACCCTCACGCCGCCGGGCCAGGCCTTTGTGCACCATGCCCGCATGGTGCTGGGCCAGATTCAGCACCTGCGGGGTGATTTGCAGGAGTACGCCCGGGGCGTCAAGGGATACTTGCGGGTGTTTGCCAACACCACGGCGCTTGGCGAGTACTTGCCGCCGGTCTTGCGCCGTTACCTGCTGAGCCACCCGGACGTCAACATTGACCTGCGCGAACGCCTCTCGCACGACATCATCCGGGCCGTCTCAGAGGGGCAGACCGACATCGGCATCGTCGCCGGCTTGGTGCGAACTGAGAGCCTGGAGACCATTCCCTACCGCAGCGACCGCCTGGTGTTGGTGGTGCCCCGAGGCCATGCCCTGGCCCGTGCCGCCGCCGTTGATTTTGTGGACACGCTCGAATTTGACTATGTGGGTTTGCAGGAGTCCAGCGCCATTCACGCTTTCTTGCGCCAGGTCTGCGACCAGTTGCACCGCCCGCTCAAGCAGCGTATTCAGGTGGGCAATTTCGAGGCCGCCTGCCGCATGATCGAGGCCACGGTCGGCGTGGCCATCCTGCCGGAATCAGCTGCCCGGCGCCATACCCAGACCATGGCCATTGCTATCGTGCCCCTGTCGGACCCGTGGGCCATCTGATCCATGCAGATTTGCGTCCGCAGCCTGGGCGCCTTGCCCCTGTTTGCACGTGAATTGGTCGATCTGTTAGTGCTTGACGCCGCCTCGGTCGGACCCGCCCAGGCCAGTTGACGGATTCGGACGCACTTCCGGGCGCTGTCCGCGAGGTCCCGGGCACGGTATTCGACATCGTTCCAATCTTTCGGGTCGGTTGCCAGTGACACAACAGACCAGTGCAGCACTGCATCATGCGGTCAGGTGTCAACGGCCTTGTGTCGAGCCGTTGTATCCATCGTGGTCACGATTAACTTGCGCATGGCATTAAATTGCAGATGTTCTAGCGCCCGAGCCAACGATCACTGTAGCTTACCAGCAGTAAATGGGGCACCGTAACAGCCCCCAACGCGACCACAAGCCAGTGCAGTACTTGCGCATCTACCTGACTGGCCCACAGTCCTGCGTTGGGCAACCAGTTCCAGAGCGCAGCCAGCAAGGCCGCTGTTAACAGCATGATGCCTGCCCATACCCGCGTTATCAATGCAATGGGTAGCCCTCGGTGAAGCAGCGTGGCCCGTCTCACGCGTGCAATGTGGGCTATGCAGTGGAAAAGACCAAAGTACAACGCAAACTGTAAGAGAGGAGAGAAAACAAGACTCAAGCAAAAGACGATGCCAATTTCGAATAGGGCGGAGTTCCTTGAACGCAGTGTGCGGTGGTCAAACGCCACGCGATGGGATCCGCTGGTTGCGTTGCCAAGCAGGACCAAAATAACCAAACCTGCCCACGTCCAAGCTAATCCGCTCCAGACGTTCAACAGCCAGGACAGATCTCTGTTCGCGACGTCTTGCATGAGCTGTTGAAGGGCATTTTTTTGAATCAGGACCGGCGCCATCAGGCTTGTACCACCCACTGCCAGTCTGAGCACTACGCGCTGGGCGTAGGCCTCACCAAAATGCCACACCGACATCACCAACAGCACGACCAAGGCCCAAGCAAAAGAAAGTGAAAGCAGCCAGCCAGCGACCAACGTCAACGCGAGGTACATCGTCCCAAAAACTATTGCCCTGGACCGCGGCTTGAACTGGCCCAGCAAGAGGACCACATCCAGCGCCCCATGCCCCATGCCAATCGTCAGTGAAAAACCCACAAAAAGCCACAGACCCAACAGGGGCCACTGATACTCCAGCGCATAAAGGCCGATCAGCAAGGTGCCCAAAAGGGTGCCATTGCGCCACCCCATAGATGTTGGAAGCTTCATCACCTCGTACCGAAAGAATGACCCGGCGGTTTGCCAGAACGAAGCCCCCTTAAGAGGTGTTGCAAGGCGACTCGTGCAAACGGCGCTACAGGAAGTGACAGCATGATGCGAAGGCGCTGTTGCCAACTGGCCTGACCTGTTAAAAATGCCACCGTGTCGTCCACTTGAACGGAGCCAAATAGCCGCATGAAGTAGTCAGGCGCGCGCTTCCAGTCCCTCGTCAAGACTTCCAAAAAAATAGTATCCATCCATTTTTCAGTAGCCCTGCGACGAAAGGCGAAGGGTTGCCATGTGTCTTGAGTGCCGGCCTGCAGCGCCTCCGATAACGACTTTGCAAGTTGAGCGGCATGCGCGAGTGTGTCAATAAATGCATAACCGGTAGATGGCCTGAGCGTGCCACCGTGCCGCCCCAGTCCGACAGGAGCCGCGGCGTGTGGGTGTTCATCCTGCAAATCAAGCACGCCGTGCTCGCTGTAGACCACGCTGTAGTTAGCGGTGCCGCACAATTGCGCGATGTAGTGTTTTAGCTCTGATTTGTAGTCCGGGTGCCAGTCTGCGGAAGATACCCAGGTGCTTTCAACCAAGGCACAGCGCGCGCTATAAGGCAATACATAGAAAAAGTGCAGGCCGTGTGGATTAGGTTGAAAGGACATCAGCTGAATCTGACTGTGATCAAAGACATCGCGCTCTAGCTGTATTTCCCAGCCAACAAACTGTTGTACCAAAGCACTTGGTCTGGATTGTTGGACAGGTCGTGCATCCAGAACCCTCCTCGCACGCACTGTGCCGCCCTGCTCAAGTGTGATGACAGTCTCAGCCGATTCACACACATGCATCTTGGTAACGCAGGCGTTCATTCTCAAATTGACATGAGACGAGTTGCAGATAGCGTTGACAGTGGCCTTGTAAAACGCATCTGCATCCAGACTGGCGTAGCTGCTGTGTTGGGAGCACTGGTTATGAACTACATCTCCCAGCGAAACCGTCCATTTTTTCCATTGATGGCGCTCTAGATAGCTGTAGTTGTGCGGTGTGGTCGCCCAGTAGCTCCAGGTGCGGTCCCGTACATACTGGCCGCGTTTTTCAAGAACCAGAACCGACACTGCGGCGAATTCCGGCGCAGCTAACTCTGCAGCCAGTGCCAAACCTCCCAAACCACCGCCCACAATGACAATGTCCCAGAGCTTGTCCACGGTAATTCAGGCATGCCGTTGGGTGGGAAAACCTGGCACACCTACTAAATGCCCCAGATCATCACGCCATACGTCCCTTACAGCTTTCTTTATTGGCAGTTCTGGCAACAACAGTGTTTGCGCCAGAAGTTTCATTTTTTCTGGACGCGTTAAAAAGGTCCGTCCTTGCCAGTAGAGACTGGGGCCTCGGCGCAAAATTTTCCGGCCAATCCCTTGATACAGTGCGGCCGCTATGCGAACAGCGCGTCGATTGTGGCGCGGAATGACTGAGATACCTGAGCGAGCAAACGAATAGAAATCATCGGACAAGGCCAGCAGGCGTGCCAAGGCAGTGAATGCCATATGGCGTTCCTCCTCATTTTGAGGTGCAGCCATGCCTCGCAATGTCAAACCCCATTCCGATGGAATGTAGCAGCGCCCGCGCTCGGCATCTTCGACCACATCGCGGGCAATATTGGTGAGTTGCATGGCTACACCCAAAGCAATTGCGTGTGCATCGGCACTGGGCGGAGCACCTAGAAAAGGACGCATCATTTGTCCCACTGTACCGGCCACGCCGTAGGCGAACAGCAGCAGGTTGTCCGTCGTGTCAATTTGTCGGGCATTGACATCAGCCTGCAAACTGTCCATGAAAGTTTCTAAAACTTCCTGAGGAACACCATGGCCTCTCAACATGCTTCCGGTCTGGCTGGCAAGGCTTTCAACTGATAGACCAGGTTCCAGG
>JBIIVW010000051.1:0-18105 GCA_044339205.1 Rhodoferax sp. | reverse complement strand
AGAGGCCGTCAGCAGGGATGTGGAATACACCCAGCAGCGGCTGCGCTTGCGACTGCTGGAACGCCAGGAACAACTGATGCGGATCGCTCGGGAACTCTCCAACCGGGAGCTTGATGCGGATGACTTTCAAAGCCGGGCCGAAGGCATCGTCAACCAATACCCCGAATTACAGGCGCTGACCTGGATCGATGACCGCAGGCGGATCAAAGCCAGCTTTGGTGCCGCAAACCTGCCGGCCAACCAACTCAGAGCGATTGGTAGCACCTTGACCAATGGAGAAACCGAAAGTGCCTACCGGTTGGCCCGGGAAATGCAACAACCCGTTTACACCCAAAACCCTGCCGCTCCCGACACGCAGGCCATGCTGCAACTCCACATTCCCCTGAGCGACCGGGCCCGAGCCAGCGGCGTTCTTCTGGCAGAGTACTCCGTGGATGCGGTTTACCGGTACGGGGTGCCCAGCGATGTTTCCGCGCGCTATGCGGTATCTTTTCATGCGGCAGATGGAACCTTGCTGGCTGGCACGCCCCTGCCCTTGCGCAATCGGGCGGCCAGTTTTTTGCCCTGGACCAGCAACACCCAGGCTTACGAAGTACCCGTGTCCCCTGTGGGCAATGGGTTGCTGATCCGGGGCCAGGCCTATCGCACCTCGCTGGGCCTGATAGGCAATGGTCTTTTTTGGCTGGTGACGGTTCTGAGCATGATGACCGCCTGGATGTTGATTGCCAACTGGCGGCACACCCGAAGGCGTCTGCAGGCGCAGCAGGCTTTGGTGTCGGAGACCAATTTTCGTCGCGCCATGGAGAACTCCATGCTCACGGGTATGCGGGCCATGGACATGCAGGGCCGCATCACGTATGTGAATGTTGCTTTTTGCCAGATGACGGGTTGGGGTGAATCAGACCTTGTGGGCCGCACCGCGCCGTTCCCCTACTGGCCCGAAGAAGACCACGACACGCTGGCCTACAGGTTGGCCGAGGAACTGGCGGGGAAAATCCTGCCGGGTGGTATTCAGGTGCGCGTCAAACGCCGTGATGGGGGGCTGTTTGATGCGCGGCTCTATGTGTCGCCGTTGATCGATGCCCGCAATATCCAGACCGGATGGATGACCTCCATGACCGACATCACCGAGCCCAACCGGGTTCGGGAGCAGTTGTCGGCCTCCCATGAACGTTTTACGACGGTGCTGGAAGCGCTGGACGCCTCGATCTCTGTGGCGCCGCTGGGGAGCGACGAGTTGCTGTTTGCCAACAAGCTCTATCGCTTGTGGTTTGGAACATTGGCGGGAGGCCACCTCCAGATGGTGGCTGAAGCGGGGGTGCCGGCGACACAAACCACGGACGACGGCCTGGACGATGTCGACGGTTTTGCCGGCATGCCCACCACGCTGTTGCCTGACAACGAAGCTGAGAGTGCAGAAATTTATCTCGACACCCTGAACATGTGGCTGGAGGTGCGAACGCGCTACCTCAGCTGGGTCGATGGCAGGCTGGCCCAGATGGTTATCGCCACAGACATCACGGCAAGGCGTCGGGCCGAGGAGCAATCCGCCATGCAGACTGAACGGGCACAAAACGCCAGCCGTCTGATCACCATGGGTGAAATGGCCTCCAGCGTGGCGCACGAGCTGAATCAACCGCTTACTGCCATCAACAACTACTGCAACGGCATGGTGTCCCGTATCAAAAGCAAGCAGATCACTGAAGAAGACCTGCTGGGTGCACTGGAAAAAACAGCCAAACAGGCCCATCGGGCGGGCCAGATCATTCATCGCATCCGGTCCTTCGTCAAACGCAGTGAACCCAATCGCACCCCGTCAGACATCGAGGGCATGGTGGACGAAGCCGTGGAGTTGGCCGAGATCGAGATGCGACGGCGCAATGTGCGACTCACCCACTACGTAACACCCCGCATGCCACCCTTGCTGGTAGACCCAATCCTGATTGAACAGGTGCTGGTCAACCTGCTCAAAAATGCTGCTGAGTCAGTCGACTCTGCCCAAAGGCCGACTGCCCTGCGCAGCGTCAAGTTGCGGGTCGCACCGGGTCACATGGACGGCAAGCCCGTGGTTGAATTCACCGTGCTGGACTCCGGCAAAGGACTGGCGCCCGAAGTCGTTGCCAGGCTGTACGAGGCGTTCCACTCCACCAAGGCTGACGGCATGGGTATTGGGCTAAGTCTGTGCCGCTCCATCGTGGAGTCTCATATGGGAAGGATGAAAGCCGAGAACCTCTACAATGACAAAGAGCTGACAGGCTGCCGCTTCTCGTTCTGGATCCCCGTAACAGAATCTTCGCAGCCAGGGGGCTCTCTTCACACCAAGACAACCAAGGACACCGGGTTAAGCCCAGGTTAAGGCATGAGTTTGATACCGAAAAAAGGCACTGTCTACGTGGTGGACGACGATGAAGCCGTGCGCGACTCTCTTCAATGGCTTCTGGAGGGCAAAGACTACCGGGTTCGATGTTTCGATTCCGCGGAATCGTTCTTGAGCAGATATGACGCCCGCGAAGTCGCCTGCCTGATTGTGGATATCCGAATGGGCGGCATGACGGGTCTGGAGTTGCAAAACCGGCTGATCGAGAGCAGCTCCCCCTTGCCCATCGTATTCATTACAGGCCATGGCGATGTGCCCATGGCGGTCGATACCATGAAAAAGGGCGCCATGGATTTCATCCAGAAACCGTTCAAGGAAGAACAGCTGGTATCCCTGGTGGAGCGCATGCTGGATCAGGCCCGGGACGCCTTTGCCGAGCACCAGATCGCAGCCAGTCGGGGCGCTCTGATGGCGCGTCTGACCCTGCGCGAGGCACAGGTACTCGAGCGGATTGTGGCGGGACGGCTGAATAAACAAATTGCCGACGATCTGGGCATCAGCATCAAGACGGTGGAAGCCCATCGCGCCAATATCATGGAAAAGCTCAACGCCAACACCGTCGCCGATCTTCTGAAAATCGCACTAGGCCAGGCACTGACCAAAGCCTGAGGTGATGTCACCCACCGCCACGCCAACGAGTTAACTTTTCAAATGCCCGCCCGAACAGGATCAGCGGGCTTTTTTACTTATGGAACGAAACCCATGACAAGCCAACAAACGGGCCAGATTATTGACGGCGTTGCCCTCTCCACCGAGCTTCGTGCCAACGTCGCCCAGCGCGTGCAGACACTCAAGGCCAAGGGTGTCACGCCCGGCTTGGCCGTGATTTTGGTCGGTGATGATGCCGCCAGCGCGGTTTACGTTCGCAACAAGGTGAAGGCCTGCCTGGACACCGGCGTTCACTCCGTGTTCGAGAAGTACGAAACCACGCTGACGCAGGCAGAGCTTCTGGCCCGCATTGCCGCACTCAATGTTGATCCGAGCATTCACGGTATCCTGGTGCAAATGCCTTTGCCCCGGCACATTGACCCGCACAGCGTGATTGAAGCCATCTCCACCACCAAAGACGTGGACGGCTATGCGACTCTGAGTGCAGGCGAATTGATGACCGGTCAGCCCGGCTTTCGGCCCTGCACGCCCTACGGCTGCATGAAGCTGATCGAGCGCACGGGCATCGACTTGAAGGGCAAGCACGCGGTGGTCATCGGACGCAGCAACACGGTGGGTAAGCCGATGGCACTGCTGCTCTTGCAAGCCAACGCCACAGTCACGGTGTGCCACAGTGCCACGGTCGACATGGGTCATTTCACCCGGCAGGCCGATGTGATCGTGGCGGCAGTGGGCAAGCGCAACGTACTCACCGCCGACATGGTCAAGGCCGGCGCCGTGGTCATCGATGTGGGCATGAACCGCAACGACGAAGGCAAGCTGTGCGGTGATGTTGATTTTGCAGGCGTCAAAGAGGTGGCCAGCTTCATCACCCCGGTGCCAGGCGGCGTGGGCCCGATGACTATTACCATGCTTTTGGTGAACACACTTGAAGCCGCTGAACGCACCACCAAGTAAACACCATGAACAATCCCCTGCTTTCCTTTGATGATTTGCCGTTGTTTGACCAAATCAAGCCCGAAAACGTGGCACCTGCACTAGAGCTTTTGCTGAAAGAGTCAGACGCCGCCTTGGAGACCGTGACCGCCCCCGATTTTCCAGCGCGCTGGCCTGACATGGCGCGTGTACTTGATGTCACCACCGAAAAACTGGGGCGCGCCTGGGGTGCCGTCAGTCACCTGAACAGCGTCGCTGACACACCCATACTGCGGGCTGCCTACAACGAAGTTCTCCCCAAAGTCACCGAGTTCTTTACCCGGCTGGGCGCCGACGAGCGCCTGTATGCCAAATACAAAGCCATTGACCCAAGCTCCCTGAATGCGGAGCAAACGCAGGCGCACAAAAACGCCATGCGGAACTTTGTGCTGGGAGGCGCTGAACTCACAGGTGCCGACCGCGACCGGTTTGCCGCCATTCAGGAGCGCCAAGCCGAACTGGGCCAAAAATTCAGTGAAAACGCGCTGGATGCGACCGATGCGTTTGCCTACTATGCATCAGCGGATGAGTTGGAGGGCGTGCCCGAGGACGTGAAGCAAACCGCGTTGGCTGCCGCTCAAGCCGAAGGCAAGGAAGGCTACAAGCTCACACTCAAGATGCCTTGCTACTTGCCCGTGATGCAGTTTGCGCAGAGCAGCGCCTTGCGCGAGCGGCTCTACCGCGCGTATGTCACCCGCGCCTCTGACCAAGCCGAGCAGTCAGCGCTGAAGTTCGACAACTCGGCCATCATCACCGAGATGCTGGCTTTGCGGCTGGAAGAAGCCAAGCTGCTGGGCTACCGCAGTTTTGGAGACCTTTCGGTGGTTCCCAAAATGGCGGAGTCGCCAGAGCAAGTCATCACCTTTTTGCGCGACCTGGCCACCAAGGCCCGCCCCTTCGCCGAAAAAGACCTGGCAGACCTGCGTGAATTTGCGGCTCAACATCTGGGCCAGACCGATCCACAATCATGGGACTGGCCGTACATCAGCGAGAAACTCAAAGAGGCGCGTTACGCCTTCAGCGAGCAGGAAGTCAAGCAGTACTTCACGGCACCCAAGGTCTTGGCCGGCCTGTTCAAAATTGTTGAAACCTTGTTTGACGTGCAAATCCGTGAGGACCACGCGCCCGTCTGGCACCCCGCTGTCAAGTTCTACCGACTTGAGCGCGCAGGCCAGCTGGTGGGTCAGTTTTATCTGGACCCGTCCGCCCGCAGCGGCAAACGCGGGGGTGCCTGGATGGACGACGTGCGCGCAAGATGGCTGCGCCCCGATACCAACCAGTTGCAGACCCCGGTGGCGCACTTGGTGTGCAACTTTGCCGAAGGCATGGGGAACAAGCCCGCCCTGCTCACCCATGACGATGTGACCACGCTGTTCCATGAATTCGGTCACGGCCTTCACCACTTGCTAACCCAGGTCAACGAGCGTGATGTCTCCGGCATCAGTGGCGTCGAATGGGACGCCGTAGAGTTGCCCAGCCAGTTCATGGAGAACTTCTGCTGGGAATGGGACGTCTTGCGGCACATGACAGCACACGTCGACACCGGCGAGCCCTTGCCGCGCGATCTTTTTGACCGTATGTTGGCCGCCCGTAACTTTCAGAGCGGGATGCAGACCCTCAGGCAAATCGAGTTCTCTATTTTTGACATGCTGCTGCATACCCGCCATGACCCAGCTCTGGACCTGATGCCTTTGCTGAACGCGGTTCGTGAAGAAATTGCGGTGCTGCAACCCCCGGCCTGGAGTCGCACAGCGCACACTTTCAGCCATATTTTTGCGGGCGGGTATGCTGCAGGTTATTACAGCTACAAGTGGGCCGAAGTGCTTAGCGCTGACGCCTACGCCGCCTTTGAAGAAACAGCGGGTAACGATGGTTTGCCCAACGCGGAGACTGGTAGAAAATACCGCCAAGCCATTCTCGAAGCAGGCGGGAGCCGGCCGGCCATTGAATCGTTCAAGGCCTTCAGAGGTCGCGCTCCCAATCTGGACGCTCTGTTGCGTCACCAGGGCATGGCAAACACAAAGTAGGGGCAATGTTTTGAATACTACGATTCACCGTCAGGCTCGTTCTGCGAGAGTAACGCTCCACCTGGCTTGTGTCGGGTTGCTATGGATAGCTGGCTTTGCACATGCCCAAACCATCTACCGCGTTGTCGGGCCTGACGGCAAAGTCACATTCTCGGACAAGCCACCCGTCTCTGCCAGCAACGTAACGGCCACCGGTGCGGGCGGCAAGCCCCTGGACATTGGCGGTCCCGTGTTGCCTTCGGAATTGCGTCAGGTGGTCAGCAAGTACCCGGTCACGCTCTATACCGCCAGCAACTGTGTGCCTTGCGGAACCGGCAAAGCGCTGCTGAGTGCGCGGGGTATTCCGTTCACTGAGAAAACTGTCACCACCAGCGACGATGCCCAAGCACTGCAGCGGATCAGTGGTGAGACTTCATTGCCGTTTTTGACCATTGGCGGCCAGCAGATCAAAGGCTACTCGGACGCAGAATGGACGCAGTTTCTTGATGCTGCGGGTTATCCCAAAACGTCCGCACTGCCCGCGACCTACCGCAATCCGGTCGCCTCCCCTTTGGTGGCAGTGCAAAAACAACCATCACCAGACAAAGCTGAAGAAACCCAACGCGACCGTGCTCCCGCTCGACCCAGCACCGCCCCGGTGAACAACTCGTCCAACCCGGCGGGCATCAAGTTCTGATCAAAAAGTCAGGGTTTTGACCCCGCTGGGGGTTCCCAACAAACAAACCTGCGCTTTCTGGAAGGCAAAAACTCCCACCGTCACCACCCCGGGCCACTGGCTCACCTGGGCCTCAAAGGCCACCGGGTCGGTGATGCTCAAGCCCGTCACGTCCAGAATGATCTGACCGTTATCGGTGACCAAGGGCTTGCCTTCTTTCATGCGGACCGTGGCCTGACCACCCATGGCCGCAAATTGATGGGAAATGCGCCGCGCCGACATGGGAATGATCTCCACCGGCAACGGAAACTTGCCCAGGGTTTGCACCAGTTTGGAATCGTCGGCAATACAGACAAAACGGGTCGCCAAGGCAGCCACAATTTTCTCGCGCGTCAATGCTGCGCCGCCGCCCTTGATCATGCAACCCTGGCCGTCAATCTCGTCTGCACCGTCGATGTACACCGAGAGACTATCCACCTCGTTGGCATCAAAAACAGGGATACCAAGCGCCAGCAGGCGCTCCGTGCTGGCCACCGAACTGGAAACAGCCCCCTTGATCTGGTGCTTGATGGAGGCTAATGCATCGATGAATTTATTGACCGTGGAGCCCGTTCCCACACCCACAATTTCACCATGCACCACGTACTCAAGCGCGGCCTGCCCTACCCTGGTTTTGAGTTCATCTTGAGAAAGCGTGGCGGGAGATTGGGAAATAGGGTGTGTCATCGGGGAAAATCAGGGGAGTTACAGAAATTGTCAGGAATTATCCAATGTCTCTCATCCCTTACGCGCTGGCCCGTCCCTTTTTATTTGGCCTGGATCCAGAAGTTGCCCATGAGCTGACGCTGCATAGCCTGGCACAAACCCAAGGCACACCTTTTCAACTGGCCTATGGCGCCACTCAAGTGAATGACCCGATTCAATTGGCGGGCCTGACCTTCCCCAACCGGGTCGGCCTGGCCGCCGGGCTGGACAAGAACGCCCGGTGCATTGACGGCCTGGGCGCCATGGGCTTTGGCTTTGTCGAAGTCGGCACCGTGACCCCGGTGGCGCAGCCAGGCAACCCCAAGCCCCGCATGTTTCGCCTGCCCAAGGCCCAGGCCCTCATCAATCGGCTGGGTTTCAACAACGACGGCCTGGACGCCTTCGTGGCCAACGTCAAGCGGTCCAACCTGTACCTGCAGCGCAGCAACCCGGCAACCAGCAAAACCGGCAAACCGAAGGCCATGCTGCTGGGGCTGAACATTGGAAAAAATGCCGCTACCCCGATTGAGCGCGCCACCGACGACTATCTGCTCTGTCTGGACGGTGTCTATCCCTACGCCGACTACGTGACCGTCAATATCTCCAGCCCCAACACCAAAAACCTGCGGGCCTTGCAAAGCGACGAAGCACTGGATGCGCTGCTGGGCGCCATAGCCCAGCGGCGCGAACAGCTCGCGGCTCAGCACGGCAAGCGCACCCCCATATTTGTCAAGATCGCGCCTGACCTTGATGAAGCCCAAGTGAGCGTGATTGCAGCCACCCTGAAACGCCACGCCATGGATGGCGTGGTTGCAACCAACACAACCCTGAGCCGGGATGCTGTCAAAGGTCTGCCCCACGCGGACGAGTCCGGCGGTTTGTCGGGCGCGCCTGTGTTGGAGATGAGCAACCGGGTCATCACCCAATTGCGCAGCGCGCTGGGCTCCGGCTTCCCCATCATTGGTGTGGGCGGCATCATGAGTGCCGAAGATGCGGTGAGCAAAATCAGGGCAGGTGCCGACGTGGTGCAGATCTACACCGGACTGATCTACAAAGGCCCGGCTTTGGTCAAAGAAAGTGCTAATTTAATAAAAACAAGCTTCTAGCCGGCGTATTTATTGGTTTTATATCAATATATTAATAGCAAATATCTACAACCATCAGGGTTTCAGCAGGCGGGCTACATGGTCACCAATGGCCAGCGCGCTGGTCAAACCCGGTGACTCGATACCAAACAGATTCACCAGGCCCACGACGCCGTGGTCAGCGGGGCCCTGTATCAGGAAATCACTCGCTGCTGCATCAGGCGCATGTATTTTGGGTCGAATCCCGGCATAACCCGGAATCAATGCGCCATCCTCCAGGGCCGGCCAGTACTTACGCACCTCCGCATAAAAGGCATCGCCCCGTGCCGGGTCCACCACCAGATCTTCCGGAGAATCCACCCATTGCACGTCAGGCCCGAACTTGGCCTGACCACCCAAGTCAAGTGTGAGATGAACTCCCAAGCCGGCAGCCTGAGGCACCGGGTAAATCAAGTGGCTGAATGGCGCGCGGCCAGCCAGAGTGAAATAAGTGCCTTTGGCAAACCAAGCTCCCGGCACGTGCAGCGAAGGCAAACCCTTGAACCGGTGCGCCAGTGCCGGCGCCTGCAGGCCGGCCGCATTGACGACTATTTGGGCTCCCAGACAGGAGCCATCCCGGGTAATCAGTTCAATGCCGTCGTTGTGGCAATCGGCATCTGCCAGTGCTGTGTTGAGCACCACCATGCCACCGGCATTCTCAATATCGCCCTGCAACGCCAACATGAGTGCATGGCTATCGACAATACCGGTGCTGGGCGAAAAAATAGCGGCTTCGCACGCCAATTCTGGCTCCAGCGCCAACGCCTGCGGCTGACTGAGCATGACCAAATCATCGACCCCATTCAAGGCCGCCCGCTTCAAAATACTGTGAAGTTGCAGGACCTGCTGCAAGTCGGTGGCCACCAACAGCTTGCCGCAGCGCTGGTGCCCGATACCGCGCTCTGCGCAATACGCGTAAAGCTGCTGCTTGCCCTGCACACACAACCGGGCTTTGAGTGAGCCTGCAGCATAGTAAATGCCCGCGTGAATCACCTCGCTGTTGCGCGAACTGGTGCCGGTGCCAATGGCTGAGGCGGCTTCCAGCACCAGCACTTCACGCCCTGCAAGCGCAAGCGCCCGCGCTACAGCCAGCCCGACCACACCGGAGCCCACCACCACACATTCAATCTGATCCATGCCTTTACTCCGTAGATACACAACAGTTCTTGACTTCAGACGCAAAAAAAAGGACTTGGCGTTTCCGCTAAGTCCTTGATTTACAACGTTTAAGTTGGTGGGAGATGCAAGTTTCGAACTTGCGACCCCTGCAGTGTGAATGCAGTGCTCTACCCCTGAGCTAATCTCCCTGAATTCGTATCAGGTAAGCCTCGAATTATGCCATAGCTTCAGAGTGAAGCATGCCAAATCGTCTTTCCACCGCTGGATTTGTCAATTTGTTTGAGCACCTCGTTGTGGGCCGTGATCTCCTCATCGTTGGCCACCAGGACGGGTAAATCAAAAATGCGCAGATCCAGGCTCACCACCACACTTCCATCCGACTGCTCAGGGCCGGAATCCATCAACAGGGCATCCTGGCCACGTGTCAGGCAAATATAGACATCGGCCAGCAGTTCGGCATCGAGCAGGGCGCCGTGCAAAATCCGCCCGGAGTTGTCCACACCGAGTCGGTCACACAGGGCGTTCAGTGAGTTGCGCTTGCCGGGAAACATTTCCTTGGCCATGACCAAGGTGTCTGTGACACTGCCCACCCAGCCCGTAAATGCCGGACGACCGATCAGCTCAAGCTCTTTGTTCAAAAAGCCGACGTCAAACGCGGCGTTGTGAATGATGACTTCGGCATCTTGCAAATACGCAATCAATTCATCAGCCACAACCGAAAATTTTGGCTTGTCCTTCAGGAACTCGGTGGTGATGCCATGCACCTTGAGCGCTTCCTCATGACTGTCGCGTCCGGGATTCAGGTAGAAGTGCAGGTTGTTGCCGGTCAGCTTGCGATTAAAAAGCTCGACGCAACCGATCTCAATGATGCGATCACCGCTGTCCGCCGACAGGCCTGTGGTTTCGGTGTCAAGAAATATTTGACGCATGGGTCAGACTCAGTGGTTTTCCTTGGCATGGTTGATGGTGTACTTGGGTATCTCCACCACCACATCGTTTTGTGCCAGGAAGGCCTGGCAACTCAAGCGCGAGTTGGGCTCCAGACCCCAAGCGCGATCCAGCAGGTCCTCTTCGTTTTCATCAGGCTCGTTGAGCGTCGCAAAACCTTCGCGCACAATCACGTGGCAAGTCGTGCAGGCGCAGCTCATGTCGCACGCATGCTCTATTTTGATGTGGTTGTCGAGCATGGCCTCGCAAATGGAGGTGCCCGCTGGCGCCGAGATTTGGGCCCCCTGGGGGCAGTATTCGGGATGCGGCAATATTTTGATGATGGGCATGAAATATGTTGTTCGTTCAGATTCAAATCGTGTCTATTTTTTTGCCGGCCAACGCCTTTTGAATGCCGCGGTTCATTCGCATCGCGGCGAACGCCTCGGTGCCTTTGGCGAGTGTCTGGGTTGCGGCTTCAATCACGGACGGATCTTCAAGTGCTCGCGCTTCACGCAGTGCAGCCATCAAGGCGTCAACCTGGGTCCGGTCTGAGTCCGACAGCAAGTCGCCATCAGCCGCTAGCGCGCTTGAAGTGGCCAGAAGCATCCGGTCCAGGTCCACACGGGCTTCCACCAACGCACGGGATTTCATGTCGGCCTCAGCTGTGGTGAAACTGTCTTGCAACATGCGGGCAATCTGATCGTGAGCCAGGCCGTAGGTGGGTTTGACATCAATACGGGCTTCAACACCGCTGACCTGCTCCCTGGCACTCACATTCAGCAGGCCATCCGCATCCACCGTGAAGGTCACCCGGATGCGCGCAGCACCGGCCGCCATAGGCGGAATACCGCGCAATTCAAAACGGGCCAGACTGCGGCAATCCGCCACCAGGTCCCGCTCGCCCTGTACTACGTGCAGGGCCAAGGCGGTCTGGCCGTCCTGGTAAGTGGTGAAGTCTTGCGCCTTGGCGGTGGGAATCGTCTCGTTGCGTAAAACGATGCGCTCCACCAAGCCGCCCATGGTTTCAACGCCGAGTGACAAGGGAATGACATCCAGCAGCAATAACTCACCGGCGGTGTTGTTACCTGCCAGCTGATTGGCCTGAATGGCAGCACCCAAAGCAACTACTTCGTCCGGGTTGAGGTTATTGAGTGGCTCACGCCCAAAGAAGCCAGCGACGGCATTTTGAATTTGGGGCATGCGGGTTGATCCACCGACCATGACGACGCCCTTGATCTCATCCACCGTGAGGCGTGCATCCCTCAGGGCCTTGCGCACCGCGTTGAGGGTGCGCGCAGTCAGTGCGCCTGTGGCCGCCTCAAACTGCGCCACGGTCACAATCAAACTGAGTTCAGCGGTAGTCAGAACCGTCTTGAAGGTAGCGGATGCCGCCCCGGACAAGGCTTCCTTGCAGGCGCGCGCCGCCACCTTGACGGCAGCTTTATCGGATGCCTCCACGACCTGCACAGCCGACTGCGCCAGCACCCATTGCGCCAGGGCGTGGTCGTAATCATCGCCCCCCAGCGCGGAGTCGCCGCCGGTGGCCACGACTTCGAACACGCCCTGCGTCAGGCGCAAGATAGAGATGTCGAACGTACCACCACCCAGGTCAAAAATGGCATACGTACCCTCGCTGCCATTGTCTAGTCCATACGCGATGGCAGCGGCTGTGGGTTCATTGATCAGGCGCAGCACGTTAAGGCCCGCCAATTGCGCCGCATCTTTGGTCGCCTGGCGCTGGGCATCGTCAAAATAAGCAGGCACTGTGATGACGGCGCCATACAGGTCATCGCCCAGGGTATCTTCTGCGCGGTACCGCAAGGTAGCCAGGATCTCGGCACTCACCTCGACGGGGGATTTTTCGCCCTGCACGGTTTGCAGGCCCAACATGCCGGGGCGATCCACAAACCGATACGGCAGCTTGTCTGAACCAGCCACGTCCTTGAGGCTGCGGCCCATGAATCGTTTGACCGAAGCCAGGGTATTTTCAGGATCAAGTGCCAGAGAGGCTTCCGCCTCAAAGCCAATTTGCCGACGATCACCCGCCAGATACCGGACCACCGATGGAAGAATCACCCGCCCCTGCTCGTCGGGCAGGCATTCGGCAACGCCATGGCGCACCGAAGCGACCAAGGAGTGCGTGGTACCCAGGTCGATACCCACCGCCAAGCGTCGCTCATGCGGATTGGGGGACTGACCAGGTTCAGATATTTGTAAAAGCGCCATGATTTTTTTGAGGGAAACGGGGCGCTATTGTCCCTTGTCTGTGGAGTCCATTTGATCAAGGCGGGCTTCAATGTCACGTGAGAAGCGATCAATGAACATCAACGCCCTCACCTGCCCCACCGCCAGTTGATAATCCTGCTTCTCGTCAAGAAGCCGGGCACACAACTCCAGGACCTGCTGACGGGTGGACCGCACCAGCCCGTCAAGCGTATCCAGTTCAGCGATGGTGACCGCTTCATCGAGAGCTTCACGCCACTCCATCTGCTGCATCAGGAATTCAGCGGGCATAGCTGTGTTGTTCTCTGCGTTGACCGGCACACCGTTCAGTTCACAAAGGTAGGCTGCCCTCCCGAGCGGCTCTTTCAGCCGCTGGTAGGCCTCATTGATGCGCACCGACCACTGCATGGAAATCCGTTGGGCTGCCGCGCCTTGCGCTGCAAACTTGTCGGGATGAACTTCGCGTTGCAAGTCTTTCCAGCGCGCATTGATGACCGCGCGGTCCTGGGCAAACCCGGGTGTCAGACCAAACAGTTCAAAATCTGAAGACTGGAGATTCACACCCGAAACGACTCGCCGCAGCCGCAGCGATCACGCTCACGCGGATTATTGAACTTGAAGCCCTCGTTCAGGCCTTCACGCACAAAGTCGAGTTCGGTGCCGTCCAGGTAAGCAAAGCTTTTGGGCTCCACCAGCACTTTGACGCCATGGCCTTCAAAAACCATGTCTTCGGGCTCGGCAGCATCGACATACTCCAGCTTGTAAGCCAGTCCCGAGCAACCCGTGGTTTTGACTCCCAGGCGAACCCCGACGCCTTTGCCCCGCTTGGCTAGGTAGCGACTCACATGGCGAGCAGCGGCTTCGGTCAGCGTGACAGCCATCTCAGTGAGTCTGCGCAGCGTTGCGTTTCTTGCGGTAGTCATCCACCGCAGCCTTGATGGCGTCTTCCGCCAAAATTGAGCAGTGAATCTTGACCGGTGGCAGCGCCAATTCTTCAGCAATTTCGCTGTTTTTCAGGGCCGCAGCCTGGTCCAGTGTCTTGCCTTTGACCCACTCGGTTACCAAAGACGACGACGCAATGGCTGAGCCACAACCGTAGGTCTTGAAGCGTGCGTCTTCGATCACACCGGTCTCAGGGTTAACCTTGATTTGCAGCTTCATGACATCTCCGCAGGCTGGTGCGCCAACCATGCCCGTACCCACGGAATCATCGCCCTTGTCAAAAGAGCCAACATTGCGGGGGTTTTCGTAGTGATCGACAACTTTTTCAGAATAAGCCATTATTTTTCTCCAATTGTTGGGGGCGATGTCAGTGGGCAGCCCACTGAATGGTGCTGATGTCAATGCCTTCTTTGTACATGTCCCACAAGGGGCTCAGGTCACGAAGTTTGGCGACATTGACCTTGATCGTATCAATGGCGTAGTCAATTTCTGCCTCGGTCGTGTAGCGACCGATGGTCATGCGCAGGCTGCTGTGCGCCAGTTCGTCACTTCGGCCCAGCGCCCGAAGCACGTAGCTTGGCTCCAGGCTGGCCGAGGTACAGGCTGATCCGCTGGACACGGCCAGTCCCTTGATGCCCATGATCAGCGATTCACCTTCAACATAGTTGAAACTCATATTCAGGTTATGTGGCACCCGCTTGTCGAGGTGGCCGTTGATGAACACCTGCTCCACGTCTTTCAGACCCGCCAGCATGCGGTCATGCAAAGCGCGGATACGCGCGTTTTCAGTCGCCATTTCGGCCTTGGCAATCCGGTAGGCTTCACCCATGCCCACGATCTGATGGGTTGGCAAAGTACCCGACCGCATGCCGCGCTCGTGGCCACCGCCGTGCATTTGGGCTTCGAGCCGAATACGCGGTTTACGCCGTACATACAGGGCTCCCATGCCTTTGGGGCCGTAGGTCTTGTGGGCGGTCAAGCTCATCAAATCCACGGGCAGTGTGGTTAGGTCGATGTCCACACGTCCAGTAGCCTGGGCCGCGTCCACGTGAAAAACAATGCTTTTTTCGCGGCAAATCGTACCAATCGCAGCGATGTCCTGAATCACACCGATCTCGTTGTTGACAAACATCACGCTCGCCAAAATGGTGTCCGGCCGAATGGCCGCCTTGAAAACCTCCAGGTCCAACAGGCCATCGGCCTGTACATCGAGGTAAGTCACCTCAAAGCCCTGGCGCTCCAGCTCACGGCAGGTATCCAGCACGGCCTTGTGCTCGGTCTTCACCGTGATCACATGCTTGCCTTTCGTCTTGTAGAAGCCGGCAGCCCCTTTGATGGCCAGGTTGTTTGACTCGGTGGCACCCGATGTCCAGACAATTTCCCGGGGGTCGGCACCGATCAGAGCAGCGACTTGCTCACGCGCGTTTTCGACTGCGGCCTCGGCTTCCCAGCCCCAGGCGTGGCTGCGGGACGCAGGGTTACCAAAGTGCTGGCGTAACCAAGGGATCATCGCGTCCACCACCCGCTCGTCGCAGGGGTTGGTAGCGCTGTAGTCCATGTAAATCGGGAAATGTGGTGTGGTGTCCATGGCTGGCTCGCTGCTGGCTAATTAAAGATTCAGATCTTGGAAAACGCATTGCCCAAGGCAAACACCGAATTCGGTATGTTCATGCGGATGGGCCGCGTGATCGGCATGGCAGAGATGGCGCGTTTGACGCTGGGCTTGTCTTCAACTTGTAAGCCTTTGGCGAGTTGGTCATCCACCAGTTTCTGCAAAGTGACCGAGTCCAAAAACTCGACCATGCGCACATTTAGTGATGCCCACAAGTCATGGGTCATACAGCGCTCCCCTTCTCCCAAACAATTTTCCTTGCCACCACAGTGGGTGGCGTCAATCGGCTCATCGACTGAAGTGATGATGTCTGCCACGGTAATTTGCGCCGGATTACGCGCCAGGGTGTACCCGCCGCCCGGACCCCGTGTGGACTCCACCAACTCATGGCGGCGCAGTTTGCCAAACAGCTGCTCCAGGTAGGAGAGCGAGATTTGTTGGCGCTGGCTGATGGCCGCCAGTGTCACGGGCCCGTTGTTTTGACGTAAACCCAAATCAATCATCGCTGTGACCGCGAACCGGCCTTTGGTGGTGAGACGCATTGCATACTCCTTAAGTGGTGCTTGGTTAACCGTTGATGTCAAGTATACCAAGAAACCCATCAATTTGCTCAGGTACATAGACTGAACGGTCACTTAATGAACTTCACCCACCAGAGTTGATTGACATCACGTTGTCGCTACCTGCCGCGCCAAAAGCCTGCTCTTTCAAAATGCCCAGTTGATCGCGCACCCGCGCCGCCTTCTCAAACTCCAGATTGCGCGCGTGCTCCATCATCAATTTCTCCAGGCGTTTGATTTCGCGGGAGATGTCTTTCTCGCTCATGTCTTCCACCTGCGCCCGCTGCAGGGCGTCGCGCTCCAGCTTTTCAGCCTCTTTGCCGGCTTTTTCGCTGTAGACCCCATCAATCAGGTCTTTGACCTGCTTGATGATGGAACGCGGAGTGATGTTGTGGGTCACGTTGTAAGCCACCTGCGTGGCGCGGCGGCGCTCGGTCTCCCCCATGGCTTTTTTCATGGAATCGGTCACTTTGTCTGCATACAAAATCGCCCTGCCGTGCAAATTGCGCGCCGCCCGGCCAATGGTCTGGATCAGCGAGCGCTCCGAGCGCAAAAACCCCTCCTTGTCGGCGTCCAGAATCGCCACCAATGACACCTCGGGAATATCCAGCCCCTCTCGCAGCAAATTGATACCCACCAACACATCAAATGTGCCCAGACGCAGATCGCGCAAGATCTCCACCCGCTCCACGGTGTCCACGTCGCTATGCAGATAGCGCACCTTCACACCGTTATCGCTCAAATAATCGGTGAGCTGCTCGGCCATGCGTTTGGTCAGCGTGGTAATCAGCACCCGCTCGTTTTTCTCGACCCGGATACGGATTTCCTGGAGTACATCGTCCACCTGATTGGTGGCCGGACGCACCTCCACCTCGGGGTCTACCAAGCCTGTGGGGCGCACCAGTTGTTCCACCACCTGACCAGTGTGGTCTTTTTCCCATTGCCCCGGCGTGGCCGATACAAACACGGCCTGACGCATCTTGGTCTCGAACTCCTCGAACTTGAGCGGCCGGTTGTCCAGCGCACTGGGCAGCCTGAAGCCATAGTCCACCAGCGTGGTCTTGCGCGATCGGTCACCGTTGTACATGCCGCCAAACTGGCCAATGAGCACGTGGCTCTCATCCAGAAACATCAGGGAATCCTTGGGCAGGTAATCCGTCAGCGTGGCTGGCGGTGCCCCGGGGGGTGCACCGCTCAGGTGGCGGCTGTAGTTTTCGATGCCCTTGCAATGCCCCACCTCGCTGAGCATTTCCAGGTCGAACCGGGTGCGCTGCTCCAGCCGCTGCGCCTCCACCAGCTTGCCCTGGCTCACAAATTCCTTCAACCGATCAGACAACTCCACCTTGATAGCCTCCACCGCTGACAGCACCTGCTCGCGCGGGGTCACGTAATGGCTGCTGGGGTACACCGTAAACCGGGGAATCTTCTGGCGGATGCGCCCGGTGAGCGGGTCAAACAACTGCAGCGACTCGATTTCATCGTCAAACAACTCCACCCGGATCGCCATCTCGCTGTGCTCAGCCGGAAAGATGTCGATCGTGTCACCCCGCACGCGGAAGGCACCGCGCGAAAAATCCATGTCATTGCGCTGGTACTGCATGCGCACCAGCTGGGCAATCATGTCGCGCTGGCCCATTTTGTCGCCAGCGCGCAGCGTCATTACCATCTGGTGGTAAGCCTCGGGCTGGCCAATACCGTAAATGGCAGAGACCGTGGCCACAATCACAACGTCACGGCGCTCCAGCACGCTCTTGGTGCAACTCAAGCGCATCTGCTCGATGTGCTCGTTGATGGCCGAGTCTTTCTCAATGAACAAATCGCGTTGCGGCACGTAAGCCTCGGGCTGGTAGTAGTCGTAATAACTGACGAAGTACTCCACAGCGTTTTTGGGGAAAAACTCGCGGAATTCACTGTACAACTGCGCCGCCAGCGTTTTATTGGGGGCAAACACAATGGCCGGGCGCCCCAGCCGCGCGATCACGTTGGCCATGGTGAAGGTCTTGCCCGAACCCGTTACCCCCAGCAGCGTCTGAAAAACCTCCCCGTCCCGTACACCCTCCACCAGCTTGTCGATGGCTGTTGGCTGGTCACCGGCCGGCGGGTACGGCTGGTACAACTCAAACGGCGAATCCGGGAAGCGCACAAATGTGCCGGTTCGTATCTCCTCGGTATCGTCAGTGGAAACTAGAGCAATCGGGGTAGGTGCAG
>JBIIVW010000172.1:0-6944 GCA_044339205.1 Rhodoferax sp. | reverse complement strand
TGGCTTCGGCCACCACGGTGGACGAAGCCCTCTGGCTCGAAGCCCACGGCGCGGACGCCGTCATTGCGCAGGGGCTCGAAGCCGGGGGACACCGCAGCATGTTTCTCACCAAAGAACTCACCACCCAGGTGGGCACTTTTGCCCTGCTGCCGCAAATCGTGCAAGCGGTGCGAATTCCGGTCATTGCAGCTGGCGGCATTGCCGATGCCCGAGGGGTAGCGGCCGCCATGGCTCTGGGGGCAGCAGCGGTGCAGGTCGGCACGGCCTACCTGCTGAGCCCTGAATGCAGCACCAGCCCATTGCACCGCGCGGCGCTCAAGAGCGAGGCCGCACGCCACACCGCGCTGACCAACCTATTTACAGGCGCCCCAGCGCGCGGCGTTGTGAACCGACTCATGCGCGAGTTGGGCCCCATGAGCACAGCGGTGCCCGCGTTTCCACTGGCGACCACAGCCATCGCGCCCTTGCGCATGGAAGCCGAAAGCCGCGGGAGCGATGATTTCACGCCGCTCTGGTGTGGTCAAAATGCCAGCGCCTGCCAGGAAATACCGGCCGCCGAAGTCACCCGGCATTTGGCCTCCCGGTCATAAATGAGCCTCCCAGCCCACCACCAGCGTGCAGTGGGGCACTAAAATAGTGTCCAACTGGGCGGCATCGCGCCGCTCTTGTTTTGTCAGACTTCTTTCAACAGGACCCTCCCATGTCTCTCTTTTCAGCCGTCGAAATGGCCCCTCGTGACCCCATCCTGGGTCTCAACGAACAGTTTAACGCCGACACCAACCCGGCCAAGGTCAACCTCGGCGTCGGTGTGTATTTCGACGACAACGGCAAATTGCCCCTGCTGGACTGCGTACGCACCGCTGAACAGACCATGATGGAAAAGCCCACGGCCCGGGGCTATCTGCCCATCGACGGTATTGCCGCTTACGACACAGCCGTCAAAGGCCTAGTATTTGGCGCCGACAGCGAGCCCGTCCAGAGCGGCCGCGTGGCCACGGTGCAGGGCATTGGCGGCACGGGCGGCCTGAAAATCGGCGCCGACTTTCTGAAAAAGCTCAACCCCAACGCCAAAGTCCTGATCTCTGACCCCAGCTGGGAAAACCACCGCGCGCTGTTCACCAGCGCCGGTTTCCCGGTTGAAAGCTACCGCTACTACGACGCAGCCAAGCGCGGTGTGGACTTCGAGGGCATGCTCGCTGACCTGACCGCTGCAGCCCCCGGCACCATCATCCTGCTGCACGCCTGCTGCCATAACCCCACCGGTTACGACATCACCGCTGCCCAGTGGGACCAGGTGATCACCACCGTCAAGAGCCAGCAGCTCGTGCCGTTTCTGGACATGGCCTACCAGGGCTTTGGCCACGGCATTGCCGAAGACGGCGCCGTCATTGGCAAGTTCGTTGCCGCCGGGCTGGACTTTTTCGTCTCCACCTCGTTCAGCAAGAGCTTCAGCCTCTACGGCGAGCGCGTGGGCGCCCTCTCCGTCATGTGCGAGAGCAAGGAAGAAGCTGACCGCGTTTTGAGCCAGCTCAAAATCGTCATTCGCACCAACTACTCCAACCCACCCATCCACGGCGGCGCTGTGGTCGCTGCCGTGCTGAACAACCCCGAGTTGCGCGCCGTTTGGGAGCAAGAGCTCGCCGGCATGCGCGTGCGCATCAAGGCCATGCGCCAGAAGCTGGTGGACGGTCTGAAGGCCGCGGGTGTCAAACAGGACATGAGTTTCATCACCAGCCAGATTGGCATGTTCAGCTACTCGGGCCTGAGCAAAGACCAGATGGTTCGCCTGCGCACCGAATTTGGTGTGTATGGCACCGACACGGGTCGCATGTGCGTAGCCGCCCTGAACAGCAAAAACATCGACTACGTTTGCGCCTCGATTGCCAAAGTCATTGAATAAAACCTAATATGAAAGCCGTGGCAGCCAGGCGTTGAGGTCTTTACAACAAACCTGGATGCTATTATTTTTATTACCCCTACCCTTATGATTTAACGGCTAGAACATCAAATGATTCCAAACCTGGCGCCTGAGACGCTATTCGCCATGCGCGATGCAGAACTCAACGCGCTCAACTATGGTGTGCTGATCACCGACCCCAAGGGCAGCATCCGGTTTGCCAATGACGCTTTCATGGCATTGAACGGCTTCGAGCGCAGCGAGTTGATGAACCACAGTTGCCGCCTGCTTCAAGGCCCCCTGACGGATTCCAGTACGCTCGACGCCATGCGACTGGCCCAGGATGAAGGGCGTGAATTTTCGGCTGACGTGCTCAATTATCGCAAGGATGGCCAACCGTTCTGGGTGGCGGTCAGCATTTACCCCCTACGCAACCCACACGACGTTCTGACCCACTTCGTGGCGGTGGTTCGCCGTCTTGACCAAGGCCCGGTGAAGCCTCCGGGTGCTGCCAGTGGATACCCAACTGATTCCGGTGCCCCTGCAGATCAGCGTCATACTTGATAAATCGCAAGAGACGAAACACCCATCTTCAGCACAAACGTGACAGAACAGTCGTATTGGTGTTAGCACCTGAACGCAAAACACGCCAGAACTGTTATATTGCACTGCAACATTTCCAGAAAGTGAATTCACCATGCTGTACAAACTTTACGAAGCCCAACGTTCCTTGATGGAACCCTTCACTGACCTGGCGCAATCAGCAGCCAAGGCCTACAGCAACCCCCAGTCACTTCTGGGAAAAAACCCATTTGCGCAGCGTATCTCGGCCGGCTACGACCTGATGCACCGCCTGGGCAAAGATTACGAAAAACCAGAATTCGGTCTGCACACCATTGATGTGGACGGTGTGGATATCGCCATCCATGAGCGCATCGAACTCGACAAACCCTTTTGTGAGTTGCGTCGTTTCAAGCGTTTCACCGACGACCCTGCGACCCTCTCCAAACTCAAAGGCCAACCGGCGGTCCTGATTGTGGCCCCCTTGTCGGGCCACTACGCCACCTTGTTGCGCGACACCGTCAAAACCATGTTGAAAGACCACAAGGTTTACATCACCGACTGGAAAAACGCGCGCCTGGTCCCGGTTGAAGACGGTGAGTTTCACCTGGACGACTACGTCAACTATGTGCAGGAGTTCATTCGCCACCTGCAGGGCATCTACGGCAACTGCCACGTCATGAGCGTTTGCCAGCCCACTGTGCCTGTGCTGGCTGCGGTGTCGCTGATGGCCAGCCGTGGCGAAACCACACCCCTGACCATGACCATGATGGGCGGCCCGATTGATGCCCGCCTGTCTCCCACGGCAGTCAACAACCTGGCCATGACCAAGCCCTATGAGTGGTTTGAAAACAACGTCATTTACCGCGTACCCAGCAACTTCCCCGGCGCTGGCCGCCGTGTGTACCCCGGTTTCCTGCAGCACTCCGGCTTTGTGGCGATGAACCCGCGCAACCACGCCAACAGCCACTACGACTACTTCAAAGACCTGATCAAAGGTGATGACGCCAGCACCGAGGCGCACCGCAAGTTCTACGACGAGTACAACGCCGTGCTGGACATGGATGCCGACTATTATCTGGAGACCATCCGGGTGGTGTTCCAGGACTTCAGTCTCGTTAAAGGCACCTGGGACATCAAGGGTGTTGACGGCAAGATTGAACGCGTGCGCCCCCAGGACATCACCACCACGGCGCTGTTCTCGGTTGAAGGTGAGCTCGATGACATCTCGGGTTCGGGCCAAACCGAAGCCGTGCACAGCATTTGCAGCGGCGTCGTAAGCAGCGAACAAAAGCACCTGGAAGTACCCGGTGCGGGTCACTACGGTATTTTCAGCGGTCGCCGCTGGCGCGAAGTGGTGTATCCGGAAGTCAAGTCCTTCATCCTGCGGCACCAACCTGTTGCAGCGCAAGAAACACCGGTTTCAGAGCAAAAACAGCCTCTAGCCGGCGAATCCATTGCCTCTTCCGCTACAAATAATGCAGTGAAGAAGGTCGGTCGCAACAAGTAATGGGCGCATTGGCTGCCCAAATTCTGGCGGCTCTGCCCCAAACCCAGTGCATGCGCTGCGGCTACCCCGACTGCGCGGCCTACGCCCTGGCCATTGAAGAAGGCACGGCGGGCATCAACCAATGCCCGCCGGGTGGAGATCAGGGCATACAACGCCTGGCCGCCATCACAGGGCAAGTCTGGGTTTCGCTGAACCCAGTGCATGGCCAGGAAGGTCCCCGCGCCGTGGCCTTCATTGACGAGGACTGGTGCATCGGGTGCACCCTGTGCATCAAAGCCTGCCCCACCGACGCCATCCTGGGCAGCAACAAGCTCATGCACACCATCATCGAGGCCTATTGCACGGGTTGCGAGCTGTGCCTGCCGGTGTGCCCGGTGGACTGCATCCGGCTTGAAAATGTCACCGGCAAAGCCACTGGCTGGCAGGCCTGGTCGGCACCGCAAGCCAACCTGGCCCGGCAACGCTATGAATCAGGCAGCGCCCGGCGCCTGCGGGAAGCCCGCGAGAACGACGACCGGCTGGAGCAAAAGGCACGGCTGAAGCTCTCTGACCTGGCAGAGCACTCACAACACACTGATCCCGTGGTGCTAGACAAGAAAAGGGCGATCATTGAAGCCGCATTGGCTGCAGCTCGCGCCAAACGCTCAGGCGGCTAAATCCTTGTAAACACCGCAGCCGAGGAAGATCTCGTCGATGGACATGACGTAGGACATCTTGGTCTGGATGCGACCCGTAGCCGGGTTCGTGATGTCGTATTCCACCCAGCCCGGCTCCCGATTGGCCTGAGCAATGATCGATTCCAGCAAGCCTTGCCCGTCAATACCGGCAATGTCCTGCACCCGCGTTCCCACTTTGGCGGAGTTACCACCAAATGCCACGTACGCGCCGTTGGAGTCCAGCGCAAAGACATACATATCGCGGTCAAAAAATCCACTCTCGGTCCGGGTCAGATCACGCAAAAAGGCATCACGCGAACCACACTGGCGACGCGCAGCCTGCGCGCGCGCGACCAGGGCCATGGCTTCCTCGGCTGTGCCCTGTTGCAACTGAAATCCCGAAACCAGGCTGGATAACGTCGAGGCGCGGAGCTCCAGATCCCTGGCCTGGGTCACGGCACGCTCGACCATGGCGGCATTTTGCTGGGTGATTTCATCGAGTTGGCGCACCGCAGACGAGATTTCCGTCAAACTGGCACTTTGCTCGGCACTGGATATCGAGAGTTGCGACAGATTACCGGCCACACCCCGGATACCTTCAACAATTTCGGTGATGTTGCCACCCGCAGATCGAATCTGCAAAACTCCCGCGGCCACCTGTGTCGAAGATGCGCCTATCAGCAGCCGAATCTCCTTGGCAGATGCCGCCGACCGGTGAGCCAGGGTGCGAACCTCAGCGG
Source organism: Rhodoferax sp. (assembly GCA_044339205.1). GTDB lineage: Bacteria > Pseudomonadota > Gammaproteobacteria > Burkholderiales > Burkholderiaceae_C > Rhodoferax. Next base: position 1,580 of record JBIIVW010000172.1, on the reverse strand, counting down.
CCACCACGGCAAACCCCCGCCCTGACTCGCCCGCCCGGGCGGCCTCGACCGCTGCATTCAGCGCCAGAATATTGGTCTGAAAGGCCAGACCATCGATCACACTCACAATTTCATCCATACGCCGGGTACTGTGCTGGATCGCCTCGACCGACTCGATCGCCTCGGTCATGGCCTGCGCGCCATGCTCAGCCACATCCCGCACGTTGCGCGCTGTGGCGTCGGACTGTACTGCAGTGCGGGCGTTGTGCCCCACTGTGCTGGAAAGCCCTTCCACACTGGCCGCTGTCTGCTCCAGATTGGCCGCCTGTTGCTCCGTGCGGTCCGATAACGCCCTGTTGCCGTTCACCAGGCTGGTGCCGGCATGCGCAACCAGAGCCGAATTGCTGCGCACGCTGGCCACCATGGCCGACAGTTTGTTGACCATGCCGTCCATTGCTTCCGACATGTCCGCAACCTCGTCTTTGCCGCTGATACGTACCTGGTGGCGCAAATTGCCATTCGCGGTTTCCTTCATGAAACGAAGAACCTGGCGCAAATCCGCTGTAAAGCCAAAATAAAATGCCACCATGAAGTACAGCATGGCCAGCACGCCCAACAGACTCCCCGAAGTGGTTATCCAAAACCACAGGTTGGCACTCGCCACACGGTCAGTCAGGCGCTGACCAATCTTCGCAATCACAGAGCGCTGGTAAGCTGTGACCACCTCAATCGCCTGTGATCCCTGGGTGAAAAAGGTATCCGCCGCCCCCGTGGCCGAGCCAGCAGTCAGGCGCTCCATCGCTTGGCGCGCAAAGGCTGTGCTGGCTTGAGCTGCCTGCTCGCCGGCAGGGTCGATCACACCAAAGTTGGCCATCAGAGTCATGGCATATTGCGCATCCCGCACCCACGGCCCCAGTATCTGCGTCTGGGCTTGCAGCCGCGAAGCCTCGGCATCACTAATGGCCGGTTGGCTCAGCAAGCCCGCACCCTGGCCGCGCAAGCGCCCCAGCTGCTCGGTCCAGGGCAAGAGGCGTGACACCGCCATGTCCATCAGGAAATAGGTTGCCGGATCAGGGTCGAACAGCAAATTTGAGTCGTTGGCCACACCATAGGTCAGGCGAATGAGATCCTCAATCAACGCCGTGTGAAGCGCAAAGCTGTTGGATGCCGCCTGGCCTTCCAGTGCGGCGACCAAACCGTCCACCCGGGCCAGGCAATCTTTCCATGACTTCAAATTGAAGGGGGTCCTCGTCGCCGAAAAACGAGCATCCAGCGCATCCCGGGCCCGCTTCAGGGCCAGGCGCGCTGCATCGCGCTCACCTTGCGCCGCCATATTGCCCGACAGCACCCGGTGGGTCAGACCGCGGTGCGTTTGTAGTTGTCGAACCAAATCACTGGTGTCGCCCACCAGGGCAATACCCTCCAGTTTGGTGCGAATGGTAGCCACATCACGGTTTTGCGCCGTCATGAGCTGCAGCAACACCAGCACCAGCGGAACCAGCAACGCCATAGCCAGCAAGCTGAGCTTGGTGGCAAAGCGCATTTGGCGCATCAACCACATACCAGGCGAGAGGAATTTGTGAAAAATCATGAATAAAGCT
>JBIIVW010000027.1:0-25213 GCA_044339205.1 Rhodoferax sp. | reverse complement strand
GGTCATGACCACGCGCTCATGGCCCCTGTCAATCCAGCGGCCCACGGGGTAGGCCATCAATCCCTCGGCCAGCAACGCCAGACTGAAGGCCAGCGACGACTGCGCGCGACTCAGGCCCAGCTCATGCTCAACAGGCTCCATGACCAAGGCAAACGTGTAAAAAAGACTGCCCCAACTAATCAGCTGCGCCACCGACAGCCAGCCCACCAGGCCTGTGGCCCCAAAACGGGTCTTTTCTGTCATAAATCCTTCATGTTGCCGGGGTGAACTACCCACCATGAACACACCGCCAAAAGCGGTGTGCCCAGTCTTCCAACTTTAGTGGTTTATTTGGACATCTGTATGACATGTGAGACTCCCACTCCCGAAAAGACAGCCCGGCAGACCTGGCTTGCCGTGCTGTCGCGCGCCACCCTGGCGCAGCTTGAGCACCTGATGCCTTTGGCTGACAACTTGGAAAGCGTGCATCAGGTGCGCCCACCCGAAATCGGCATGGTGATGCTGCGCGGCCGCGTGGGCGGCACCGGCAACCCCTTCAACCTCGGCGAGGCCAGCGTGGTGCGGTGCGCGGTCCGGCTGGGCGAGGGGCCGCTGGGTATCTCGTATGCCCTGGGTCGTGACAAACGCCGGGCCGAACTGGCCGCACTGGCCGACGCCCTGTTGCAAGACCCGGCGCAACACGACGATGTGCACCGCACAGTGGTTGCGCCGCTCGCCCGGGCACAAGCGCAGGCACGTGATGGCAAACAGCGCGCTGTAGCAGGCTCCAAGGTCGAATTCTTTACGTTTGTACGAGGTGAAGCATGAGCACTGCCCCCACGCTGGCTCCCGGACTTCACGACACCGTGCATGAAACGCAAGCAGCCTTTCGCCAGGTGCTCGATGCCTTGTCGCGCCCGGGCCAGGTCCGCACACTCGGCCCCGCCTTGCCCGGTGTAGCGCTGGGTGGCGCCATGGCCCGCCTGCTGCTGAGTTTGAGCGATGACGAAACCCCCGTCTGGTGGACTCAGCCTGACGAGACGCTGCAGCAGTGGCTGCGCTTTCACACCGGCGCTCCCGTGGCGGCACTGCCACAGCAAGCAAGCTTTGTCGTGTGCACCGATATCCGCCAAGGCCTGACGTTGAGCGACTTTGCAACCGGCAGCGCCGACGCACCTGAGTTCTCCTGCACTTTGCTTGTTGAGTTGCCCAGCCTGACCGATGGCCCCGACCTGGATTGGCGAGGCCCGGGCATTCAGGACGTGCAGCAGGTAAGACTGCAAGGACTGCCAACAGAGTTTTGGACCCAGTGGTACGCCAACCACGCGAGCTTCCCGCAGGGGGTTGACCTCATTTTCACCTGTGGCGAATTCGCCACGGGACTGCCCCGCACCACGCAGGTGCAATCGCCCAAAGGAATCTGACATGTATGTTGCAGTCAAAGGCGGTGCCGCCGCCATCGAGAGCTCCTGGGGTTTGCTGGACATCCAGCGCCGGGGCGACACCACGATTGCCGAATTGTCGGTGGCCCAGATCCGTGCCCAGCTGACGCTGGCGGTGGACCGGGTCATGAGCGAGGGGTCCCTGTATGACCCCGAGCTGGCCGCACTGGCCATCAAGCAGGCCAGTGGCGATCTGGTGGAGGCCATCTTCTTGCTACGGGCCTACCGCACCACCCTGCCCCGCCTGGGTTATTCGCTGCCGCTCGACACGGCGCGCATCGCGCTGGTGCGCCGGATCTCCGCCACCTTCAAGGAGGTGCCCGGTGGCCAATTGCTGGGGCCCACCTACGACTACACTCAGCGCCTGCTCGACTTTGCGCTGCTGGCCGAAGGCGAAGTCACACCCGCAGCGCCGGCCATTGCGCCAGCGACAGACTCACCCGCAACGCCTGCCACCGTGCCTCGCATCAACGACCTGCTGGCGCGCGAAGGTTTGCTGGAGACGCCGAAACCCGTGGACGCTGCCGCCCCGGGCGACCTCACCCGCGAGCCGCTCATGTTCCCTGCCGACCGCGCCCTGCGCTTGCAGGCGTTGGCCCGGGGGGACGAAGGCTGGCTGCTGGCGATGGGCTATTCCTCACAACGCGGCTACGCCAATTCACACCCGTTTGCTGGCGAAATCCGGCGCGGTTTTGTCAGCGTGGAGCTGGAGCCCGACGAACTGGGCTTTGCGATTGACATCGGCGACCTGGAGGTCACCGAGTGCCAAATGATCAACCAGTTCAGCGGCAGCCGCGAGGTGCCGCCCCAGTTCACCCAGGGCTACGGCTTGGCGTTTGGCGGGGCCGAGCGCAAGACCATGGCCATGGCGCTGGTCGACCGCTCCCTGCGCGCCGATGAACTCGGGGAACCCCGCACCGCGCCGGGCCAGGACGAGGAATTCGTGCTCTCGCACGCGGACAACGTCGAGGCCTCAGGCTTTGTGCAGCACTTGAAGCTGCCGCATTACGTTGATTTTCAGGCCGAGCTGGAACTGGTGCGCAAGCTGCGCGCCCGCCACGCCCAAGCTGCTCAGGAGGCTGCATGATGGACACCCACTACAACTTTGCGTTTCTGGATGAACGCACCAAAAAGCGCATCCGGCGCGCCTTGCTCAAGGCCGTGGCGGTGCCGGGCTACCAGGTGCCCTTTGGCTCGCGCGAGATGCCTTTTGCCTACGGCTGGGGCACCGGCGGCGTGCAGATCACGGCCAGCATCATCGGACTTGCAGATGTACTCAAGGTCATTGACCAGGGGGCAGACGACACCACCAACGCGGTCAATATCCGGCGCTTTTTTGCCCGAACCACTGGCGTGCCCACCACCGAAAAAACGGTTGAGGCCACGCTGATCCAGACCCGTCACCGCATTCCCGAGGTGCCCTTGACCGAAGCGCAAATTTTGGTCTATCAGGTGCCCATGCCCGAGCCGCTGTCGCGCCTGGAGCCCAGCCGGCGCGAGACCATCAAGATGCACGCCCTGACCGAATACGGGCTGATGCATGTGCGACTGTATGAGGACATTGCGCAACTCGGTGCCATCGCGCGCGCTTATGACTACCCGGTGATGGTGAATGAGCGTTACCTGATGTCGCCCTCCCCCATTCCGAAGTTTGACAACCCCAAGATGCACATGAACCCTGCCCTGCAGCTCTTTGGCGCAGGCCGTGAAAAGCGGCTTTATGCCATCCCGCCCTACACGCCGGTGCGCAGCCTTGATTTTGAAGACCATCCGTTTGAGGTGCAGCGCTGGGACCACGCCTGTGCCCTGTGCGGCGCCACCGAGAGCTACCTTGACGAGATGATTGTGGACGACGCGGGCAGCCGCTTGTTTGTCTGCTCCGACAGCGACTACTGCGAGGACCGCCGCGAAGCCGGCCATGTCGGCACGCAACTCGCCGTGACCTTGAGCGATGTGCTGGCGGCGCCAACCGACGCGCAGGCCCTTGCGACCGAGGTGAGCGCATGAAGCCCGACATGTTGTTGTCGGTGCGCCAGGCCGGCAAGGCCTTTATGCACCAGGACCAGCTGCGCTGGGCGTGCCGCGACGTGAGTTTTGATTTGTACCCCGGCGAGGTGCTGGCAGTAGTGGGCGAATCCGGCTCGGGCAAGAGCACGCTGCTGCGTTTGCTGGCCGCACGCCATGCCTGCGATGAAGGCTCGGTGCACTACGACGTACGCCCGCAGACGCCCACCGGGAGCGAGCCCCAGAGTGCTGCAGGCGAGTTGCTGGATCTCGCCACGCTGTCTGAGGCCCAACTGCGCTGGCTGGCCCGCACCGACTGGGGTTTTGTGGAGCAACACGCCCGCGACGGCTTGCGCATGAATGTCTCGGGTGGCGCCAATATTGGGGAGCGGTTGATGGCCCTGGGGGCTCGGAACTACGGCAAATTGCGCGCTGATGCGCTGTCCTGGATGGCGCGTGTGGAGCTGGATCAGGGACGCATTGACGACCTGCCCGGCACCTACTCGGGCGGCATGCAACAGCGCCTGCAAATTGCGCGCAACCTGGTGACCCACCCGCGCCTGGTGTTCATGGACGAACCCACCACTGGCCTGGATGTGTCGGTGCAGGCCCGCCTGCTGGACCTGTTGCGGGAGCTGGTGGACGAGCTGCAACTGGCTGCGGTGGTGGTTACCCATGACCTGGCCGTGGCCCGCTTGCTGGCCCAACGCATGCTGGTCATGAAAGACGGTTGTGTGGTCGAACAGGGCCTGACCGACCGCGTGCTCGACGACCCGCAGCACCCCTACACCCAACTGCTGGTTTCTTCGGTGCTCACCCCCTGACTCACTATGACAACCCCTTCCATGACTTCTGTCCTTGAAACCCGCGCGCTCGCCAAGACCTTTACCCTGCATGGCCGTGGCGGCCTGCAACTGCCGGTGTTCTCGGGTATTGACTTGAGTCTTCAGCCCGGCGAATGCCTGGCCCTGACCGGCCACTCCGGCAGCGGCAAAAGCTCGCTGCTACGTTGCCTGTATGGCAACTATGGCGCCAGCAGCGGTGAGGTGCGCATTCGCCATGAGGGCGAGTGGGTCAGCCTGTCTGACGCTGCGCCGCGCGAGGTGTATGACGTGCGCCGGCGCACGCTGGGTTATGTGTCGCAGTTTTTGCGCGTGATTCCCCGCGTCTCCACCCTGGACATTGTGGCCGACCCCCTGCGCCGTCTCGGCGTGGGCGCTGACGAGGCACGGTCCCGGGCAGCGCAATGGCTCACCCGCCTGAACCTGCAGGCGCATTTGTGGCACCTGCCGCCCGCCACCTTTTCCGGCGGCGAGCAGCAGCGCGTCAACATTGCCCACGGGATGATTGCCGACTCCCCGGTGCTGCTGCTGGACGAGCCCACCGCCTCGCTCGATGCCGACAACCGCCGCGTGGTGGTGGAACTGATCCAGGCGGCCCGCGCCAAAGGGTCGGCCATTGTGGGCATTTTTCACGACGACGAAGTGCGCGACGCGGTAGCGACCCGCTGCCTGGACGTTGAGCACTTTCGTACCCCCATCTGATTTTTGAGAAAGCGATTCCCATGAACCCACGCATCATTCAAAACGCCCGCATCATTGCCCTGGACGAAGAGTTCACCGGCACGGTGCTGATCGACAACGGCCTGATCAGCGCAGTAGACCGGGGCACCACCTCGGTGCCCGGCGCGGAAGACTGGGCCGGCGACTGGCTCATGCCCGGCCTGGTCGAGCTGCACACCGACAACCTGGAAAAGCACCTGGTGCCGCGCCCGGGCGTGATCTGGAACGCCCACTCCGCCATGACCGTGCATGACGCGCAATGCGCTGCAGCAGGCATCACCACGGTGCTGGACTCGGTCGTGATTGGCGACCTGGACGAAGGCGGCCCGCGCTGCCAGACGCAGCACACCTCGATTGCTGCGCTGCACCAGTGCCGCGATGAAGGGCTGATGCGCGTGGAGCATCTGCTGCACCTGCGCTGCGAGCTGTCGGCACCCGATATTCTGGAAGTCTTTCACCAATACGCCGATGACCCGCTGCTCAAACTCGTGAGCGTCATGGACCACACACCAGGCCAGCGCCAGTGGCGTGACCTGAAAAGCTACCGCCGTTATTCAGAGCGCAACGTGCGTTACAGCGACGTCGAGTTTGAGGCCATGATCGCCCAGCGCAAGGCCGACCAGCAGGCCTATGCCATACCGCACCGCCAGGTTATTGTGCAGGCCAGCCGCGCGCGCCAACTGCCCTTGGCCAGCCACGACGACACCTTGCTCAGTGATGTCGCCATGGCCGTGGAAGAAGGTGTGGCCATCTCGGAATTCCCCACCACCGTGGCGGCAGCCCGGGCGGCCCGTGATGCGGGCATGGCCATCATCATGGGTGGGCCCAACATGGTCAAGGGTGGCTCGCACTCGGGCAATGTGTCGGCGGCAGAGTTGGCCCAGCTGGATTTGCTGGATATTTTTTCTTCAGACTATGTGCCCAGCAGCCTGCTGCTGGCCACCTTCATGCTCGGTGGGCTGGAAGGCTGGAACTTGCCTAAGGCTGTGCGCACCGTCACGCGCAATCCGGCACGCGCCATCGGGATGAGCGACCGGGGTGAGTTGGCCGTGGGCCAGCGGGCCGACATCTTGCGTGTGCGCATGAACCGGGTTGGCATGCCCCATGTGATGGAAACATCGCTGGCCGGCAAGCGGGCCTACTGAACTCCGCAAACCGAAGCAGACCAAGCCATGACACACACCCACATCGCTGCCTACAACGTGACCCCGGCCGTCCGGCTGGGCTTGGCGCCTTCGCTGGCCGCTAACGCCATGATTCAAAACAGCCGCTTTGGCCGCTACACCCAAGTGGGCGAGCACACGCGCATGGATGACTGCCTGCTGGACGACTATTCGTATATCCAGCAGAACTGCGACCTGGCGTCGACCGACATTGGCAAGTTCGCCAATATCGCCTCCATGGTGCGCGTGAATCCGGGGTTTCACCCCATGGAGTACCCCACGCTGCACCATTTCACTTACCGCCCCACGATGTATGGCATGGCCACCGAGAACGATGAGAACTTCTTTGCCTGGCGCCGCCGGCAACGGGTACACATCGGGCACGACACCTGGATCGGCCACGGCGTAGTCATCATGCCGGGGGTGCGGATTGGCAATGGCGCAGTGGTGGGCAGCAACTCGGTGGTCACCAAAGATGTGCCGGCCTATGCCATCGTGGGAGGCTCACCCGCCAAGGTGATTCGCCAGCGGTTCTCACGAAGCATTGCCGAGGCTCTGGAAGCCACGGCCTGGTGGGACTGGGACCACAAGACACTCACCGAGCGCATGGCAGATTTTCGGGATCTGCGGACCTTTTTGGCGCGCTATGCGCCTTGAAAGAACTTTTTTGAACCTTTTAGGCTTATAGCCGTCGTATTCAAACACTTACATGCTATTTACTAAACAGCAATCAACTCAACACGCCAAAAAGCCCTGAGGCCATCGCACATCAGGGGTTTTTGCATCAAGGCCCTAGTAACCGCACCTTGCGTTTTTGTGCTTTAAGTAACTTGATGGCTTGCTGGTCGAACGACACGAATTCGGTGCCGCCCAGCAAATCCCCTTCAAACGCAATCACACCATCAGCAAAGTCGCCGCCGTTTTCTAGCAGGGCCAATCCGGCCAGCACGGTTGGCGTGTGGCAAACCACTTGGCGAACCTGCAACAGCGTGCGCAGCGCATGGGCCACCTGCGCTGGGGTGTAGCGGTAGCCGCGCAGTAGAACCCAAACCATTTCGCACAGCGCCTGAGTGGGTACGGCAATTAAGCTGGCCTTTTGCAAGACGCTCAACGCCAGTGCCGCTTGCACCGGGTCGTCTTGCGTGGCCAACCGCACAAGTACGTTGGCGTCGAGCGTGACTTTCATGCTTGAGCGGCCCAACCGCCAGTGATGATGTCGTTCATTTCTTCCACGCTCAACGCCTTGGGCGGCGGTGGCAAGCAGCCCGCGAAGGCCTCCAGCCCTTGAGCAGCCTTGGCCTGTAAGGTCAGCACCCCGTTGGCCTGCTTGTGCACCTCGACTTGCTGACCGGGCGCGATGCCCAGGTACTGCAACAGTTCGCGGCGCAGCGTGATCTGGCCTTTGGTTGTGATGGTCAATGCGGTCATGAAAACACCCTCTCAAATGCAAAATGTAATGTTATTTTACATTACATTTTTGATACATCAAGACCATTGCACCTCAGGATTCGGGCGTTACATATTGCGCCGGTACTGCCCGCCCACCTCAAACAGGGCGTTGGTGATCTGGCCCAGGGAGCACACGCGCACGGCATCCATCAGCACCTCGAACACATTGCTGTTCTCGATGACCGATTGCTACAGGCGCCTGAGCTGATTTTTCTTTTCTTCCTCTGTGGAGCGGGCCAACTTCAGCTTGTCGTTAACCGGGTCGCCATGCGGATTGCAGAAGGTGTTGACACCGATGATGGGCAGCTCACCGGTGTGCTTGAGCATCTCGTAGTGCATTGACTCGTCCTGAATTCGCACGTGCTTTGCAGCTCCGAGCCCATGAACAGCGCGGTGCTGTTCACGGCTTGATCGTCATTCCGGGGGTGCGGATTAGCAATGGCGCGGTGGTGGGCAGCAACACGGTGGTCACCAAAGCCAAGCGTATCGCGAATTTTCCGGACCTGCGGACCTTTTTGGCGCGCTATGCGCCTTGAGAGGGCTTTTCATGCCGCTATTGGCCTCCAGCCGTCGTACTTAAATCCTTAGTTGCTACTTATTAAATAGCATACAAATCCCAAAGCGACAGCTTCACAATATTTATCCATGCATTTTTAGTATTTAACTACTTAAAATACATGGATGATTGAACGCTTGCTCACCCCTACTGTATTGGAAACCCTGGCGGATTTTCCAGCTGTGGCCTTGCTTGGGCCGCGTCAGGCAGGCAAAACCACCTTGGCGCACACGGTGGGTGCAACTCAAGCAAAAAGCGTCTATCTGGACCTTGAAAGCCCCGGCGACCGTCAAAAGCTAACCGACCCCGAGGCGTATTTGTCGATGCATGAGCGGCATCTGGTTATTCTGGTCGAAGTACAGCACATGCCAGCCCTGTTCCAGACCCTGCGGGGGTTGATTGACCGGGGCCGCCGCGCAGGCTATGCAAATGGTCGTTTTTTGCTGCTGGGCTCAGCGTCCGGGGAATTGTTGCGCCAGTCTGGCGAGAGTCTGGCCGGACGGATTGCCTACCTGGAACTGCCACCTTTGCAAGTGCTGGAGCTCGATGCCGCCGCACAAGACACGGTTTGGCTGCGCGGTGGTTTTCCCAACAGTTTTTTGGCCAGCAGCGCCAACAAAAGTCTGGTGTGGCGACAAAACCTGATCAGCACCTACCTGGAGCGAGACATTCCAAGCTTTGGGGCGCGCATTCCGGCGGAGACTCTGCGCCGGCTTTGGACCATGCTCGCGCACCAACAAGGGGGTTTGCTTGATGTGTCGCAACTGGGCAAAAACCTGATGATCGATGCCAAAACGGTTCACCGCTACCTGGACATGTTCGTCGACCTGATGCTGCTACGCCGCCTGCAGCCTTGGCACAGCAATGTAGGCAAACGGCTGGTGAAGTCACCCAAGCTTTACGTGCGCGACAGCGGGCTGGTGCATGCCTTGCTGGGCATATCGACGTTAGAGGCGCTCTTGTCGCACCCGGTGCTGGGCAACAGCTGGGAAGGCTTTGCCATTGAAACCCTGCTCAACGCGGCGCCACTGAACTCCAACCGCGGCTTCTACCGAACCAGCAATGGTGCTGAAGTGGATTTGCTGCTGGAGGTACCAGGCGCGGGGGTGTGGGCAATAGAAGTCAAACGGGGCACCAACAGCAAGCCCCGGCGCGGCTTTTACAGCGCTTGCGATGACCTCCAGCCCGCTCAACGCTGGCTGGTTCATGGCGGCAATGAACGTTACCCGTTGGGTGAAGGTGTGCAGGCGATCGGACTGCGGGAACTGGCGCTGGCACTCCAGCAGCACCAACACTGAAGCCGACGCCCCTTAACAACTCCTACATATTGCGCCGGTACTGCCCACCCACCTCAAACAGGGCATTGGTGATCTGCCCCAGGGAGCACACTCGAACGGCGTCCATCAGCACCTCGAACACATTGCTGTTCTCGATGACCGATTGCTGCAGGCGCTTGAGCATGGCAGGCGACTCTGCCGCGTGCAGGGCATGGAAGTCGGCCAGGCGCTTGAGCTGATTCTGCTTTTCTTCCTCGGTGCTGCGGGCCAGTTCCAGCTTGTCATTGACCGGGTCGCCATGCGGATTGCGGAAGGTGTTGACACCGATGATGGGCAGCTCACCGGTGTGCTTAAGCATCTCGTAGTGCATGGACTCGTCCTGAATCCTGCCCCGCTGGTAGCCGGTTTCCATGGCGCCCAGTACGCCACCGCGCTCGGCAATGCGCTCAAACTCCAGCAACACGGCCTCTTCCAGCAACTCGGTGAGTTCTTCGATGATGAAGGCACCCTGGCTCGGGTTTTCGTTCTTGGCCAGGCCCCACTCGCGGTTGATGATGAGCTGAATGGCCATGGCCCGGCGCACCGAGTCTTCGGTGGGCGTGGTGATGGCTTCGTCAAACGCGTTGGTGTGCAGACTGTTGCAGTTGTCGTAAATCGCAATCAGCGCCTGCAGCGTGGTGCGGATGTCGTTGAACTGAATCTCCTGCGCGTGCAGGCTGCGTCCACTGGTCTGGATGTGGTATTTGAGCTTTTGGCTGCGCTCGTTGGCGCCGTATTTTTCTTTCATGGCCACGGCCCAGATGCGCCGGGCCACGCGGCCCATCACGGTGTATTCGGGGTCCATGCCATTAGAGAAGAAGAAGCTCAGGTTGGGCGCGAAGTCGTCAATGTGCATGCCGCGTGCCAGGTAGGCCTCCACGAACGTGAAGCCATTGCTCAGGGTGAACGCCAGTTGGCTGATGGGGTTGGCACCAGCTTCGGCAATGTGATATCCACTGATGGAGACCGAGTAGAAGTTGCGCACCCGGTTGTGCACAAAGTATTCGGCAATGTCGCCCATGACCTTCAACGAGAACTCGGTGGAGAAGATGCAAGTGTTCTGGCCTTGGTCTTCTTTCAGGATGTCGGCCTGCACGGTGCCGCGCACGTTCTCCTGCACCCATTCGCGGATTTTTTCCAGCTCGGTGTCGGTCGGGTCGCGCCCGTTGTCTGCCTTGAATTTGTCAATATTCTGGTCAATGGCCGTGTTCATGAACATGGCCAGAATGCTGGGCGCGGGACCGTTGATGGTCATGCTCACGCTGGTTGACGGGCTGCACAAATCGAAGCCGCCGTACAGCACCTTCATGTCATCCAGGGTGGCAATGCTCACGCCGCTGTTGCCCACCTTGCCGTAGATGTCCGGGCGTGGGTCGGGGTCGTTGCCGTACAGAGTGACCGAATCGAACGCGGTGCTCAGACGCTTGGCCGCCATGCCGGAGCTGAGGAGTTTGAAGCGCGTGTTGGTGCGAAACGCGTCGCCCTCGCCTGCAAACATGCGGGTGGGATCCTCGCCCTCTCGCTTGAAGGCAAATGTGCCGGCGGTGTAGGGGTAGCTGCCGGGCACGTTGTCGAGCATCAGCCATTTCAGGATTTCGCCATGGTCCTCGTACTGGGGCAGTGCGACCTTGCGGATGGTGGTGCCCGATAGGGACTTGGTGGTCAGCGCCGTGCGGATTTCCTTGTCGCGAATCTTGACGACGTATTCATCACCGGCATAAGCCGCCTGCATGTCGGGCCATTGCGCCAACAGCTTGGCAGCTGCGGGCTCCTGCCGACCCACTCGCTCGGCGGCCAGTTCCAGCACGGTGCCGTACGCACCAGGTTTGGCAGAGCCGTCCTTGCGGGCGTCGTGTGCCAGCAACATCTGGGCTGTGGCTTTGAGTTGCTGAACTTCCCGCGCCAGCTGAGCCTGGCTGCGGGCGCGCTTTTTGTAGCCGCGCACGGTGTCGCTGATTTCGGCCAGATACCGGGTGCGGGCTGCCGGCACCACCGGGGTCTGGTTTGTGCTGTAGCGCACGGCCACCACCGGCAAGTGCGACTCACCAAGCGTCAGACCCAGCTCACCCAGGCGAATCTTGAGCGCCTGGTACAAGGCCGTCACGCCGTCGTCGTTGAAGCGCGCGGCCATGGTGCCAAACACCGGCATCTGGTCAGCGGGCGTGGTCCAGGCTTCTTTGTTGCGCTGTACTTGTTTGGTCACATCGCGCAAGGCGTCGAGCGAGCCCTTGCGATCGAACTTATTGATGGCCACAAACTCGGCAAAGTCGAGCATGTCGATTTTTTCCAGCTGGCTGGCGGCGCCAAACTCGGGCGTCATCACGTACAGCGGCACATCCACATGCGGCACGATGGCTGCGTCGCCCTGGCCAATGCCGGAGGTTTCCACCACGATCAAGTCAAAACCTGCGACCTTGCAGGCCGCGATGACGTCGGGCAGGGCCGCACTGATCTCGCTGCCAAAGTCGCGCGTGGCCAGGGATCGCATGAAAACGCGGGGGCCCTGGCTCCAGGGGTTGATGGCGTTCATGCGGATGCGGTCGCCCAGTAACGCCCCACCACTCTTGCGCCGTGAGGGGTCAATGCTGATCACGGCCACCCGCAGACTGTCGTTTTGGTCCAGCCGCACGCGGCGAATCAGTTCGTCGGTCAAGGACGACTTGCCGGCACCACCCGTGCCGGTGATGCCCAACACCGGTATTTTTTTAGTAGCAGCCAAAGCACGTATATCGCCGGCTAGCGCCAATAATGACTCAGAAGGCGCTCCTTTACCCTCTCCAGCCGCTTTTTCGTTCTCCAAGGCTGTGATGAGTTGAGCCAGGGCGCGCCAACTCATCTCGGTGTGCCCCTGAATGGCGTCGATTGCTGTTGGCGCGTAAGCCGTCAAATCCTTGTCGCAGCGCATCACCATCTCGCCGATCATGCCGGCCAGTCCCATGCGCTGGCCATCTTCTGGGCTGAAGATGCGCGACACACCGTAGGCCTGCAGCTCCCTGATTTCCGGTGGAACAATCACTCCCCCGCCGCCGCCAAACACCTGAATATGCGAGCCACCCCGGCTCTTGAGCAGGTCCACCATGTACTTGAAGTACTCGACATGCCCGCCCTGGTAGGAGCTGATGGCGATGCCCTGCGCGTCTTCCTGCAAGGCGGCTGTCACCACCTCGTCTACGCTGCGGTTGTGCCCGAGGTGAATCACCTCCGCACCCATGCCTTGCAAAATGCGCCGCATGATGTTGATGGCGGCGTCGTGGCCATCAAAAAGCGACGCGGCGGTCACAAAGCGCACCTTGTGCGTGGGGCGGTAGTTGGCAAGGGCCTTGAATTCGGCGGACAAATCGGTCATGGAAAAAGCTCCTGGGGTGGCGAGGCGAACAAGCCGCCAAATCAAAGTTTCGGGTATCAGAAACCACTGGGCTGACTTGACGTTGACGTAAACGTCAATCTTACCGTTTTTGCAAAACAAAGGGCGCTTTCGCGCCCTTTGTTAGTTGGATCAATGCCGCACATGGAGCCTATTTGTAAAGCACCTCGGGCAGCCACATCCCGATCGCCGGGAACTGGTACAGCAAGAAAATCGCAAAAACCTGAATCCCCATGAACGGCAGCATACCCGCAAAAATCTGGTTCAGTGTCACATGCGGCGGGCTCACGCCCTTCAGGTAAAACGCCGCCATCGCCACCGGCGGACTCAGGAACGCGGTCTGCAAGTTGAGCGCGACCAGCAGGCCAAAGAACAGCGGATCAATCCCGAAGTGAGGCAACAAGGGAATAAAGATGGGCATGAAAATCACAATGATTTCAGTCCACTCCAAGGGCCAGCCCAGTAAAAAGATCACCACTTGCGCCAGGATCATGAACTGCACCGGCGTCAGGTCCATGCCCAGCACCCAGGTATTGATCAAGTCCTGCCCGCCCAGCAAGGCAAACGCTGCCGAGAAAATGCTGGAGCCGACAAACAACCAGCACACCATGGCGCTGGTCTTGGCAGTCAAGAACACGGACTCCCGCAACACTGTCATGTTGAGCCGCCTGTACGCACCGGCCAGAAGCAAGCCCCCCAAAGAACCCATGGCGGCGGCCTCGGTTGGCGTGGCCAGACCAAACACAATGCTGCCAAGCACCGCCATGATCATGATGGCGAGCGGGAAGAACGACCCCAGCAGCATCTTGAAGATCTCCAGCCGGGCGAAGCTGAAATACGCGTAAAACAGCGCCAGCGCCACCGCACAACTGGCCAGAGCAATCCAGTAGTTGGTGGGCACCGGCAGGCGCTCAGCCGCTGCAACAGGTGCTGCGGCAACAGGTGCCGCACTCGGGTTGACTTGCTCTAAGGGTCCACTGATGGCGGGCGCAGGCGCGGACGCACCGATTTCAGCCGGTGGCTCACTTAACCCGCCCTCTTTATCTGGCTCCTGGAGACCGCCAGACTCCCCGCCGGCCTCCTCAGACGACCCAAAGCCGGCACTGCCCATCGCTACCATGCCTTGCGTGTCTTCCACTGGCAAGGGCGCCGTCACCTTCAGGAAGATTGCCCCCATGACCAACACCACCGTGAGCAAGGGCAACAAGGCGATGACCATGTGGTTGAGCAGTTCACGCATGGGAACGGCCGCATTGCGCTTGCCCTTGATGGCGCCAATCAAGCCTGGCAACGCATTGTTGCTGACGCTGGTCGAGACGATCTCTGCAAACTCAGGCAGGGGAACACGCCGGTCTTCGGCCGACATCGGTGGCGCCAGATGGGGCTTCCACTTGGCCACGATGATCACGTAGACGATATACAAACCCGCCAACATCAGACCCGGAAAGAAAGCACCCGCATACAGTTTGACCACCGACACACCAGCGGTGGCGCCATACACAATCAGCATGACTGATGGCGGAATCAGGATACCCAGGCAACCACCTGCCGTGATGGCACCGGCCGACAATTGCACGCTATAACCTGCACGCAGCATGGCGGGCAAGGCAAGCAAGCCCATCAGCGTGACCACGGCGCCCACAATACCGGTGGCGGTGGCAAAAATGGCGCAGGTGATGATGGTGGCAACCGCCAGCGAACCTGGCACCCGCGCGGTGGCCAGATGCAAACTCTTGAACAGCTTCTCAATCAGGTTGGCTCGCTCAATCAGGTAGCCCATGAACACGAACAGCGGGATGGAGATCAGCACGTCGTTGGACATGACGGAGTAGGTCCGCTGCACCATCAGGTCCAGCGTTTGCTGCACGGCCAGAGCGGGATTTTGACTTCGGAAGGCGATCCAGGCGAATATCATGCCCATGCCCATGAGGGTGAACGCAGTCGGAAAACCCAGCATGATGGCGACCACCACCAGCGCCAGCATCAGCAGACCGAGATGACCATTGGTCATCTGAGACAGCGGAGGCAACAGAATAAACGCAGCCAGCACGACCATGGCCATGATCGTGAGGCCAAACCAGACTTCTTTTCTCATTTTTGGTATTCCTTGGGATGGACAACCAGCTCATCCAGCTTGGCAATATCTTCGTCCTTGACGTGGACCATTTGCTTAAGTTTCTCCACGTCCACCTCTTCCACATCGTTTCCCCGTGCAGGCCAGGCGCCTTGCTGCAGGCAAACAATGCAACGCACGATTTCAACCAGGCCTTGCGCCAGTAAAAAAGCGCCTGCCAGCGGGATGATGGTCTTGAAAGGATAAACCGGCGGACCATTGGCCGTGATGTTGGAGTGCTCATTGATCGCCCAGGAGTCGGCTGCGTAGTTGTAGCCCGCCCAAGCCAGAGCGACCACACCGGGAATAAAGAACAAGAAATAGAGCAGCAGATCCAGGCCTGCCTGCAATCGCGGGGGAAAGAAACCGTAGAGCACGTCACCGCGCACATGACCGTTTTTGGACAGCGTGTAGGCACCCGCCATCATGAACACACTGCCGTACAGCATGCTCATGACGTCGAACGCCCAGGGGTGCGGGTTGTCCAGCGCATAGCGGGAGAAAACCTCCCATGAGATCAGGAATGTGAGCACAACAATGAGCCACGAAAACGCCTGACCTACCCATGTGCTGATCTTGTCGATCGCAAGTAGTAATTTCTGCATAGTCTGGTCTGCTTAAAAAAAAATCAGCCATCCGGACAAGTCCGAATGGCTGACAGTTGTTTCAAAGTTGCTTACGCTTTCTTGGCGGGGAAGAAATGACTTACTGCCATGCGACGGCTAACGTAGGTATCTTGATCCCACTTGACAGCGCGCTCGGCAAACGCTTTCTGGGACTCCACAATTTCCTTGAACAGGGGGTTCTCAGCTGATTTCTTTTCAATAATGGCGTCCCACAGCTTGAGCTGGGCTTGCAGGATCGAGTCAGGCGTTTTGTAAAACTTGACCTTGTCCTTGGTTTGCAACTCGATGTAATCCTTGGAATAACGATCAATGGCCTTCCAGGACATCTCGGCAGAGGCGGCCTCAGTGGCACCCGCAATGATGGCTTTCATCTTGGGTGGCAGGGCGTCGTATTTGGTCTTGTTGAACATGATCTCAAATGTTTCCGCACTCTGGTGGTAGCTTTGCAGCATGCAGACTTTGGACACATCGGGGAAGCCCAACAGTCGATCTGAAGATGCATTATTGAACTCGGCACCGTCCAGCAGACCCCTGTCCATGGCCGGCACAATCTCGCCACCGGGCAGCGCGTTCACAGCGGCGCCCATCGCGGTGAACAGGTCAATAGCCAAGCCGTTGGTCCGGAACTTCAAGCCCTTGAAGTCTTCCACCTTGGTAATGGGCTTTTTAAACCAGCCCAGTGGCTGGGTGGCCATCGGGCCATACAAAAACGACTGCACGTTGCCGCCAATGGAAGCGTAAAGCTTGGCCAGCAACTCTGCACCACCGCCAAACCGGTGCCAGGCCAGAATCATGTTGGCATCCATACCGAAGGCAGGGCCGGAATTCCACAAGGCCAACGCGTTTTGCTTGCCATAGTGGTAACCCAGCACGCCATGACCACCATCCAGAGTGCCTTTCGAGACGGCTTCAAGCAAACCGAATGCCGGCACGACCGAACCTGCTGGCAACACCTCAATCTTGAGGTCGCCGCCCGTCATGTCGTTCACCTTCTTGGCATAGTCGAGGGCGTATTCATGAAAAATATCTTTGGCAGGCCAGGTACTCTGCCAGCGCATGGAGATCGGACCGGTTTGCGCTTTCGCAATCATAGGGGCGGACATGGCGCCGGCGGCGATGGCAACGCCTTTGAGCAGGCTGCGACGACGGGGGGTTTTGCTATCGGTCATTTCGGTCTCCTGTTGTAAAAATATGTGCGGATCTATTTTGTATACATTTTTCAAAAATTGAACTAAGTGTTTTCACCCATACAAATTGAAAAAAACTAAAGTCACTTGTGAATTTATTTTTTGCATCCTTGGCGACAGCTCAATCGGTGGCAGAAAATGCCGCATTCATTTCAGATCACACTCACTGCTACAACCTCTCCAAACCCCGGACACCATGACCACATCGACCCCAAGCCAACAAGGCTACGCCGGCGATATCTCGCCCCAACTCGCCTGCCAATGGTGGCAATCCAATGAGGCTGTGTTGATCGATGTTCGAGCCGATGCAGAGCGCGCATGGGTTGGCTTTATTCCGGGAGCGGTAGCCTTGGCTTGGAAGCAATGGCCGGGCATGGTCATGAACCCCGCTTTTGACGAAGGCATCCAGGCCGCCGCATTACCCGGGAAAAAACTGGTGCTGTTGTGCCGCAGCGGCGTGCGGTCCATTGCCGCTGCCCGACGGGCTACCGAGTTGGGCATGGAGGCGTACAACATCCTTGAGGGCTTTGAAGGCGATCCCGATGAGCACAGCCATCGTGGTTACACCGGCGGCTGGCGTTACCGTGGCCTGCCGTGGCAACAAGCCTGAAAAACGAGCTGATGCGCCCCACTTGTTTGATGATAATAACGCCATGACATTTCTGGCAATTGACGTTGGCAACACCCGCCTCAAGTGGGCGATGTACGAAACCGCTCATCCCCACGCGCCCCTGTTAGCGCAGGGTGCTGAATTCCTTGAAAATATCGAAAAACTGGCCGACGGGGCTTGGGCCACTTTGCCCCAGCCCGACCGCATGCTGGGCTGCATCGTGGCAGGCGATGCGGTCAAACGGCGTGTACAGGAGCAAATGGAGATTTGGGACATCACGCCGCAATGGGTGGTGTCAAGCGCATCAGAGGCGGGGGTAACCAACGGCTACGACCACCCGACCCGGCTCGGCTCTGACCGTTGGGTGGCCATGATAGGTGCTTGGCACCTGTATTTGGTCCAAGGCCCTGCCCGGCCCATGGTGGTGGTGATGGTGGGCACAGCCGTCACGGTAGAAGCCATTGATGCCAACGGCAAATTTCTCGGTGGCATTATCCTGCCGGGCCATGGCATCATGCTGCGCGCCCTGGAGTCCGGCACCGCCGGGCTGCATGTGCCTACTGGCGAGGTGCGTGAATTCCCCACCAACACCAGTGATGCGCTCACCAGCGGCGGCACTTTTGCCATTGCTGGTGCCGTGGAGCGCATGGTGCAACATGTGCGTGCTCATTGTGGTGCCGACCCCAAATGCGTGATGACAGGGGGGGCCGGCTGGAAGATGGCCCCCAGCATGTCGGTGCAGTTTGAACTGGTGGACAACCTCATTTTTGACGGCTTGCTGCACATGGCCGCGCGCCGTTTTGCGGACTGATCAGGCGCTCAAGCCCTCCACGGCCTGAAACAGGGACTGGCGTGCCTGGCTGACAATCTGGCCTTTCCACGCATCGGTGTCAGTGTAAAAAGCATCCATCAGTTGCTGCTTGATCTGCGCTGCCAAGGCCGCTGGCGCCTCAGGGTGGTTGTTAAGCCAGTGCTCGGCCCGCAGGGCAAACATGACCTGCTCCATCGGCTGGGTACCATATTCCATCGCCAGACCGGTGTATTCGGCCTGCGGGCACTCCTGATACAAAGACATCCACATGAGCCCGGTCAAAAAAGCCGAGGTTGACGAGCCGTCATAAATCGAGGTCACCTGCGTGGCGCCCCCGCCACCCCACCAGTCGCGAGCGCGCGCCAGTGCCGCCTTGTCGTCCTTGCAGGCAAAGATGCGTTCGCCCACGCCGTTGGGTCCCAGCCCGGTGTGCAAATCAATCCAGGCAATTTTTGCCGCCCGGGTGGCATGGTCGCGCAACACCTGCCTCAAGGTCAGGTTGCTCCAGGTGGGCTCGGTACCGCCAAAGAACAAACCGTCAGGAAACTCATGCTGACCACGGGTGATGGCCGCTTGAAACGCCGTCATGCCCTGGGTTTGGATGAACTCGGCCACTGCCTGCGCGTTGGCGGCGTCTGGCGGCCACTGCTCAGGAAGAAGGAGCGGACGCAAGGCGCCGTAGGCTTCGTTCACAGGCAGGGTTTTGGAAAAGTCCTGAAAGTTGCGGTTCAGGTCCACGTTTTCATGGGTGGTGCGCCGCACATGCGAAAAACCATAGGGATTCAACGCATGGATATACAACACCGACACGCCTTGGGCGCGGGCTTTTTCACGCCACTCGGCATCGTGCAAGGCAAACACCTGCACCCCGCTGCCGCAGTAGCCCTCCACACCATGACAAGCACTGCTCAAAATCAGCAATTTTTCGGCGTCCGGGGGGCCGTCAAGTGCCACATCCATAGCCAGCACCTCGCCGTCCCGCCCAGGGAGAGGATGGGTATTGGAAGTCACCACCAGGCTGGCCTGGGTTGCAGCCTCCAAAAACTTGGTACGCGCCTGGGCGTAGCTGGCCGAAAAGGATTCAACGACATTCATCATGGGGTGGTGTCCGTTCAAACAGGGGTTTTGAGCCACTCTTCAGCCAGTCGCACCCAGTAGGTGGCACCCAGCGGAATCAGGTCGTCATTGAAGTCGTAACTCGGGTTGTGCAGCATGCAGGGGCCGCCGCCATGACCCATTTCGCGGTGCGCGCCATCGCCATTGGCAATGAAGCTGTAGCAGCCGGGCTTGGCCATCAGCATGTAAGAAAAATCCTCGGCACCCATGGTCGGCTCCTGCACCTGCACGTTGTCTTCGCCGACGATGCTGGCCATCACCTTGCGGGCAAACTCAGCCTCTTTGACGCTGTTGATGGTGGGCGGGTAATTGCGCACAAAGCTGAATTCGCACGTCATGTCAAAGGCGGCACAGGTGTGCTCGGCAATTTGCTTCATGCGCTGCTCGATCATGTCCAGGACCTCGATGCTGAAGGTGCGCACCGTGCCTTGCAACTCGCAACTGTCGGGAATGACGTTGGTGGCCTCACCGGCGTGGATCATCGTGACCGAGATCACCCCGGCATCAATCGGCTTCTTGTTGCGACTGATGATGGTTTGAAAGGCCTGCACCATCTGGCAGGCCACTGGCACCGGGTCAAGGCCATTGTGGGGGAGCGCCGCGTGGCCGCCCTTGCCCTTGATGGTGATCTTGAACTCGTTGCTTGACGCCATGACTGGGCCGGGGCTGACTGCAAACTTGCCCACCTCGGAGCCTGGCCAGTTGTGCATGCCAAACACCGCTTCCATGGGGAACTGCTCAAACAGGCCGTCCTTGATCATCTCGCGCGCACCGCCTCCGCCCTCTTCGGCCGGCTGGAAAATCAAATAGACGGTGCCATCGAAATTGCGATTTTCTGAGAAATGCTGAGCTGCGGCCAGCAGCATGGCGGTGTGGCCATCATGGCCGCAGGCGTGCATCTTGCCGGGGTTCACGCTGGCGTGGCTGAAGGTGTTGAACTCCTGCATCGGCAGGGCGTCCATATCGGCACGCAGGCCAATGGCGCGGCTGGACGTGCCCTGCTTGACGATGCCCACCACACCGGTTGTGCCCATGCCGCGGTGCATCGGAATGCCCCAGTCAGCGAGTTGTTTAGCCACCACGTCCGCCGTGCGAACCTCTTTGAAACACAGCTCGGGGTGGGCATGAATGTCTTTGCGGATGCGGGCGATGCCGGCAGCCTGGGTAACGATCGAATCAATGGTTTTCATAATTACTCCTATTGATCTAGTCTATAACCAGAACCATGATTCGTCATTTCAGGTCGAGAAGCCCTGATTTATCGTCTTACGTGGATTGCATCTCAAACCTCAATAGTGAAGGGAAATGCGGGCAATCAGGCGGCGTCGGGTTGCAGACTGGGGGCAGCCAGGCGAAAGGCATCCAGCGCGGCGCAGGCGGTGTCGATGGCGACGATGTTCGGATAGGGCGTCAAGTCCACCTTGAAGCGGCGCGCACTCTCCACTTGGGGCACCAGATAGGCATCGGCCAGCGTCGGGGTGTGACCAAAGCAGAAGTGGCCGCGGTGCGTATCGGCTGCCAGCAGGGCCTCCAGGGCCGCAAAGCCATCGTTGATCCAGGTGGCGCACCATGCCAAAACCGCAGCCTCATCGCAGCCCAGGGTCTTGCGCAAGTACTCCAGAATGCGGCGGTTATTGATGGGGTGAATGTCGCAACCCACAATGGCCGCCAGCGCCCGCACCCGAGCCCGGTCTTGCGGGTTGGCGGGCAGCAGCGCCGGGGCGGGGTAACGCTCTTCGAGCCATTCGATGATGGCGGGCGACTGGATCAGCACCGCGTCGTCCACCACCAGCGCAGGCACCAGCCCTTGCGGATTGAGCGCCTTGAAGGCCGCACCCAGGTGCTCTTCGGTGCGCAGGTCCACCGCCACATACTCGGCCGTGAGGCCCTTCAGGTTCAGGGCAATACGCAAACGGTGCGAGGTGCCGCTGCGGAAAAAATTATAGAGTTTCATCGGTTCGCTCCTGTTCAATCGGTGGCCAGGCAGTTATTGACATTCCAGCCGTACAACCACTCCACGGCGTCATAAAAGCGCTCTGGCGTGCGGCCTTTCCACAGATCGTTGCGAACCAGGCGCTCCACGCCCTTGGCGTGGTACAGCCGACCCATTTCACGGGCCGACAGCACAATGCGCGCCGTGCGGGCCACGCGGGACTTTTGGTACAGAGCGAGCGCTTTTGTCCAGTCGTTGTGGTGCACGCGCAGCGCCTCGCCCAGCGTCACGGCGTCTTCCATGGCCATGCAGGCGCCTTGGGCCAGATACTGCGTGGTGGGGTGCGCGGCGTCACCCAGGATCGCCGCCCGGCCAAAGACCCAGGTGTCAATGGGGTCA
The DNA here is from genome assembly GCA_044339205.1 of Rhodoferax sp. GTDB lineage: Bacteria > Pseudomonadota > Gammaproteobacteria > Burkholderiales > Burkholderiaceae_C > Rhodoferax. Next base: position 3,583 of record JBIIVW010000027.1, on the reverse strand, counting down.
CGGTCTGCGGTGGCCCAGCGCTTCCAGGTTTTCGGCAGTTCAATCAGTTGGCGGGCGCGGGGGCAGATGCCCTGGAAGTAGCTCTCCACTTCTTCCTTGTTGCCGTCGGTCACGCCCCACTCTTCTTTGTTGCGGCTATGGAAGGTCACCACCACGTTGTACTGCTCGCCGCCACGCAGGGGGTAATGCACCAAGTGGCAGTTCGGGCCGACCCAGATGCTGGCGGCGTTCCAGCGCAAATCTTCAGGAAAATCTTCTTTTTCCACCACGGCGCGGTAGACCACATGGCCGGTGACGCGCGCGGGGTCGTTCACATACTGCTGGCGCACCACCGACTTGCCGCCCTCGGCTCCAATCAGGGCCTGGCCTTTATAGGTCTTGCCGTTCGCGCAGAACGCGGTGACACCGGTCTCGTCCTGCTCAACCCGCTCCACGCGAGTGTTGGTGATGAACTCGACCTTGCCGGTCTCCACGGCACCCTCCAGCAAGGACTTGTGCACATCCACCCGGTGAATCACGGCGTAGGGGTTGCCAAAACGCTTGATGAAGGCCTCGCCAGTGGGAATCTTGCCAACCTGGTACTCGTCCAGGGCGTCATGCATCACCATGTAGTCGGTGTAGACCGCTCTGCCGCGCGCTTTGTCGCCCACGCCCAAAGCGTCAAACGCGTGAAAGGCGTTGGGCCCCAGCTGAATGCCCGCGCCAATTTCACCAATCTCGGGCGCCTGCTCCAGCACCTGCACATTGAAGCCCTGGCGCACCAGTGCCAGGGCGGCAGCCAAGCCACCAATGCCACCGCCGGCCACGATCACGGGAAGTTGTTGTTCAGTCATTTGTTGTCTCATTTGCTTGTCAATGGGTCTGACTACAGGCATTCACTCAGCAGCGCCGATGGTCAAAGCCACGTCGCCCACTCCTGCCACATGGCCGGTGATCTTGTCGCCGGTCTTGACCGCGCCCACGCCTTCAGGCGTGCCGGTGTAGATCAGGTCGCCCGGCTCCAGGTGGTAGTACTGGGACAGGTCGGCCAACAACTCGGGGATGTTCCAGATCAGCTTGTCCAGGCCCGAGGTCTGCTTGGTCTCACCGTTGACTTCGAGGTGGATCGCACCGCTGGTCAACACACCGAGGTTGCCTACCGGCACGATCTCGGCACACACGGCGGACTTCTCAAAGTCCTTGCCCAAGTCCCAGGGACGACCCTGTTCACGTGCGACCAGTTGCAGGTCGCGCCGGGTCATGTCCAGGCCGGCGGCATAGCCGAAGATCAGGCTGGCCGCGTCAGATTCTTTGACCCGAAATCCGGGGGCGCCAATGGCCACCACCAACTCCATCTCGAAGTGGTAGTTGCTGGTACCGGCGGGGTATGGCACGGTAGCGCCCGACTCGATCAAGGTTGATGGTGACTTGGTGAAGTAAAACGGCTTGGAGGTGGACTTATCCACCGGGCGGCCCATCTCCACCGCGTGAGCGTGGTAGTTGCGGCCCACGCAGAAGATGCGTTTGACGGGAAAACGGGCATCGGTACCGCGCACGGTCACAGAGGCGGGGGCTGGCGGGGTCCAGAGGTAAGTGGTTTGGGTCATGAATGCTTTCTTGGAGAAATGATGTTGAGTGCGAATGAATCAGGCGCGGACTTCATACACGCCGAGCTTCTTTTGCAGCGGGGCGTCGTCGGCGATGAACAGGAAGGCGGGCTGGTCTGCCGAGTTGTTGCTCAAGCTGACCGGCACATAACCGGGAATGCAGCAGGTGTCGGCATCCACCAGCGTGAACTCATTCGATGCCACGCTGACCGTGGCGCTGCCTTCAATTTGGTGGAACACCATCGCGGTCGAGCGGGCCGGCAGATTGAGCACCTCACCCGGGCGCAGCATCAGGGCCGAGTAGCCCAAAATGTTCTGGCAGGCCGCACCGGTTTCGGGGTTCACATAAGCCACTTGCACGGCCTCGACGTCCGGCTGGCTGGCGTCCAGCGCCTGCAAAGCCGCACGCACATCGACCCACGGGTAGCGCAGCATCGGGTAACGCTGCTCGGAGCGGCTGAACATGGGGGTCGGCACCACGCCCCCGCGCTGGTAGGCGCGCTCGGCCCCTTCGGAGGTCACGGTCTGTGCCTGGCCTTCGGTCACATAGGAGGCCTCCATGTAATACACCAGCGGCAGGTCCAAAACATCGAGCCAGATCACAGGCGCATCGCCCTCATGGCCATGCTCGTGCCACAAGCCGGTGGGGGTCAAAATGAGGTCGCCCCGGCTCATCAGGCATTTTTCACCATCGACCGTGGTGTAGGCGCCCTCGCCTTCCACAATCATGCGCACGGCGTTGGGGGTGTGACGGTGGGACGGTGCCCACTCGCCGGGCAGCAGCAACTGCATGCCGAGGTAAATGGTGGACGACGCCTGCATTTTTTCCAGGCCGTGGCCGGGGTTGGCCAGCACCAGCACGCGGCGCTCGGCTTTTTCAATGGGGGTCAACTCCCCGGCCTTGAGCAGCAACGAGCGCAAGCCCTGGTAAGACCAACAGGTCGGCTGGGTGCGCGGAATGGGCTTGCCTGGCGGCAATACAGAGCGCAGGCTGGGCCACAGCGGCACCAGGTTTTGCGCGGTCAGCGCGTCGCGGTAATCTTGCGGCAAGTCTTCGAGTCGGCCCAGTTCCTGCATGGTGATGTTCCCTTGTTTGAAAGTGTGGCGAATTTTCCCGGCATACCAAAATTCTGTAAATGCAATCTGATTAATATGCTTTATTCGAAATTTGAATAGTCTTTTCCCATGAACACCATCGATCTGCGTTTGCTGACCGTGTTTGACGAGATCTACAAGACCCGCAGCGTCACTGCGGCGGCGCTCGCACTGGACCTGGGTCAACCCGCAGTGAGTGTGGCCCTGTCCAAACTTCGCCACCAGTTGGGTGACCCGCTGTTTGTGCGCACCTCCAATGGCATGGAGCCCACGCCGTTTGGCGAAGGCTTGGTGAGACCGGTGCGCGCCGTGCTGGACGCGCTAGACGAGGTGCTAGGACACCGCAACGACTTCGACCCCGCCACGTCGGAACGGACCTTTCGCATCTGCATGACCGACATCAGCCAACTGGTGCTGCTGCCCAAGCTGATGAAGACCTTGCGCGTGAGCGCCCCCGGCCTCCGGATCGAGATCTTCCCGCTGTCCCAAGACACCGCCTCGTTGCTGGAAAGCGGCGGGGCGGACCTGGCACTGGGTTTCATGCCGCAGCTTGAAGCGGGCTTTTACCAGCAGTTGCTGTTCATGCAGAGCTTTGTGTGCCTGGTGAGCGCCGAGCACCCGCGCATCCGTGGCGCGCTCAGCAGAGCCCAATTTGAAGCGGAAGACCATGTGGTGGTGAATTCGTCGGGCGCAGCACCTCTGGTGCTTGACCGCGAAATTGCCCGGCTCGGCATTGCGCGCCGCGTTGCGCTGCAACTGCCGAACTTCCTGGGTGCGGCGTTTGTGGTGGAGCAGACCCACCACATCATCACCATTCCCCACAGGCTGGGCGAAATGATGCAGCACCGCGGCGCCTTGCAACTCCTGCCCGTGCCGTTTGCCTTGCCGGACTACAGCGTCAA
>JBIIVW010000158.1:0-7663 GCA_044339205.1 Rhodoferax sp. | reverse complement strand
CGTTGGGCGAACCGGGCCAAATCCACAAAGAGGTAACTGCCTTTGAGCGGCACGGTCATCGGCGCACGGTTGCCGGTGGCCTGAAACACACCACCCAGCAGCACGGGCTTGAGCACCAGACGGGCGCCGGTTTCCGCACAAATTATGGGCAGCTGAGTCCAGGCCAGGTAAGCCGCCGGGCTGCCAAAGTCAAAGTAAAAATCCACGGTTTTAGACATTAAAACTTCTCCAGATAGGGACGTAAATCAAGCTCGTGGGTCCAGGCGTCGCGCGGCTGGGCGTGCAGCATCCAGTATTGGTTAGCGATGTGATCGGGGTTCAAAATACCATCCTGCGCCTTCAGGGCGTAACGCTCGGGAAAATTGTCGCGAATGAAAGCCGTGTCAATGGCGCCGTCGATGATGCTGTGGGCTACATGGATGCCCCGGGGTCCCAGCTCGCGCGCCATGCTTTGCGCCAGCGCCCGCAGCGCGTGTTTGGCACCCGCAAACGCGGCAAAATTGGCCGCGCCCCGAAGCGACGCTGTGGCGCCCGTGAAGATGATGGTCTGGCGGCGCTGCGGGTCGGTCCGCTGCACCATGCGCTTGGCGACCTCTCGCCCGTTCAGGAAACCGGCAAAACAGGCCATCTCCCAAATCTTGAAATACTTGCGCGCGGTCTCGTCCAGAATGCTGCTGGGCGCGTTGGCCCCAATGTTGAACACCAGCACCTCAATGGGCCCCAGAGTCGACTCGATGTGCTCAATGAGCGCCACCACCTCGTCCTCTTTGCGCGCATCGCTGGCAAAGCCTTGAGCCACACCGCCATCCTGGGTGATCTGATCCAGCAGCGGCTGCAGCTTGTCCAGGCTGCGCCGGGTCACGCAAGCGACGAAACCTTCGCGTGCAAAGCGTCGGGCAATGGCACCACCGGTGGCATCACCTGCCCCGATGACCAGGGCCACGGGTTGGTGCGTGAAGGGTGTGGTCATCCTGCTCACTCCTTGAAATAGACAATCTGGTGGCTGGTGGCCAGCAAGGCACCGGCCTCGCTCCAGAGTTGGGCAGTCTGGTCGAAGAAGCCATCGCTGAAGGCTTGTGCCCGGGCCTGCGCCAGCAGGAAGCCACCACCCGACTGGGTGAGCTGCTCACCATTGGCGTGAAAGTAGACGGTCATGGACACGGTGCCCGCGGGCACCAGCAAAGCCCGGCGAAGGTAGACGCGGGGAAAGAACACATCGGCCATGGCCGCCAGCGAACAAAAATCAAGTGGCCTTGGCGGGTTGTCCCGCACCCAGAGCTGACTCAGGCTGGCCTCTCCGCCACCATGCCACTGCTCGGGAAAGCCGCCGTGCACAAAGCGCATGTCGTAGCGGCCCAGCCACTCCAGCCCGCGCAAACTGTCATGGATGGGCAGTTCGGTGGGGCCGGGGACTTTGGGCATGGCCTCGTCACTCGTGCTCCAGGTGCTGCGCCGTGCGGCGGTCACGGCGGTGCCGGTCAGCATGACTTCATCCACGCCAGCAGCGTTGGTCTGAGACAGGGAGATGACCCAATGTTGGGTGGACCGGTTGGTGCGGGCCGGCGTGGCCGTGACTTTGAATGGCCCCGCTGCCACCGGGCCGGCGTAATTAACGGTGAGCGCGATGGGCTCGCCCAGTAAGGCGGGGTGCTGGAGCACGGCGTTCAGGGCGGTGGCCGCCGTCATGCCGCCAAAGGGGCCAACCATGTTCCAGTAAGGGCGGGCACTGGCCCCGGTGTAGACATCGGGCTCAGCGGATGTGAGTTGCAAAGCCTGATCAAAGGGATGGTTATTCATATCCACAGTGTGCCGGCGATTGCCTCATCCAACTGTCCTTTGCGTGACGAAAGGAGGCAAAAAAAAGCCCGGCCCGCAGCAAGGCGTGCGGCCGGGCCATTTATTGGATTTGTTCTACACCCGTTCGAAAATACCCGCTGCGCCCTGCCCCATGCCCACGCACATGGACACCATGCTGTAGCGCAAGTTGTTGCGGTGCATCGCATGGATGGCCGTGGCCGATCGGATGGCCCCGGTGGCGCCCAACGGGTGACCCAAAGCGATGGCGCCACCCATGGGGTTGACCTTGGCCGGGTTCAAACCCAGGGTGTTGATCACCGCCAAAGACTGCGCGGCAAACGCCTCGTTGAGCTCAATCCAGTCAATGTCGTCCTGCTTCAGGCCGGCGTAACGCAGTGCGGCGGGAATCGCCTCAATGGGCCCGATGCCCATGATGTGCGGCGGCACGCCCTTGGAGGCAAAGCTGACAAAGCGCGCCAGCGGCTTGAGGCCGAATTGCTTGACGGCTTTTTCGCTGGCCAGAATCAGGGCGCCTGCGCCGTCGGAGGTTTGCGAACTGTTGCCCGCGGTGACCGAGCCGCGTGCGGCAAACACGGTACGCAGCTTGGCCAGGCCTTCCAGGGTGGTGTCAAAGCGGGCGCCTTCATCCAGGCTCACCACGCGTTTTTTCTCAATAACGCCACCGGTCTCCAGATCGGGTGAGCGGTCAATGACCTCCACCGGGGTGATCTCATCCGCAAAATAACCGGCCTCCATGGCCGCCAGGGCGCGCTTGTGGGATTCCACGGCAAACGCGTCTTGCGCGTCGCGGCTGACTTTCCACTGCGAGGCCACTTTTTCGGCGGTCAGGCCCATGCCGTAGGCAATGCCGATGTTTTCGTCGTTGTTGAACATGGTGGGCGAGAGCGAGGGCGAGTTGCCCATCATGGGCACCATGCTCATGCTCTCCACGCCAGCCGCAATCATCACATCGGCCTCACCCACGCGAATGCGGTCAGCCGCCATTTGCACGGCGCTCAGGCCCGAAGCACAAAACCTGTTGACCGTGATGCCACCCACGCTGGTGGGCAGGCCGGCCAGCACGGCACCAATGCGCGCAATGTTCAGGCCCTGCTGGCCCTCGGGAATGGCGCAGCCGCAGATCAGGTCTTCAATTGTGGCCGGATCCAGGCTCGGCACTTGCGCCAGCGCCGCCCGCAAGGCATGCACCAGCAGGTCATCCGGGCGCGTGTTCCGAAAAAACCCGCGGTGCGAACGGCCAATGGGCGTGCGCGTAGCGGCAACGATATAGGCTTCTTGAATTTGTTTCATTTTTTGACTTTCCAATCAATTCTTTACTGAGCTTTGTTCGTGCTTGAGCAAGCGTAGCGAGCGCGCAGTAGCTTGATCAATTGCGAACCGGCTTGCCGGTGGACATCATTCCCATGATGCGTTCCTGAGTTTTTGGGTGAACGAGAAGCTCACAAAACGCTTGGCGCTCCAGCGTCATGATGTACTCCTCGGTCACCAGGCTACCCGCGTCCACGTCACCCCCGCAGACCACATTGGCGATCAGGCTGGCAATGTGAAAGTCGTGTGCGCTAACAAAGCCGCCGTCGCGCATGTTGACCAGCGAGCCCTTGATGGTGGCGGTGCCACTGCGGCCGGCCACCACAAAGAGGCGTTTGTGTGGCGCACGGTAACCGCTGGCGAACATCGCTTTGGCCTCGTTGAGGGCCACAAACAGCAGCTCGTCCTTGTGCGGCACGATCACATCGCTCTCCAGCACATAGCCCAGTTTGCGGGATTCCAGCGCGCTGGTGCCCACTTTGGCCATGGCCGCCGCCGTGAAGCCTTCGGTCAGGAAAGGCAGCAGGTCTTTGCCGGTGCTTGCTGCGGCGTTCTCGGCGGCGCGTCGGGCAATGTAGGTCAGGCCACCGGCACCCGGCACCAAGCCCACCCCCACCTCGACCAAACCAATGTAGCTCTCCATGGCCACCACGCGCTTGGCAGAGTACACGGCCATCTCGCAACCGCCGCCCAATGCCAGGCCGCGCACGGCCGAGATGGTGGGCACGTTGGCATAACGCAGCTTGAGCATGACGCGCTGCAACTCGGCCGCCGCACCGTCAATGGCTTTGGCGCCGCCCATCACAAAGGCGGGCAGCATGGACTGCAGGTCGGCACCCGCAGAAAACATGTCATCGGGCGACCAGATCACCAGGCCTTGGTAGTCTTTCTCGGCCATGTCAATGGCGGCATCCAGCCCTTCGATCACACCCGCGCCAATGGCGTGCATCTTGGTCTTGATGCTGGCGATTAAAACTTGGTCATCGAGCGTCCACAGGCGAATGGCTTCGTCCTCGTGCAGCGTCTTGCCTGCCGTGGCAGCAGACACCGCATTGGCGCCCAGCACGCTCTCGGGGAAATGCTGGCGCTGGTACACCGGCAGGGTGCGGGGAGCCACAAACTGGCCTATCGTCGGGTTCCATGAACCCGCTGGCGTGTGCACGCCACCGGCTTCAGCCACCGGGCCGTTGAATACCCAGTCTGGCAAAGGCGCATTGCACAGGGCTTTGCCCGCGTCAATGTCTTCCTTTACCATGTTGGCCACGGCCAACCAGCCGGCCTCTTGCCACAATTCAAACGGACCTTGCTTGAGGCCAAAGCCCCAGCGCATACAAAAATCGACATCGCGCGCATTGTCTGCAATGGCCCCGAGATGCACGGCCGCGTAATGAAAGCTGTTGCGCAGAATAGCCCACAAAAATCGGCCCTGCGCGCCCTCGCTGTTGCGCAGCAATTTCAGGCGCTCAGCCGCCGGCTTTTTCAGCATGCGACCATAGACCTCGTCGGCCTTCTGGCCGGCGGGCACGTATTCTTTGGCGTCCAGGTCAAAGCGCATCACATCCCGGCCGACCTTCTTGAAGAAGCCAGCCTTGGTCTTTTGGCCCAGGTGGCCCATCTCCAGCAAGGTCTTGAGGACCTCAGGCGTGGCAAAACTGGCGTAAAACGGATCGGTCTCGAGACTGAGCGTGTCTTGCAGTGTCTTGATGACATGCGCCATGGTGTCCAGTCCCACCACATCAGCCGTGCGGAAGGTGCCGGAACTGGCGCGGCCCAATTTCTTGCCCGTGAGGTCGTCCACCACGTCAAAGGTCAGACCAAAATTCTCGACCTCTTTCATGGTGGCCAGCATGCCGGCAATGCCCACGCGGTTGGCAATGAAGTTAGGGGAATCCTTGGCGCGCACCACGCCCTTGCCCAAGTTGCTGGTGACAAAGGCTTCGAGGTCGTCCAAAATTTGGGGCTGGGTGGTGGGCGTGTTGATCAACTCCACCAGCATCATGTAGCGCGGTGGGTTGAAGAAGTGAATGCCGCAAAAACGCGGCTTGATCTCTTCGGGCAAGGCCTCGGACAATTTGGTGATCGACAGGCCGGAGGTGTTGCTGGCAACGATCGCGTGGGGGGCCAGAAACGGAGCAATTTTTTTGTAAAGATCCAGCTTCCAGTCCATGCGCTCGGCAATGGCTTCAATCACCAGGTCGCAGTCTTTGAGCAACTCCAGATGCTCTTCGTAATTGGCCTGTTGAATCAGGCCAGCGTCATCAGCCAGGCCCAGGGGCGCTGGCTTGAGCTTTTTAAGGCCGTCAATGGCACGGGTGACGATGCCGTTTTTGGGGCCTTCTTTGGCGGGCAGGTCAAACAGGATGACGGGCACTTTGACATTGACCAGATGGGCGGCAATTTGCGCGCCCATCACGCCAGCGCCTAAGACGGCGACTTTTTTAACTTGAAAGCGGGACATACATTTTCCTGAAACGGTCGATGAAAATTACTGGATGCGAAGCCAGGTCTGGGTTCGGCCCAGCAGCGAGAAGCCGACGAAGCCGCGCATCTCCAGCTTCGCGCCGCCCTCGATCGGGGTCATCTTCATTTTGTAAATCTTGCCGGTGCTGGGCTCCACAATCGTGCCGCCCTCCCACACTGCCTTATCCTCGACCTTTTTCACGCCACGAATGATTTCGAGCCCGAGCATGGGTAGGCCCTTGCGGTCATCGGTGCACTCCACGCACAACTCTCCCGGCTTGGCTTTGGGGTCCAGGATTTTTTCAATCTTCCCGGTGAACACGCCGGCGTTGTCAACAATGCGAATCTCGGACTTGGCAGAGCCGTCCTTGTCGTCAATGGTTTTCCACAAGCCCACAGGCGACATTTGCGCCAGGGCCGGCAAGGCCATCAAACCCACAAGCGCGGCTGCAATCGATTTGTTCATGGCAGCTCCCTGGGGCTCAGGCCAGCGCGGCGCCGGTGTCCATCAACACCTTGGAGCCAGTGCGGGCGGTGCGCATCAGGGTCGCGGTCTCGGGGAACAGCTTGGCAAAGTAGAAACGCGCGGTTTGCACTTTGGCCACATAGAACGGATCGGTATTGCCAGCCGCAATCTCACGCAGCGCCACTTGTGCCATGCGCGCCCAAAAATAACCAAATACCAGGTGACCCGCCACGCGCAGGTAGTCCACGGCAGCAGCGCCCACTTCGTCGGGATTCTGGAAACCCTTGAACCCGATCTCGGTGGTGAACTTGGTCATCTGGTCGCCCAGAATGGCGATGGGGGTGATGAACTCTGCCATCTTTTCGTTGACGCCTTCTTCTTCCACCAACTGGCCGATGAGCTTGCCAAACTTGCGCAAGGTGGCGCCGTTGTTGCCCAAAATCTTGCGGCCCAGCAGATCCAGCGACTGGATGGTATTGGTGCCCTCATAAATCATGTTGATGCGGGAATCGCGCACAAACTGCTCCATCCCCCACTCCTTGATGTAGCCGTGGCCGCCAAACACCTGCTGGCAAGCGGAGGTAGCCGTCCAGCCGTTGTCGGTGATGAACGCCTTGACGATGGGGGTCAGCATGGCCAGCATCTCGCCGGCGTCCTTGCGGACTTTCTCATCGGGGTGGGCGTGCTCCTTCTCCAGCAGCATGGAACTAAAACACATCAACGCGCGGCCGCCTTCGGCGTAGGCCTTGGCGGTGAGCAGCATTTTGCGCACGTCGGGGTGCACGATGATCGGGTCGGCAGGCATGTCCTTGGCCTTGGTGCCAGACAAGGAGCGCATCTGGATGCGGTCCTTGGCGTAGGCCAGTGCGTTCTGGTAAGCCACTTCGGTCAGGCCCAGGGACTGGTTGCCCACGCCCAGACGAGCGGCGTTCATCATCACAAACATGCCGTTCATGCCCTTGTTGGGCTGACCGACCAAGGTGCCCACGGCGCCATCCAGCACGATCTGGGCGGTAGCACTGCCCTTGATGCCCATCTTGTGCTCCAGGCCACCGCAATAAATGCCGTTGCGCGCACCAGGCGTGCCGTCTTCATTGACCAGGAACTTGGGCACGATGAACAGGCTCACGCCCTTGATGCCGGGAGGTGCATCGGGCAGGCGGGCCAGCACCAGGTGAATGATGTTGGCGGCCATGTCATGCTCGCCGGCGCTGATGAAAATCTTGTTGCCGGTAATCTTGTAGGTGCCGTCGCCCACTGGCTCGGCCTTGGTACGCATCAGGCCCAGGTCGGTGCCGCAATGGGGCTCGGTCAGGCACATGGTGCCTGTCCATTCGCCGCTGGTCATCTTATGCAGGTAGGTCTTTTTTTGCTCAGGGGTGCCGTGGGCGTGCAGCGCGGCATAGGCGCCATGCGTCAGGCCGGGGTACATGGCCCAGGCCTGGTTGGCACTGTTGAGCATTTCATAAAAACACTGATTCACCACCAGAGGCAAGCCTTGACCGCCAAACTCGGGGTCACAGCCCAGAGCGGCCCAACCGCCCTCAACGTACGTGGCGTAAGCCTCCTTGAAGCCCGTCGGGGTGGTGACTTCGTGGGTGGCCTGGTTCA
>JBIIVW010000026.1:0-25404 GCA_044339205.1 Rhodoferax sp. | reverse complement strand
AGCGCTCAAAGGTGCCATTGGCCGGGGCCAGATGCTTGGCGGGCACTTGGTCTGCAATGTATTGCAGGATGGCCGGGCTTTCGCGCAGCTGGCGGCCGTCGTCCAGCACCAACAGGGGCACATAGCCGAGCGGGTTGATGGTGTAGTAGTCGGTGCCGTCGGGCAGCTTGTGCGTTTTGGTGGGCGCGGCAATTGCCTCAAACGCCAGACCGGCTTCTTGCAGGGCAATATGCGGGGCGAGCGAGCAGGCACCGGCTGAGTAATACAGTTTCATGAGATCTTTTGAATAAGAGGGTTCGGAAGAACCGGTTGGGGAAAGCAAACGCCGCATGCTAGCCCGGGTGCGGCGTTTGTGCTGGTGACCGGTTTCTTGGCGGCCCCGTGTTTATTGGACAATCAGCTCTCTGTCCGGCGTATTGATTGACTCTCATGCTGTTTATTGATAGCGTTTTTGTGTCAAACCCATCAAGGCCGGGTGTGGTCAGCGGCCGGGTGAATTCAGTGAATGAATGCCTCCGTCTGCAATAGGCGTTATGTACCAGTGCCTGCCACACTGACCCGCATATTTAGTGCATGCGACTCGCCCGGCGCCACGGTGACCACCTGGGCGCCGGCATTGGCGGTTTCCACGCACACCATGCGCTGGTAGCCGCCCGCGGCCATGTCGCCCATGGCTTTCTCGCGCTCAATCCAGGGGTTCCACACCACGGTGGATTGGCTGCCGGTCTTGGCCACCGTGATGCTGCGGCTTTGGTCTGCGTCGTCAATCACACAGTCGGCGGTGGTGTTGAGGTACACGCGGTCGGTCTCGCTGGTAAAGCACACTGGGCCGCTTTGCTGTGCTGGCGCGTAGCCCTGCACTTTGTCGAGGTAGTGCGTGCCGTCCAGCCCCTGCACCGTGGTGTGCCGGATGTCGCCCACGCTGAAGTAGGCATGCAGGGCCTCGGTCAGGGTAACGGGCTGGGGCCCGGTGTTGCGGGTCGTCAGGGTCAGATGGAGCTTGGTGCCCACGGTGATTTGCAGCTCCAGGTCAAACGCGTGGTCCCACACCGCACGGGTGTCGGCATTGTCTTGCAGCCCCAAGCGCACGTGCACCTGGCCTTGCGCATCGAGGCCAGTCTCACGAAGTTCCCACAAGCGGGTGCGCACAAACCCGTGGGCGGGGCGCCCCTCCCGGTCGCCAAACCACGGCCAGCACACCGGAATGCCCCCGCGCACGGCTTTGCCCGGTTCAAACACCGCCGCCCCCGAGAGCCATAGCACGGGCGGCATGCCATCGGGCCGCCAAGCCAGCACCTGGGCGCCTTGCAAGGCTACGCGGGCTGTGGCCAGCGGTGTCTGGATGTCGATGACCGGCAGTCCGGGCGCGATCTCCATGAATCTCAGGCACCCGGGAATGGCAAAGCGAGCGGTGAGGCTGGGCAGGTCAAGGGGTGTGGGGTGGTTCATGACGAGGGTGGGGGAGCGCTGGGTGTTGGATAGAGGTGGTTTTGTAAATTTTAGGCGGCTGGCCGGCGTCTTGATTGCATATCGATATAAAAATACATAGCAAAATGATCCCTTCCAGTGCAGAAACCCATGAACCCCACACCCACGCTACCCACCATGACCACACCAACCCCTCACCCCATTGGCACCCCAGGCCAGGCTTGGACGCCTGCCGACGTGGCGACCTGGCGCGCGCGGCAAATGCGCCAGCGCAGTTATGCAGACGATGTGTTGTACGTCCTCCAGGGCCTGCGTCCGCTTTACGATGTGTTGCCGTACGGCGAAGTGGTTTACGGTGACGACCTCTACCCGCTCCTGGCTGTTCGCCCTGACCCATGGCAGCCGGGCCTGCCCGGCGTGCTGGTGACAGGGGGCGTGCATGGGTACGAGACCAGTGGCGTGCACGGTGCGCTGCAGTTTTTGGCGCAGCATGCCCAGGCTTATGCGGGCCGGGTCAACCTGATGGTGGTGCCCTGCGTGAGTCCGTGGGCTTATGAGCGGATTCACCGCTGGAACTTTGATGCGGTGGACCCCAACCGCTCATTCAAAGACCCCAGCGCGGCCCAGGAAGCTGCCGCACTCATGCGCCTGGTGGCACCGCTGCAGGGTCAGTTTGCTGCGCACATCGACCTGCACGAAACCACCCAGACCGACGAGTCAGAGTACCGCCCGGCGCTGGCGGCACGTGACGGTGATGTTTTTCAGCCCGGCACCATCCCCGACGGCTTTTACCTGGTGGACGACAGCGACAACCCGCAGCCCCTGTTTCAGCAAGCGATCATTGAGGCGGTCGAGCGCGTCACCCACATTGCGCCCAACGACGAACGGGGCGAAATCATCGGTTCGCCGGTAGTGGCCCGTGGTGTCATTCGCTACCCGCTCAAGGCCCTGGGCCTGTGCGCCAGCATCACCGGCGCGCACTACACCACCACCACCGAGGTCTACCCCGACAGCCCACGCGCCACGCCCGGGCAGTGCAATACCGCTCAAGCCGTGGCGGTGTGTGCGGTGTTGGAGTTTGTGTTGGCGCAGGGCAGAGAAGTTTGATCAAGCACGCCAGCCCGTAGCCCGGGGCGATGGCAGCAATCATTTCTTAAACTGGAAAGCGCACCCGCACCTGAAGCCCGGGGCCCTCGGGCGGGTCTTCCAGGGTCAGGCTGGCGCCGTGGCTTTGCACGACCTCAAGGGCAATGGCCAATCCCAAGCCTGCGCCTTCGATGGCGGCGTTGGCCCGCACAAAGGGTTTCATGATCCGCTCGCGCAGGGCAGGTGCAATGCCGGGGCCCTGGTCGCGCAGGAGCAGCGTCACCTCGCCGTGGTGCTGGTGAATACCCAGCGCCACCATGCTGTTGGGGGGCGAGAACTTCAGGGCGTTGAGCAGCAGGTTGTCCAGCAGCAGGCGCAGGTCGTCGGGGTTGCCTTGCACACAGGGCGAGCCGCTGGCGTCCAGACTGAATTCAATGCTGCGGTGACTGCCGAGCGCGGACAAGCCCACCATGGACTCTTGGGCCAGCGCCTGCAAATCGACGGGCATCCGGGTGTCGGGCTCGGTGCGGCCCTCCAGGCGGGCCAGCGTGAGCATTTGCTGCAGCAGGCGCTGGGTACGTTGCACGCCCAGTTTGAGCCGGTTCACCGTGGCCAGGATTTGCGCCGGGTCTTGCCCGGGTGCCAGGTTGTTGACTTCCAGACCCAGTGCCGTGATGGGGGTGCGCAGCTCATGCGCAGCATTGGCAATGAAGCGTTTGTGGGCCTGCAGGCTGGTGTCGAGCTGCTGCAGCAGGCGGTTGAGTGTGCGGATGACGCTGGCCAACTCGGCGGGCGCGTGCGGCAGGGTCACCGGGGCAAGGGAGAGGGGGTCGCGCTGGCTCAGTTCGTCGTCCAGCTCGCGAATGGGGGCCAGCCCCTTGCGGATGGTGGTGGCGACCAGCGCGGCGCCAATCAACATGACCAGCAGGGTGGGGAGCAGCACCTCCAGCTCGGCGTCGCGGCTTAGCGCATCCCGCAGGGCTTGGGAGTGCATGACCTGTACGGTGCGCTCGGTGCTGTGCAGGGTAAACACGCGCAGCAGCACTGCATCTGCTTGGGGGCCGCTGGGTTCGGCTGAAAAACCTTCGCGGGTGTTGGGGCCTAATTCGATCTGCCCGCTGGAGCGGTAAAGCCGGTGGGCTTGTTCGTCCCAGATTTGAACGTCCAGATGCAGGCTGGGGTCGTCGTCCCAGGCCATCACCGTGCTTTGCACATCGCTCAGGATGAGGGCCCGCGCCACCTGCTCCAGTTGGTAGTCCAGCATTTCACCTTGCTGGCGGTGGACTTGCACGCGTACCGCCACACCCAGGACGATGCCCACCAGCAGCACGCCCAGCAGCAGGCGCCGTTTGAGTCGTGTTTCTAGCGAGACCATGAGGGGTTGTCACGCGGCACGAAGTAGCCCACGCCCCGGATGTTGAGAATGCTGGCCACGCCCAGTTTTCGTCGCAGATTGTGAATATTGACCTCCAGGGCGTTGCTGATGACTTCCTCGCCCCAGCCCAGCAGCCGATCTTCCAATTGCAGACGCGACAGGGGCACACCGGGGCGGCGCATGAGCAGTTCCAGCAAGGCAAACTCGCGCGCGGAGAGGCTCACCACAGCGCCGTCTTTGGTGACTACTTTGGTGTCCGGGTGCAAGGCCAGCGGGCCGCTGCGCAGCACCGGATCGGCCCGGCCCGAGCGGCTGCGAATGCTTGATCGCAGG
Source organism: Rhodoferax sp. (assembly GCA_044339205.1). Taxonomy (GTDB): domain Bacteria; phylum Pseudomonadota; class Gammaproteobacteria; order Burkholderiales; family Burkholderiaceae_C; genus Rhodoferax. The sequence goes on along the minus strand of JBIIVW010000026.1, from coordinate 21,182 downwards.
CGAGCGGCCAGCTCGTCGAGCTCAAAGGGCTTGAGGATGTAGTCGTCTGCGCCCGCGTCCAGCCCGGCTACGCGGTCGGCGAGCGCATCACGTGCGGTGATGATCAGAATCGGGAACACGTGGCCTCTTTTGCGCAACTCCCGCAGCACCTGCATGCCGTCTTGCCGGGGCAGACCGAGGTCCAGTACCACCGCGTCAAAGGGCTCGCTGCTGGCACATTGCAGGCCGAGCTCACCATCACGCACCCAGTCCAGGGTGATCCCCAGGCGAGCGAGGCCGACCCGCACGGCCTCGCCGATCAGGGGATCGTCTTCAACGAGGAGGGCGCGCATGGTCAGGTGAAGAAGTTGACATGAATTTCAGCTTAGCACGTGCCAGACGCAGAAAAGCCGCGCACTGGGCGCGGCCTTTTTTCAAAGCGAGCGAGTTCGCTCGCGATGAATTACTTGGCCATGGCTGCGTTCTTTTTCACCGTCTTTTTGGCAGCGTGTTTTTTGACCCGCTTTTTGGCGGGTTTGGTTGCGGGGCCGGCGGCTTTGAGGGTGGTGGCTCCCGTGGCGGTTTGGGCCGTGAAGGTGCTTGGTGTGGCTGCAAACGCCAGGCCGGAACAGAACAGGCCGGCGGCGATGCATAGGGCGGTGATGCTTGATTTCATGGTGGGTCCTTCGGGGTACGGGGTTGAGTCTGCAGCTGTGGTGTTGGTTTGCAACCAACTGATATTGAATGTACTGCTTGAGACTTAGGCTGGACTTAGGGGCCCATTTGGGCGTTAAAAAAGGGTATTTTCAGCGTCTAGCCGGCGTATTCATTTGCATTAATGGTCAAATTTAATAGCAATTTATCCCCGAGCCGATCCGTCCAGCTCAGGTTCCGGCGTATCTGAAAAGCTGGTCGCCGCCAGGGGCGCGGATCTGGGCATTGAAGGAGACGATGATGCGGTCCCGCTCTCCCATATAGGGCATGGCCTTGTGCGGCAAAAACGCGGGGAACAGCACCAGGTCGCCTTCTTGCGGCGCTACTTCCAGCGTGGCCTGCTGCAGCCAGGCGTTGCCCATGTCGATGTGGGCACCCCCCAGCAGGGGAAAGAGGGGGCTGTAAAAGCGGGTGGCGCCGTTGAGCGCGCCATATTGTGGGTTTGCGATGCGCTGTGCCGTGGGGTCAACTTGCACGTAGTACACGCCCGACCAGGAGCAGTTGCCGTGGGTGTGGATGTCATGAAACGAGGCGCCGTTTTGAATCTGGAACCAGACCCCGGTTAACTCCAGTTGCAGGTTGTGACGGCCGGCCGGCCACACGCCTGCGTTGGCTTGTTGTGCTGTGGTTTGGAGTGATGCGGCAATGAACTGCAAGAGGGCGCTGAATTCGGGTAAGTCGATGCGCCGGAGCAGGTCATCAGCGCTGGCATAAAAGCTGCCCGCAGGGGCTTGTGCATCGGTGGCTCTCAGAGTTTTGAAGACATTGGCCAGGACGAGGTTAACCTCGGCCGCCCGGTCAAAGTGATGCACGGCCAGGGGCACGGGCCAGTGTTGCTGCAAGGCGCCTGCCGCCGGGGTGGCTGTCATACCATGGCCTCGGGGGTCGGAAGCGTCAACGACCACCCGGTGCGCTGGGCCAGTTGCGCCACGTCATCCAGGGTGTCCAGGTCAGTGACAAAGCGGGTGTTGGTGGTGGCATGCACATGCACCAGCTCGGGCTGGCGCTCAATCAGGTGCCGGCAGGCCAGGTTGGTGTCGCTCTCCAGAATCTGCGCCACGGCCACCTCGTCGAGCAGGATGGGGTTGCCGCGCTGGCCGTTGACCACGGGCACCACCACGTGACCGCTGGGCTTCTTTTTGAAGGCGGCGATCAACTCGGTCAAATCGGCTGCGCCAATCAAGGGCTGGTCTGCCAGTACCACAAACACCACGTCAAACCGGCCATGCAGCGCGGCGAGCCCTACGCGCACCGAGCCCTGCTGGCCGTCGGCAAAGGCGGGGTTGTAGGCCAGCGTGACCGGAAAGGTCTGCACCTGGGCCTCGACTGCTTCGCGCGCATGACCCGTCACCACCACCACCTCGTCCACCCCGGCGCCGCTCAGGGCGATCAGTTGGCGGTTGATCAGGGGCACCCCTTGCAGGCGAATCAGAGACTTGGCCATGCCGCCCATGCGGGCGCCCTGGCCGGCGGCCAATACAACCGCACCAATTCTCAGGCGGGGGAATAAACCACCGCCTTGTTTCATCAAGCATCCCATCGTGTGTGTTCCAGTCGTTAAAGATCGGGTTAAAAATGAGGCGCGTCGGGCGCTCAGGTCAACATATCTGCCAACCGTGAGAGGCTGGCCAGATTGTGCGCCGGCATGAATCGCGTGACAAACGGGGCGGCCAGTTCCATGGCGGCTGATTGCGGCGCCTGCACCGTGGGGTGTAGCCAGCACACCCGTGCGCCACGGCCTCGTACCTGCGCCAGCACCTCGGCCAGGGCGTGCGGCTCATCTGTGTCATAGCCATCGCTGAACACCATAAACAGGTCGCCGCGTTTGAGCGTGCGGTCCAGGTGCTGGTGCAAGGCCTCATGCAGGCAGCTCGCAATGCGGGTGCCGCCGCCAAAGCCGAAGGTCACCGCATTCACTTTCTCCTGCACCCGTTCGCTGCGCCGCTTCATGAGCGGCGTGACCTCGGCAAGCCGGGTGTGAAACACAAAGGCCCGTGCGTCCATGACCTCGACAAAGGCACGGCTCAGGCGCAGGAAGAACTGCGCATGCACCTCCATGGAGCGGCTCACATCCACCAGCACCACCACGCGTGGCGGGCGCCGTTGGCGGCGCACAGGGTGCAGCTTCACCAACTCGCCGCCTGTGGCCAATGCCGCGCGCAGGGAGCGCCGCAGGTGAATGACGCCGCTGTCCTGGTGGGGTTGCCAGCGGCGCAGCAGTTGCGCACGCAGGCGGCGTTGCAGGGCTTCCACCAGCGGCTCAAAGCGGTCCATGTCCCCGGGGAGCCAGTCGGCAAAGTTGCGTTGCTCCAGGGGCTCGGTGCGGCTGGCGCCGCCTTGCGCCCGCTGCGGCGTGTCTGCGCTGTCCAGCTCGCCACTGCCGGCCTGGTCGGCTTGGCCGATGGTCGGTTTGGCAGGGCCGGGAGGTGCGTTGCCCATGTCGCTGTGCATCTGCTGCACCAGTTCGGGCAACGAGCGACCGCGCCGGGTCAGGCCGGAGCTTTTGGTGCTGCCCTTGACACGGTGAGGAAACCAAAAGGCTTGATGCAGGCCCGGGTACTTGAGCCACTGGGCCCGGCCACCGCAGGTGATGGCGCGCCACAGGGCCTCGGTGCGCGCCCACTGCGCCAGCGGTAGCGCGGCCGCGGCGCGGGTCATCAGTTCCAGCTCGGCATAGCCCAGCGCAAAGCCGTGCTCGCGCAGGTAGTGGGCAAAGTCAGCCAGGCGTTCTCGTGGATCGGTCGCTGGGGCAGGCACTGAGGTCATGGCTCAGTGCCCGGACTTCATGACCCCTGCCACACCCACGTCTTGCCCGACCCGGGGGCCAGCGGTCAGCTTGGCCACGCGCTCAGGCGTGACTTGCCAGCGGTCATTGCGCGTTTTGAGCAGGGCGGCCAGCGAGGGCATGAGTGCCTGCGGATCGGTGGGTAACTCGCCATGGCCGAGCTTGAACAACACGCGTACCCAATCCAGCGTTTCGGCTACGCCGGGGGTCTTGTCCAGATCGTCTTTGCGCAGGCGGTGCACAAAAGCCACGGCTTCTTCAACCAGCCGTGTGGCTGCTTCTGGCACCAGCGTGCGCACAATTTGCATCTCGCGCGCCAGGGACGGGAAGTCAACATAGTGGAAAAGGCAGCGCCGGCGCAAGGCGTCGGACAGGTCGCGTGTGCCGTTGCTGGTCAAGATCACCAATGGTTTGCTCAGGGCTGTCAGCGTGCCAAGTTCCGGCACGCTCACCTGGTATTCCGACAGCATCTCCAGCAGGAACGCTTCAAACGCCTCGTCCGCCCGGTCGATCTCGTCAATCAAAAGCACGCAGGGCTCGGGACAGCGAATGGCTTTGAGCAGTGGGCGTTCCAGCAAAAAGGCCTCTGAAAACAGGTTATCGCGCAGCGCGGCCCGGTCACCCGCACCGGCCTCGGCCAGCCGGATTTCCAGCAACTGGCGGCTGTAGTTCCACTCGTACACGGCCTGGTTCAGGTCCAGGCCCTCATAACATTGCAGCCGCAAGAGCGGACGATTCAGCGCCCTCGCGCAAGCGCTGGCTACCGCCGTTTTACCGACGCCCGCAGCGCCTTCGAGCAGGATGGGACGCTCCAACGAGAGCCCCATCCAGATCAGGCTGGCGACATCCTCATCAGCGATGTAGCCCGCCTTGAACAGCTGCTCACGCAGGCCCTCTGGTGTGGCTGGGTCGGGCGCGGTCATCGTCAATGCGAGGGCTTGCGACCAAACAGCTTGGCAAAGAAATCCTTGATCAAGGCCCAGACCAGACCCAGCGCGTTGAATTCTTTGGCCACGACCGGGGCGGCGATCGGCGGCTGCGTCGGGGCGGCTCCCGGTACCGCGCCCTCTACCGCTGCTGCGGCCGGGGCACTGGCCGCCTGCAGCGCCTGCGCCTTTTGTGAAAAGACATCGGCAAACTGCAGCAGGATCATGTCCGACACCGAGGTCATCATGCGTCCGCCAAACTGGGCAAACTTGCCGTTCACAATGACCGCGGCGTGGCCCACCAGCGTGCTGTGACCGTTCTCACCCGCCACGAGGCTGGCGGTGAGTTCCATGGAGGCCGAGGAGCCGCTTTTGTCTGCCCCCTTGCCCATCATCTTGAGGGTGCGGGTGGCGGGGTCCAGCGTCAGGATTTCAATCGTGCCGGCAAAGGCGGCCACCGCTGGCCCCACTTTCACCCGCACGCTGCCCTTGAAGTGCGTGTCGTCAATGGTTTCGGTGATCTGCGCCCCCGGCATGCAGGTGGCGAGTTCCTGCATGTTGGAGAGGATCGCCCAACTGGCCTCCAGCCCGGCCGCAACCGGGTAGGTTTTGTCTAAAACAACTTCCATGAATTCTTTCCGGGTCAGCTGGCAATGCCAACTTGTTTGAGCTGCTGCCACACGCGGTAGGCGGAGTGGGGCATGTTGAAGTGCGTCACCCCGAGGTGGGCAAAGGCGTCCACCATGGCGCTGGTGAAGGTGGGGATGCTGCCCACGTGCGGTGACTCAGCCACGCCTTTGGCACCAATCGGGTGGTGTGGCGAGGGCGTCACGGTGAAGTCGGTTTCCCACTTGGGAGTTTCCACGGCGGTGGGCAAGAAGTAATCCATCAGCGTGTTGCCCTGAATGTTGCCTTGCTTGTCAAAGGACAGCAGTTGCCCCATGGCCACGGCAAAGCCTTCGGTCAAGCCGCCATGAATCTGGCCTTCAATGATCATCGGGTTGATGCGCGTGCCGCAGTCGTCCAGCGCGTAAAAGCGCCGTATTTTGGTCTCGCCCGTGCCTTTGTCGATGTCCACCACACACAGGTAAATGCCGAAGGGGAAGGTGAAGTTGGGCGGGTCGTAGTAGTGAACGGCTTCCAGGCCTGGCTCAAGACCATCTGGTGGCTGGTGGTAGGCGGCCCAGGCAATCTCGGTCATGGTTTTGAACTTGGCGTCGTTGCCGCGCACCTTGAAACGGTCAATTTCCCATTCCAGATCGGCTTCGCTCACTTCCATCAGATGGGCAGCAATCTTCTTGGCTTTGGCGTGGATTTTGCGCGAGGCCATGGCCACTGCAGCGCCCGCCACCGGCGTGGAGCGCGATCCGTAGGTGCCAAGACCATAAGGGGCGGTGTGGGTGTCGCCTTCCTCGATCTGAATCACTTCGGAGGCAATGCCGAGTTCGGTGGCGATGATCTGCGCGTAGGTGGTCTGGTGGCCCTGGCCCTGCGAGATGGTACCCATACGGGCGATGGCCGAGCCGGTGGGGTGCACGCGGATCTCGCAGGAGTCGAACATGCCGACGCCCAGAATGTCGCAAATCTTGCTGGGGCCGGCACCCACGACCTCGGTGAACGCGACCAGGCCAATGCCCATCAGCGTGGGGCAATCGGGGTCGGCGCGCTTGAGGGCTTGCTCGGCTCGCAACCCCTTGTAGTCCACGGCGGCCAGTACCTTGTCGAGGGCCGGTTGGTAGTTGCCTGAGTCGTAGTCAAAGCCGAGCGCCGAGCGGTAGGGAAACTGTTCGGGCTTGATGAAGTTTTTGGACCGGATCTCGGCTTTGTCCATGCCCAGCTTTTGCGCCAGCACATCGACCATGCGCTCCACCAGATAGACCGCTTCGGTCACGCGGAACGAGCAGCGGTAGGCCACACCCCCGGGTGCCTTGTTGGTGTAGACGCCGTCCACCTTGCAATAGGCGTTGGCAATGTCATAGCTGCCGGTGCAGATATGGAACATGCCGGCGGGGAACTTGGTGGGGTCGGCGCAGGCGTCAAAGGCGCCGTGGTCGGCAATGACATTGGTGCGCAAGGCCAGAATCTTGCCGTCGGCGGTGGCGGCGAGTTCGCCGGTCATGTGGTAGTCCCGCGCAAAGGCGGTGCTCGACAAATTCTCGATGCGGTCTTCAATCCACTTGACCGGTTTACCCAGCACGATGGATGAGACGATGGCACACACGTAACCGGGGTAAATACCGACCTTGTTGCCAAAGCCACCGCCAATATCCGGCGAAATAATGCGGACCTTGGACTCCGGAATGCCCGACAGCATGGAGACCACCGTGCGCACCACGTGGGGTGCCTGGCTGGTCATCCACGTGGTGAGCTCACCACGAACCGGGTCAAACGAGGCCACGGCACCGCAGGTCTCCAGGGGGCAGGGATGCACGCGCGGGTAGTGCATGTCTTGCGTCACGGTGATGGGGGCGGCGGCAAAGGCGGCATCGGTGGCAGCTTTGTCGCCGGCGTCCCAGGTGAAGATGTGGTTGTGGTGGGTGCGCTTGCCGTGCGCGCCCTCGGTCTTGCCGGCCAGGTCTTCGCGGATCACGGGGGCGCCGGGTTTGAGGGCTTCAAAGGGGTCGATCACTACGGGCAGTTCATCGTATTCCACCTCCACCGCTTCCACGCCATCGGCGGCGGCGTAGCGGTCGGTGGCAATCACCACGGCGACTTCCTGCATCTGGAAATGCACTTTTTCATCGGCCAGCACGGCAGCCACATCCCCGGCCAGCGTGGGCATCCAATGGAGTTTCAAAGGCTTCAAATCGGCGGCGGTCAGCACGGCAATGACGCCGGGTACTTTTAAGGCTTCTTCCTTGTTGATGCGCACAATGCGCGCGTGGGCCACCGGCGAGCGCACGATGTCCATGTGCAGCATCTCGGGCAGCTTGATGTCGTCAACATAGTTGCCCTTGCCCTGGATGAAGCGGGCATCTTCCTTGCGCAGGCGGGACTCGCCCATGCCCTTGAGGGCTTTTTCACGGTCCAGCAGCAGAGCCTTTTCCTGGTCACTCATGGGTGCGTTCATGTGGGTCTCCTTGGGTGGCGCTTACGCGGCCACCTTGTCTTGTTGCTGGAGTGTCTGGGCGGCGTGCAACACGGCCTTGACGATGTTTTGATAACCCGTGCAGCGGCACAAATTGCCCGCCATGCCCATGCGTACTTCTTCTTCGCTGGGGTTGGGGTTGTCTTGCAAAAAGCGGTAGGCGCGCATCAGCATCCCGGGGGTGCAAAAGCCGCACTGCAAGCCATGTTCCTTGTAAAAGCCCTCTTGCACCGCATGCAGCAAGCCGGCATTGGCCAGGCCTTCCACCGTTTTCACATCGCTGCCTTCGCATTGCACAGTGAGGTGCGTGCAGGCTTTGACGGACTGGCCGTCAATGTCCACCGTGCAGGCGCCGCAGTGGCTGGTCTCGCAGCCAATGTGGGCGCCGGTCAGGTTCATTTTTTCACGCAGAAAATGCACCAGCAAGGTCCGGGGCTCAACGGCCTCTTCCACCACACGCCCGTTGAGGGTCATGGATACCATTTTTTTACTCATTTTCAAGTCTCCTCTTGGGGGCGGTTAGTGGCAGCGTGCTGCTGCGGCCAGAATGGCGCGGCGGGTCATTTCGCCCGCCATGGCGGTTTTGTACTCGGCGTCACCGCGCAGGTCTTCAGCTGGGTCGCAGGCATCGCGCACCGCTTTCACCACAGCATCCAGCGTGGCGGTGGTCAGGGCTTGCCCGATCAGGGCGGTCTCGGCGGTGGTGGCGCGCAGCGCAGTGGGTGCCACGTTGGTCAGGCCAATGCGCGCGTGGGTGACGATACCGCCACTCAGGCGCAGCACCACGGCGGCTCCAGCCGTGGCCCAGTCGCCGGTTTTACGTTTGAGTTTCTGGTAGCAATAGCCGGTGCCCGAGGCGAAGGGCTGAATGAGGATCGCGGTCAGGATTTCATTCTCGGCCAGCTCGGTCATGTAGGTGCCATGGAAGAAGTCCACCGCCTGGACTTGACGTTCGCCATTGGGGCCCTGCAGCACAAAGGTGGCGTCCAGCGCCATGGCAATGGCCGGGTGATCGTTGCCCGGATCGCCGTGGGCAATGTCTCCGCCGATGGTGCCGCGGTTGCGCACCTGTGGGTCGGCAATCAGTTTGGCCGCCTCAGGCAACAGAGGCAAGCGGTCTTGTAACAGTTTGGAGTTGATCAGCTCGGTCTCCGTGGTCATCGCGCCGATGCGGATCACGCCGCCGTCTTCGCTGATGCCTCGTAATTCCGGAATGCGGTTGATGTCGATTAGCGTGCCGGGCTGCGCGAAACGCAGCTTCATCATGGGCAGCAGGCTGTGGCCGCCCGCCAGAAGTTTGGCGTCTTCGCCCAAACTGGAGAGCAGGGAAATCGCTTCGCCCACGGAGCGGGGAGCGACATAGTCAAATGCCGGTGGAATCATGTTGTCTCCTGTTATGTGGTCCCATGACCTGTAGAAAACAGACTTTAGCTAGCCCCCGAATGCCTCAGTGAGCTATCCAATCAACGGTCGTACACGCTGCATGAACAGCAAGCAAATTGCACGAGCGCGCACAACGCATTGAATTTTCAGCCTTTGGCTGAAAGGGTGTCGGCCAGGCCGAGGTGTTCCAGAAGCTTTGGCGCGCTGGCCCGGGACACGGGTATTTCGATGGGGGTTTCGCCCATCATGCTCAGGGTCATGCGGCCGTCATCGCGCACGATCTCATCCACGTGCGACAGGTTGACAATGTAGCTGCGGTGCACGCGCAAAAACAGCTGCGGATCCAGCCGGCTTTCCAGGTCACCGATGGTGATGTTGCAGAACTGGCAGCCCTGACCCGTGTGCACCCAGGTGTAGTGACCCTCCGACCGGATGAACGACACGCTGGGCACATCCACCAGCAGCACCCGGTTGAGCTTGGTGGTGGGGATCTTGCGCAGAAAGCGTTTTTCCCCGGGCTCGGCACTCTTGCGTGGGGTGTTGCCCTCGGCCTCCTGGCTGACTACTTCGGTGATGTCATAAAACACCAGCGTGTAGCCGGTGGTGTGCCCCGCGGCGTCCCCAAGTTTGGATACCTTGATCAGCAGCATCCGTTCTGGAATATTGATCATCATGGCCATGGGTGGCGCATTGTTGACCGGGCATTCGGCCTGGCCGAGCAGGAACTTGACCTTGGCCTTGGCCGCTTCCGGATGAAAATCAGTCACCAGTTTGCCGAATGGCAACTTGGCTTCTACCGGCAGACTGCGCCGCGCGTAGTCATTCATGCCGATGACCTGCAGATCAAGGTTCAAGTGAACTACACCGACATCAAAGCGCTCAAGCAGGTAAAGCCAGGAGCTGGACGGCGGCAAGGCTGCTTTGGAAACGGGGCAAGTAGTCATAGGGGTTCCCGGTGGCAGTTCGGAGCAATCAATATGGATTAGTCTCGTGAATCAAAACGGATGCTCATGCAACCCAGCAGCGCTTCGTTCATGCGTGTGTCATGATCAAAAAACGCCGACTAAAGTCGGCACCCGCACAGGTTTGTAATCGAATAATAGCCTGCGCGTGCAAGCCTTGTTTTGAGTTTGAGCAATTTTGCAGGTCATGTTTTGGTGCCGTCCGGGTTTACCCGAATGGCGATTTTTGTACAAGGACAGGCATAGTGAATGTGATACCGCCACCGCATTGGGTTGCCCGCAGCATTGGCTCGTCGGTCATCACACCTGCGTTGCTGGTGGCCCTGGTGGGCGTGACCCTGTGGCTCCTGGGACGGCAGTCAGCGAGCGCACAAGGAAGCTCTATTGCGCTGATTTTGGCGGCGTTGCTGGCCGTTGCTTTGGGCTGCGCCGCCTTGGCCTGGATCCGGCCCCAGCGCGCTGGCCTGTCGCCGCCGCACGTCATGTTGTCTCTGGGTTTTGGCGGCATGCTCCTGGGGCTGTTGTATGACCTGGCCCAGGCTGGCCCGGCCCGTCTGGAGAGTTTGTGTGCCCAGACCGGGTCGCTCGGTTTCATGGACAGTCTGGTGTTGCACATCGAGTTTTTGCCGGGCATGCATGTGGGGATGCTGGTGGGTGGTTTGTTGGCCATCCCGAGTTTGCGCATGCTGCGCGCCCACTGTGGCCGCTACTTATGTTCCCTCTTTGTCCAAAACCTGATGTGCTCCGGCTGGATGCTGGTGGGGATGACCACCGGTGCGCTGTGGGTGGCGCGCTGGCAGGCTGAACTGGGCGGCAGCTCTTTGACCGGCATGCTGGGCAGCATGTTTGTTGGCATGACTTGGGGCATGGTGGTCAGCGTGGGGCTGTACCGCGGCTTCTTCACCTGGCGCAATCGCAACTCGCCCATTGAGAAAGAAAATTGATGGAAAGTCTGGATCTCAAAGTCTTGGGGGATGCCCTGGCCTGGCGTCACGCGGGCCATGCCGTCGTGCTGGTGACGGTGGTGCAGACCTGGGGCAGTGCACCGCGTCCACCGGGCGCCTTGCTGGCGGTACGTGACGACGGGGTGGTGAGCGGCTCGGTGTCGGGGGGCTGTGTTGAGGATGACTTGATTGCGCGCACCAAGCGCGGCTTCAAACAATTGGCCAATGGCGACCCGGCGCAAGACAAGCCCGCGGTGATCACCTATGGCGTGACCAAAGACGAGGCCACGCGCTTTGGCCTGCCTTGCGGCGGCACCCTGCGGCTGGTGCAAGAACCGCTGCTGGACGTGTCCTGGGTAGCGCAGCTGTTGGCACGCACGGCCGCCCATCAACTGGTGGCCCGCACCCTCACGCTGGCTACAGGTGTCGTGCAGCTTGGCGGTGCGGTTCGGGGCCAACCCTTGCACTTTGATGGCGAGTTGTTGACAACCGTGTTTGGCCCGAAGTGGCGGCTGCTGCTGATTGGCGCAGGGCAGTTGTCGCAGGCGGTGGCGCAGATGGCCTGCATGCTGGATTTTGATGTGCTGATTTGTGACCCGCGCGAAGAATACGCCGCCACCCTGGGTGCGCTTTCCCACGGCGTTCGCCGGGTGGAGGGCATGCCCGACGATGTGGTGCGGGACATGGTGCCGGATGACCACACGGCGATCGTGGCACTCACCCACGACCCCAAGCTCGATGACATGGCCTTGCTTGAAGCCTTGAAATCACAGGCGTTTTATGTGGGGGCCCTGGGTTCGCAGCGCAACCAGGTGGTTCGTAAGCAGCGGCTCATGGATCACTTTGACTTGCAGGCTGAAGAGCTTGAGCGCCTGCACGGTCCGGTGGGGCTGGCCTTGGGCGCCAGGACCCCTGCAGAAATTGCGGTGTCTGTTGTGGCCGAGATTGTGCAGGTCAAGAACAGGGTGGCTGCAGCGGCTCTTTGCACCTGATTTCAAGTCTTTTGCGCCGCTAGCCGGCGTATTTATTGGCTTTATTTGCTCGATTTGATAGCATCTATCGTCGTTAGCCACTTCACCCTGCCTTGATCAACTCCGCTGCCTTCTCCGCAATCATGATGGTGGGCGCGTTGGTGTTGCCGGACACCAGCTGCGGCATGATGGACGTGTCTACCACCCGCAAATTTTGAATGCCGTGCACGCGCAAATCTGCGTCCACCACGGCCAGTGGGTCACTGGCGGCGCCCATCTTGCAGGTGCCGCAGGGGTGGTATTCAGTGTCGGAGTGGTCCCGCAAAAACTGCTCGATTTGTGCCGGGTTGTTGCGCTCCAGCGGGTAGAGCATGGGGCCGCGGTAGGCGCTAAGGGCTGCGCTTTGCATGATGTCAAAGCCGATTTGCGTGCCCTTGATGAGCGTGGCCATGTCGCGCGGGTCGGTCAAAAACGCGGGGTCGATCAGCGGTGCATCGGTGGCCTTGGCGCTTTTGAGTTTGACGGTGCCCCGGCTCTTGGGGCGCACCAGCGTCACATGCAGGGTGTAGCCGTGGCCCAGGTGGTTTTTTCGGGTGTGGTCGTCCACGATACCGGTGCACAGCGCCAACTGGATGTCGGGTGACGACTCGTTTTTGTCGGCAAACAGGAAGCCTTGTGTTTCGGCCACGTTGCTGGTGATGGGGCCGGTGCGCTTGGATCGCCACTCAAAAATGCCACGCACGATGGCCCCTAGGCCCGATAGCGAAAGACCAAAGGTCTCGCGCTTGCGCTGGGTGCGGTAAATCAGCACGGTGGTGAGGTGGTCATGCAGGTTCTGGCCGACGCCGGGCAGGTCATGCACCACGGGAATGCCGTGTTCCTTGAGGTGCGCAGCAGGGCCAATGCCTGAGAGCATGAGCAACTGCGGGGAGCCAAAGGCGCCAGCGCACAGGATGACCTCGCGGCGGGCGCGCACCTGTTGCGTTTGCCTGTCTTTCAGAAATTCGGCACCCACGGCGCGCCGGCCTTCCAGAATGAGGCGCTGGGTATGCGCGTGGGTGATGACCGTGAGGTTGGGCCGCGCCAGGTGGGGCGTGAGGTAGCCTTTGGCCGCACTCCAGCGTTCGCCGTTCTTTTGTGTGACTTGGGCCGGGGCGCAGCCAAACTGGGAGGCGCCGTTGTAGTCCGGGGTCACGGGCAGGCCCTGTTCGGTACACGCCTGAATGAACGCCTGGTTGATGGGGCTGGGGCTGCGCAGGTAGCTCACGTTCAGTGGCCCGCCGGTGCCGTGGTACTCGTTGGCGCCAAAGCATTCGCTGTTTTCCGCGCGTTTGAACAGGGGCAGCACGTCGGCATACGACCACCCCGGGTTGCCCAACTCGGCCCAGTGGTCGTAATCAAGGCGGTTGCCCCGGGTGTAGACCATGGCGTTGACCGAGCTGCTGCCGCCCAGCACCTTGCCGCGTGGCTGGAAACCCCGCCGGCCATTCAAGCCGCTTTGCGGCACGGTCTGGTAGTTCCAGTTGTGGATGCCCAGCGCAGCGGTGGCGGCAAAGCCCAGCGGTGCGTGGATGAAGGCCGAGGTATCGGGCCCGCCGGCCTCAATCAGGCAGACGGATACCGTGGGGTCTTCGGACAGGCGGCCTGCCATGACGCAGCCTCCCGCACCGCCACCGATCACAACAAAATCAAATTCGGACAAGTTCACGGTGTGTTGCCTGTGGTTTGTTTTATTTGGTCAGAAAATCAAGGTACTTGCTGGCAAATTTGCCGTAGGGCGGCCACAAGAACTTGACCGCGCTGAACGGTGCCTGGTAGAAGACCGGGCGCATTTTGGAGAAGGTGATGAAGCCCTCGTGGCCGTGGTAGTGGCCCATGCCGCTGTCGCCTACGCCGCCAAAGGGCAGGTCGTGCTGGCCCACATGGAACAGCCCGTCGTTGACGCTCACACCGCCTGACATCACATGTTCCAGCAGGTAGTGCACCAAGGCCTTGTCGTTGCTGAACGGGTAGAACGCCAGTGGCCGGGGGCCGTTGTTGATGGCGTCCACTGGCTCCGCGATTTGGTTGTAGGCAATCACGGGCAGCACCGGACCAAAAATTTCCCGCGTGCGCAGCGTGCAATCGGCTGGGGCATTGAGCACGAGATGCGGGGCGATCTTGCGGGTGCGGGCGTCCCAGGCGGCGCCGGGCACGAGTTGCACCAGCGTGGCGCCTCGTTCTTGCGCTTCTTCCATCGCGTGGACTACCCTCTGGAAGGAGCGGTCATCAATCATGGAGGTGTAGTCGGGCGAGTCCAGGCGGGGGTAGCGTGTCGCCACAATCTCTTTGGCCAGAGCGGTGAATTCGGCTACCTTGCCCGTGGGGATGTAGGCGTAGTCCACCGTGGTGCAGATTTGCCCGGCGTTGAAATACTTGACAAACAGCAGGCGCTCGGCGGCCTTGCGCAGAGGGTAGTCGTCGCACACCAGCGCGGGTGATTTGCCTCCTAGCTCCAGGGTCACCGGGCACAGGTTGGTAGCAGCTGCAGCCATCACGGCGCGTCCGGTGGCGCCTGATCCCGTGAACAGCAGGTGGTCAAATTTGAGTTGCGAGAACTCGATACCCACACCGCCGATTTCATCAAAAAACGCGAGCTTTTCGCGGGGAAAGTAGGTGGGGCATTTGGCAATGAGCAGCCGGGCCAGGTGGCGCGAGTTCTCCGACATCTTGACCATCGAACGGTTGCCGGCCGCGAAGGTGGCAATCAAGCCGCTGAAGCTCAGGTTGATGGGGAAGTTCCAGGGCACGATGGCGCCCACCACGCCCAGGGGTTGGGGAATCACGCGGTTGCTGGCCCCAAAGAAATTCTTCAGGTCAACGCTGCGGCGCTGCGGCTTCATCCACTTTTTCAGGTGCTTGAGGGCGTGATCGACGCCGTCCATGACGCTGAAAATCTCTGCAAACTGGGTCTCATGGCGTGAGCGGTTGCCGTAGTCGGCGCTGATGGCGTCAATGATGGCGTCGCGGTTGTCGCGGATGAAAGCCTTGAGGGCGAGCAGGTCGGCGCGACGCTCATCCAGGCTGGGGTAAGGGTGGGCCAGATAGGCCGCACGCTGCAGCTTGAGGGTGGCGTTGAGCTCCGCCCGAATGGCCTCAGGCGATGCGGCGGGAGATGCGGCGGGAGATGGGGGCATGGTGCTCATGATGCGTAGCCCGGGTCCATGCGGTCCAGCTTGCGCAGCAGGGCCGGCCAGGCCAGTGCGGCGCCCATGCCGGCGGTGGCGACCTTCATGACGTTGGCGATGCCGGCCACGATTTGGGGATTGACGTGAATCAACTCGCCTCCGCCCGCCTGGGCGTCGATCTGGATGCGGCAGGTGTTCTCAAAGGTGTACATGGACAAAAAAGCATCCGGAATAGTTTTGCCAATGGTCAGCAAGCCGTGGTTGCGCAGCATCAAGTAGTTGGCGTCCCCCAGGTCGGCCTGCAAGCGGGGTTTTTCTTCGTCTCGCAGGGCCACGCCTTCGTAGTCGTGGTAGGCCAGCGAGCCCAGCACAAAGGTGGACTGCTGGCTGATGGGTAGCACACCGCCTTTTTGCGCGCTCACGGCCACCCCCGCGCGGGTGTGGGTGTGCAGCACGCAGCCGGCGTCCTCGCGCCCCTGGTGAATGCAGCTGTGGATGGTGAAGCCGGCCGGGTTCACCGGAAAAGGCGAGTCGCTGAGCTTGTTGCAGTCCTGGTCGATCTTGACCAGGCTGGAGGCGGTGATCTCGTCAAACATCATCCCGTAAGGGTTGATCAAAAAATGGTGTTCCGGGCCGGGAATGCGGGCCGAGACGTGGGTGAACACCAGGTCGCTCCAGCCATAGGCGGCAACGAGCCGGTAGCAGGCAGCGAGGTCGCAACGCAGTTGCCATTCTTCGGCACTGACTTTGTCTTTGAGGGAGGGGATGTCCATGGCAGTTCCTTCGGGTAATGTGGGGGGGGCTTGGAGGGCGGGGTGGCGTCAGGCTGCAGCCACCGGGGGATTCAACGTGGGTTTGTAAATGGAATTGCGCGGCTGCGCCATCAGGCGGCGCAGCATGGGCTCGAATTCGCTTATCGGCAGGGTCTCGCCCTGGGGGTCGAAGGCCGGGCAGTCGTACAGCGAGATGAATTCTTCGGTGCGGGCGTAGTGTTCGTGTCCCTTGAACATGTCACGCATGTTGCGGTCCATGCCGATGTGGTGAAAGAAGTTGTAGCCCTGAAAGATGCCGTGGTTCTGGATCATCCACAGGTTGGCCTCGCTGACAAAGGGCTTGAGGATGGCGGCGGCAATGTCGGGGTGGTTGAATGAGCCCAGGGTGTCACCGATGTCGTGCAGGAGCGCGCACACCACATACTCCTCGTCGCGGCCATCGCGCAGGGCGCGGGTAGCCGTTTGCAGGCAGTGGCTGTGGCGGTCAATGGGGAAGCCGCCGTAGTCGCCTTCAAGCAGCTTCAGGTGCGCCAGTATGCGGTCGGGCAGGCTCTTGCCAAACTGCATGAATTCGGCCCCGATGAGCTGCCAGTCTTGTGGCGTGCTGTCTGTCATGCAGGTGAAACTGGCGCGTGCGTTCATGGAGGGCTCCAAAAAATGGGGGCTTCTGCCCCTTGTGCGAAGGTCAAGGGCCGTAGGGTAAGCCGGGCCGGGGTCTTGCACTGTCAAGAAATGGACACTCAAGGGTTTTTACTGATAGGAATCTGCGCTGGAGCCTCTGAGTTGATCCTGTCTTTGCAACCGGGGTACTGAGAATTGCCAATGGCGATGCACTTTGCGCTATGTTACGGGCATGCAAGAACAACAAATTTATGTGGTGGCGGCCCATCCCAACTGGCGGGAGTCGCGGGTCAATAGCCAGTTGTTGCTGGCTGCGCAGCACGTGGCACAAGTCAAGGTGTGCGATTTGTTTGCGCGCTACCCAGACTACAGCATCGATGTCCCCACTGAGCAGGCGCATCTGGAGGCGGCAACCTTGGTGGTGCTGATGCATCCGGTGCAGTGGTACGGCATGCCCGCTTTGCTCAAACTGTGGCTGGACGACGTTTTCACCCACGGATGGGCTTACGGCAGTGGTCGGGTGCTTGAGGGCAAGGACCTGTGGTTGGTGGCCACCACCGGTGGGCCTGAGGAGTCTTACCAGCCCCAGGGTTACAACCGCCATTTCTTTGATGCTTTTTTGCCCCCGTATGAGCAGACCGCCACGTTGTGCGGCATGCGTTTTTTGCCACCCCTGATACTCCACGGGGCCCGCACCGCGGCTGATGCCGAGGTGGCGCAGCATGTGGAGCGTTTTCGCCAACGCCTTGAAACCTACCCGGCCTGGCCTGCGCCTGTCGCCAGGTCAGTGGAGCATTAGTTTGGAACATACCCCCACCTGGCTGGTCAACAGCTTCATTTACCTGAGCGCTGCCGTGATTGCGGTGCCTTTGAGCAAGGCGCTGGGCCTGGGCTCGATCATCGGTTATCTGGCCGCCGGCATTGCCATCGGGCCGTGGGGGCTGGGCCTGGTGACGAACGTCGAAGACATCCTGCATTTTGCTGAGTTCGGTGTGGTGTTGATGTTGTTTCTGGTGGGGCTGGAACTGGAGCCCAAACGCTTGTGGAGCCTGCGTCGGCCGATCTTTGGCTGGGGTAGCGCTCAGGTGTTTGGCTGCGCTTTGTTGCTGACGTCGGTGGCGGTCGCGTTTGGCGTGGGGTGGCGTGTTGCCTTGGTGGCGGGGCTGGGTTTGGCGCTGTCGAGCACGGCGATTGCCCTGCAGGTCATGGGCGAGCGCAATCTCATGCCCACCAGCAGCGGGCAGGCCGCATTTTCGATTCTGCTGTTTCAGGACGTGGCGGCCATTCCGATTTTGGCACTGCTGCCCCTGCTGGGCGTGTCACTGGCGTCCAACGAGGCGATGGGTTCCGCTGATGTAGCGCAATCGGCTGTAAAAATTGTGGCGGTGATTGGCGGGATTGTGCTGTGCGGGCGACTGCTGATGCGCCCGCTCTTTCGCTGGATTGCCCGCTCGGACACGCCGGAGATTTTCACCGCAGCGTCGCTCCTGCTGGTGGTGGGCATCGCCGGTCTAATGCAGTCGGTGGGTCTGAGCATGGCGCTGGGCGCTTTTCTGGCCGGTGTGCTGCTGGCGGAGAGCGAATACCGGCGCGAGCTGGAAACCGATATTGAGCCTTTCAAGGGCTTGCTGCTGGGCCTGTTTTTTATTGCGGTGGGCATGAGCATTGACTTTGGTGTGCTGATGCAGTCGCCGGGGGTGATGGCGGCCATTGTGCTGGGGTTTCTGGTCATCAAGGGGGCCGTGATCTATGGGGTGGCTCGCCTGATGAAGGTGCCCTTTCAGGAGCGGCCGGTGTTCACCTTGCTGCTGGCGCAAGGGGGCGAGTTTGCCTTTGTGGTGTTTCAGGCGGCAGCCGGGGCCAATGTGTTCCCGGCGAAAACCGCTTCGCTCCTCATCGGCTCGGTGGCGGTGTCCATGCTGATCAGCCCGCTGATTCTGGTGCTGATCGACAAGCTGGTGTTGCCCCGTTATGCCCGCATGGGGCGGGTGGACATGGAGGAGATCTCCGAACCACAAGAGGCTCCGGTGGTGATCGCCGGCTTTGGTCGGTACGGGCAGATCGTGGCCCGCATGATGTTGGCCCAAGGCATTCCCTGCACCGTGCTGGACCACGACGCCGAGATGATCGAGGCGGCCCGGAAATTTGGCTACCGGGTGTTTTATGGCGATGCGTCCCGCCTGGACCTGCTGCGCACGGCCGGTGCCGCCAGCGCGAAAGTCCTGGTGGTGGCGGTGGACGACATGGAGCAGTCGCTGGAAATTGTGGATTTGGCGAAAGAACACTTTCCCCAGCTCGCCATCGTGGCCCGGGCCAGAGATGTCAGCCACTGGAACAAGCTGCGCGACAGGGGCGTGATGCGCGTGGAGCGCGAGATGTTTGAGTCCAGCCTGCGCAGCGCCCGCAGCGTGCTGGAGTTACTGGGGCAGGAGCCTCATGCTGCTCGCCAGATCGCCATGCGGTTTCGCCTGCATAACCTGGCGTTGTTCGAGCAACTTCACCCCCACCACCGCGACCAGGCCAAACTGATTGCCGTCATCAAGCAGGGACGCCAGCAACTTGAAGAACAACTCGCTCAGGAACGGGCGCAAAGCTCACAACCTAGGCCCGGCGGCTGGGACGCTTGAGTGGGGGCGGTGCAGGTCCGTGGTGTGGGAGGTGTGCGGCAAAATGCGGTTGAGGCGCGTCCTGTTTTCAAACCATTTCACATCGTTTCAGACCATGGCATCACTTGATTTTGAGCATGAAGAGTTGGAGTTCAAGGCCTTCCATGCGGCCCACGTATCGTTGCTGACAACCCTGTGCGACGGACTGCAGCGCAAAATTGCCGGCCTGTTGCAGGGTCATCAGGGCCTGCAGGTCTCCAAGATCGAGGGCCGGGTCAAAGATAGCGCGGAGTGCATTCGCAAATTCTCCGGCAAGTACCGCAATGCGCTGGAGGAGCAGAACCAGGCCTTTGCGATCAAGGACCACATTACCGATCTGCTCGGTATCCGGATCGTGTGCCTCTACGAAGATGAAATCAGGCAGGTTGCCGACTTGGTGCGCCCTGGCTTCAAGGTCATCGAGATCACCGACAAGGTTGCCAAGGTGGAGCAGACCGATGATTTCTTTGGTTACAAGGGCCTGCACATGGACCTGGCCTTCAGCGCGGCCGATGTGGGGCTTGCGCCTGAAATAGTCTTGCCTGTGAGGCAGTTTGAGTTGCAGGTGCGCACCATCATTCAGGATTCCTGGAGCGTACTGGACCACCAGATCAAGTACAAGAAGTCGATTCCGGGGGCGCTCAAGCGCCGTATCAATGTGCTGTCTGCGCTCTTCGAGCTGGCCGACCGGGAGTTCCGGCAGATTCGCGACGAGACCGAAGCCGGCTTGCAGTCTGCACCAGATGAGACCGCCGTGCTGGACGCGCCCATCGAGGCGCCAGCACCGGCGCAGGACGGCTTTGTGAAAGGGGAGTTGAATGCGTTTACCTTCCTGAAGATTGCAAACCACTTTTTCAAGGACTTTGCCTTTGAACCCTACAAGGTGGACGGCTTTGTGGAGAGCATCAAGGATTGGTCACCCGACATTACGCGCCCTGAGTTCAACGCGATTGTGCGGCAAAAAATCGGGGTCGTGAAACGCTACAAGCAGTTCTTTGAGGATCGCAATGAGAGCCTCAGTTTCAACCCCTACACGGTGATACGCCATTGCCTGTACCTGGGTGACAAGGAGGTTTTCAACCGGGCTTTGCGCAAAACAGCGCAAGAGAGCTTTGATGCCTGGCTGGCTGAGACCATGCCGCCTGAAAAGGGTGCTGAGGCCTGACAATGCTTCAAATCCCCGATGACATAACTGTATTCGGGTGTTCTGTGCAGGTGTGAGGTCAGGAGGTTTTGAATGCGAGTCTTGTTCCTGGGTGGTACCCGTTTCGTCGGTCTGGCCATGGCGCGTGAAGCCCTGAGGCGGGGTCATCAAGTGTCCGTTTTTCACCGTGGCAACCACCGGCCCGACGGATTGCAGGGAGCGACCCATTTGCTGGGTGACCGGGTCAGTGATTTACACCTGCTGGCGCATGACCACTGGGACGCCGTGGTGGACGTCTGCGCCTACCGGCCCCATGAAATAGAGGTGCTTTGCGGCATTTTGGCGGAGCGAACAAGCGTTTATGCATTGGTCTCCTCGGTGTCGGTGTATGCCGATGACATACCGCCGCGCAGTCGGGAGAATGCGAGGCGTGCCTCGACAGATATTCTTCAAGGGCAAGACTTGCGGACCGTGGCGATTGACGGCGCCACCTACGGTCCGCTCAAGGTCCTGTGTGAGGACACCGTCATGGAGTGCTGTCCCCGGCACCTGGTTATCCGGCCCAGCTATGTGATCGGCCCGGACGACTATACGCAGCGCTTTTCAACCTGGGTCAATCGCCTGGCAGCTGGCGGTGTGGTGGATACACCCGGGCCCCCAGAGGTGCCAATTCAGTACATTGATGTGCGGGATCTGGCCGCCTTTGCCGTCTCCGCGCTGGAGGCGAGGCTACAAGGCGTATTCCATGTGGCGGCACCTTCGCACCCATACTCGTTTGAGCAGATGCTCAAGGAGATCCTGCAGGGCGTGGCCCCTGCAGGAACTCAGCTGCGCTGGCTGGCACCCGACGAGGTCAGCGCCAGCGGGCAGAATTTTCCGCTGTGGTCAGGTGGTGCCTCAGTGGGTGCGCTGGCCGTGGATGCCAGTGCCGCTTTCGCCAATGGCCTGGTCTCTCGCCCGTTGGCACACACTGCGCGTGATGTGTTGCAAGCATCTACCAAAATCTGATCCAGAGGGCCGGCTCTGACCGGTGGTGGGGGTTAGCGCAATGAAAGGAGACAGCATGGGTCATCGACTCGG
>JBIIVW010000025.1:0-25805 GCA_044339205.1 Rhodoferax sp. | reverse complement strand
AACACCTTCCGGGACAACTACCTGGCCGTTCCCTACGACCTGTCTCAGGTGCTCTTTATTGCCACGGCCAACCTGCTGGACCCCGTGGCCGGCCCCTTGCGTGACCGCATGGAGGTACTGCACCTGGCAGGCTACACCCAGGAAGAAAAAGCCGAGATCGCCCGGCGCTATCTGGTGGCACGCCAGTTGGAAGAATGCGGCCTGACGCCCGCACAACTCGACATCACGGACAAGTCCATCACCACCATCATCCGGGACTACACCCGCGAAGCTGGGGTGCGCAACCTGGAGCGCCAGATTGGCGCGGTGTGCAGACGCGTCGCAGTTCGCATGGCAGAGGGCCAGGCCGAATCGGTCCGGGTGGAAGCACCGGATGTGGTAGAGATTCTGGGTCCGGCCAAGTTTGAGAATGAAGTGGCCCTGCGCGCCGGCATGCCGGGCGTGGCCACCGGCCTGGCCTGGACCCCGGTGGGCGGCGATATTTTGTTCATTGAAGCCAGCCGCACAGCAGGCAGCGGCCGCCTGATCCTCACCGGCCAGCTGGGCGACGTGATGAAGGAGTCAGCGCAAGCAGCACTCACCCTGGTGAAATCCCGGGCCACCGACTTCCAGCTGGACCCGGCGGTGTTCGAGAAAACCGATGTGCATATTCATGTGCCGGCAGGCGCCATTCCTAAAGACGGGCCCAGTGCGGGTGTGGCCATGTTCATTGCCCTGGCGTCCCTGTTTTCCAACCGCCCGGTGCGCAGCGACGTGGCCATGACCGGCGAGATCAGCCTGCGCGGGCTGGTGTTGCCGATTGGAGGGGTCAAGGAGAAAGTGCTCGCTGCGCTAGCCGCCGGCATCCGCTGCGTGATGCTGCCTGCGCGCAACCGCAAGGACCTGGAGGAGGTCCCACAAGCCGCTCGGGAACACCTCGAATTTGTCTTCATGGAAACAGTTGAAGAAGCAGCAAAAGCGGCCATTGAGTCGGTACCTGTGTGCGCTTGATAACAGTCAACAACAATCTGGCAAATTAAGCTTACAGTGTATGAATGTCACACATCAGGGGTAAATCATGGGGAATTTCGACTTCGAGACCGACAAATCCAAAGCACTCAAAGAAATCAGCACCGCTCTTTTTGAGTTGCGTGACGCACTCATGCAACTCTCCATGGCCACGAAAGACTGGCAGTTTGCAACCGATATAGTGCAGCGCCAGAAGAACAAAGCCATTTTGAATGAACTGCTGCAAAAACTGAGCTCCATGCGCTGATGGAGCCCGCGCACCATCATTCAATGATGGTGCCTTTTGCTCATTGGTTGCCCGGGCTTGATATTGATCTCAAGCCCCCGCAAGCCGGCAATGCGCCGCGCCATGCGCTCCACCTGAAACCGGGTTTGTTGCGTGTCGACCTGGCCACTCAGGGTAGCCAGACCGTTGTCTACATCCACCTCAATGTCGGACGCATTGATCGCGGGTATGGCGTCCAGCCGCTCCATCAGGTCCGCCTTCAAATCTGCATCTGATCTCATCGCCATTTCTCCTTCAATTGAAACCTGAATCCCGTGGCGCCCCGACCTGGGGGCCTACCGATGACTCTAAAGAGTGCGCAAACCTCTTTTTTTGAGAAATCGCAACATCCGGCCAGTCGCCTGAAATGACCATGGGTACCGACCCAACAGGAGAGCCAGAATGAAACACATTTACCCCGCTATGGCGCTGGTGCTGGCCTTCGGCACCTTGAGCGTGTCGTGCGACAAGATCAAACCGCCCCAGCCCGAGATCAAGCCCGAAGCCCCTGCCCCCGTCAGTTCTACTGCTCAACAAGAGCAGAGCACCTTCACGCAAGGGGCTCAAAAGGAACTGGATGAGCTGCGCAACACCATCGCACGGCTCAAGGCCCGGGCGCAGGCAGCTGGTGCCGAGAGCAAAGAAAAATTGCTTGAGGAAGCCCGCAAACTTGAAGAAAGTCTGAGTGCAACGCAGCAGCAGCTTGAGAAGCTGAAGCTGGCCACAGTAGAGACCTGGCATCAGGTGAAGGAAACGGTCGAAACCTCCATGGACAAACTGAAGGACGCTGTCAAAAGCGCCACTCAGGGAAGTTCCTGATCTGCAGGCTCGACTCCCTGTGCGCGTCGCCACCGGAAAGCATGCCGGTGCGCCCTGCAGTTCAGCAGGCGGCTCCAGATCCGACGGGCCGGTTTTTTCAATTGCTGTTGTGCGCGCCCGTTGACGATGCGCAAGTCCTGCGCGGCAGCAGTCCTTATTCTTGCCAATTCAAGGACCACAGCAGCCAGCCAAGGGGCTTGATGGCCATTTACCCACGCAGGAGTCATGACATGAAAAAACACGCCGACACATTCACCACCTCCCCCAAGCCCACAGAGAAAAAAGCGCCACCACGCGTCAGCAAAAAGGGCAATGGGCCCGTGGCCACAGGGATCGATACAAGCACCGTTGACCGCGACGAAAAGATACGCCAGACCGCCTATTTTTTATATGAATCGCGCAGTTTTGAAGGCGGCCATGAACTCGATGACTGGCTGAAGGCAGAGGCCCAGATCACCAACCCAGTGCCACTGGGCGCCCAGCTTTCCGGCCGGTAGGCATCACCAGCACCGACCAAGCATGAAACCCAAACAACTCCTGTTTCATGATGATGCGCGGGACAAGATCTGGCGCGGCATGGACGCGCTGGCCGAGGCCGTGAAGATCACGCTGGGCCCCCGGGGGCGCACGGTGATTCTGGAGCGCGAATTCGGCTCGCCCCAGATCGTCAACTCCGGCGTGCTGGTAGCCAAGTCGATTGAGTTGCAAGACCGGTTTGAAAACATGGGGGCGCAATTGCTGCGCGAGGTGGCCGTGCGCACCAGCGAGATGGCCGGCGACGGCACCACCACGGCCACCGTGCTGGCCCACGGCATGATTCAGGA
The DNA here is from genome assembly GCA_044339205.1 of Rhodoferax sp. Taxonomy (GTDB): domain Bacteria; phylum Pseudomonadota; class Gammaproteobacteria; order Burkholderiales; family Burkholderiaceae_C; genus Rhodoferax. Next base: position 22,889 of record JBIIVW010000025.1, on the reverse strand, counting down.
GGGCCTGCGCTACCTGGCGGGCGGCATGAACCCCATGGATCTCAAACGCGGAATGGAACTGGCCGTCGACAAGGTGGTGAGCGAACTCAAGACCCTGGCCAGGCCCTGCGCCACGTCACAAGAAATTGCCCACGTGGCCGCCATCTCGGCCAACAACGACCGCTCCATTGGCGATCTGCTGGCCAGCGCCATCGACAAAGTGGGACGTGAAGGCGCGATCTCGATTGAAGACGGCTCCGGGCTGGTGAGCGTGCTGGAGGTGGTGGAAGGCATGCAGTTTGACCGGGGCTTTTTGTCACCCTATTTCATTAACACCCCGGAGCGACAAAGCGCGGTGCTGGAAAACGTCTCCATCCTGCTGTGCGAAGGCCGGCTCACGTCCTTGAAAGACCTGCTGCCCCTGCTGGAGGAAATCGTCAAGGAAGGCCGCCCCCTGCTGGTGGTGGCCGAAGACGTTGACAGCGATTCACTTGCAGCCTTGGTCATCAACACCCTGCGCGGCACGCTGAAAACCTGCGCCGTCAAGGCACCCGGCTTTGGCGACAAACGCAAGGCCATGGTGCAGGACATGGCTGTGCTCACCGGCGGCAAGGTTGTCAGCGACGAGGTCGGTCTGACGCTGGGAAAAGTCACTTTGCAGGACCTGGGGCGCGCCACCCGTGTGGAGGTCACCAAGGACAACACCACCCTGATCGGTGGCGCCGGAAAGCCTGCTGCCCTGCAGGACCGGATGGCCAGCATCCGCCATGAACGCGAGCTCTCCACCAGCGACTACGAGCGCCAGCAGCTCGAAGATCGTGCCGCCAAACTCTCGGGCGGCGTGGCGCTGATCAAGGTGGGCGCCGCCACCGAGACTGAGTTGAAAGAACGCAAGGTGCGCGTGGAAGACGCCATGCACGCCACCCGCGCGGCCGTAGCCGAAGGCATTGTGCCGGGCGGGGGCGTGGCGCTGTTGCGCGCGCGCCGGGTGCTAACGGGCCTGAGCGGCAGCTCGCTGGACGAAACCTCGGGCATTCGCCTGGTCTGGCGCGCCCTGGAGGCACCTCTGCGCCGCATGGTGAGCAATGCCGGTGACGAACCGTCTGTCATTCTCAACCGCGTGGACGAGTCGGCAGATGCGGTCTTTGGCTACAACGCCGCCACCCGGGAGTTTGGTGACCTGCTGCACATGGGTGTCATCGACCCCGCCAAGGTCACCCGCCTGGCGCTGCAAAACGCAGCCTCCATTGCCGCCCTGGTTCTGACCACCGACTGCCTGATTGCATTGGCCCCGACTGAGCCAGGCCGCGCCAGTGCGCTGGGGCCCGAGGCTGGCTCTGATCTGGTTTGATTCACCCGTTAAAAAGGAAAACTATGGATACCACTTGGGTTTTAGTTGCCAATGGCGAGCGCGCACGCTGCTTTGAGCGCCGCGAAGAGGACCACGCCCTGATCGAGCTGGCTGACTTCGTTCACCCCCAAAGCCACCTTGTGAGCACCGTGCCGGCGGGTGATGTCAGCGGCGACGCGGGCAAGGGCCATGGCCGCACAGGGCACGCCGGCACCCAGTTTGAGCCCCACACCGAGGTGCAGGCCAAAGAGCGCGCCAACTTTGCCACCCAGTTGACCAACTTCCTCAACCAAGGCGTGAGCGCCCACGAGTGCAGCAGCCTGGTGTTGATCGCCTCCCCCGCTCTACTTGGCGAACTCAGGCCCCGCCTGAGCGCGGCCGCAGCCAAGGCCCTTCACACCACTGTAGCCAGTGACCTGACCAGCTACACCGGGCCTGAGCTAAAGCAGCGCGTAGACCAGGTCCTGGCATCCGCTCATTGACAGGCGCAGGTCCCCTTTTTCATTGACCCAACAGGAGTGGAACATGCTGAAAATATTGATCGCCGTTGATGGATCTGAACATGCCAATCGGGCCATTGACGCTGTCGCCAAGATGGCCCGGTCTTCCCTGGATCTGGAGGCGACGCTGCTGTGCGTCAGCCCCGAGCCTCTCGTCTATGCTGGATTCACCGCGACCACCATCCAGAAGATCGAGGAAGATCAAAAGAGGCAACAAGGCGCCATCCTGACCCAAGCCACCGAGCATGCCCGCGCATTGCAGCTGAAGGTGTCAGAACCCGTGCGAGCCTACGGGGTTATTGCCAACGAAATCGCTCGGGTAGCCAACGAACACCGGGTCGACCAGATTGCCATGGGCACGCGTGGCATGGGCGCTATCGGCAACATGCTGCTGGGCTCGGTGGCCCAACGCGTGATCCATCAGTCAGAGGTGCCTGTTCTGCTGGTGAAGTGAGTTGCTGGCGCCTTCCGGCGCCTACTCACTTTGGCGCCGATCCAGGCCGCCGTGGCCCTGGATCACGCCGTCTCGACTGCCTTCGCGGTACACAGCGCATCCCTTCAAGCCCAAGGCCCAGGCCCGGCGTAAAACCACCCCATGCTCCTGCACCGTCGCGTTGCGAGGCAAACGAATGGTTTTGGAGATGGCATTGTCCACACACGCTTGCGCGTTGGCCATCACCTGCAGCTGGTCCTCGGGGCTGACATCCGCGGCTTGCACAAAATGCGCTGGCAGCGCTGCCGTGTGGCCCATGAGCGAGTGGTAGTGCTGGCACGCGGCGTCTTCCACCTCAAAAGGAATCATCTGGCCATCGGCCCCACGCACCAGGCGCGTCGCCTTGAAAGCCAGCATCGGCTCCAGCCCACTGGACGTGTTGTTGGCCAACAAACTCACCGAGCCGGTAGGCGCCACCGCCAGCAGGTGGCTGTTTCGGATGCCGTGCTGGGCAATGGCATCCTGAATGTCGTGTGACAAATCCAGCGCAAAGGGGCTGGCGCCAAACTTGATTTTTTCGAACTCCGGAAACACGCCTTTTTCTTGTGCCAGCCCGACCGAGGTGCGGTAAGCCGTGTCGCGGATCACACCCATGATTTCGCCCGTGAGCGCCACGCTGGCCGGGGTGCCATAGCGCAGCCCCAACATCGCAAACAGGTCCGCCAGGCCGGTGATGCCCAAACCAATGCGCCGGCTCGCCCCGGCCGCTTTCTCCTGGGCCTTGAGCGGAAACAGCGAGATGTCATGCACATTGTCCAAAAAGCGCGTCGCCACGCTGGCCACTGCCACCAAGCTGCCAAAGTCGAACTTGGGATGCTTCGAGAACGGATGCTGCACAAACCGGGTCAGATTGATGGACCCCAGGTTACAGGCGCCAAAGGGCGGCAGGGGAACCTCGCCACAGGGATTGGTGCTTGAGAGGTGCTCGCAGTACCAGAGGTTGTTGGCACGGTTGATACGGTCAATGAATAGCACGCCGGGTTCGGCACTCGCATGTTCGGCGGCCAGCAATTTCTCCCACAAAACGCGTGCCGGGATGCGCCGGTACACCAGGCACAACTGCGGCGTGATGGTACCGGACCACTCCCGCTCGCACACCTCGGCACTGGCCGGAATCGGCTGCTCGCCCAGGGGAAAAACCAGCGGCCAGGGGCCGTCCTCATCCACCGCGCGCATGAAATCATCGCTCAGCAGCACCGACAAATTAAAGTGCGGCAGGGCCGCGCCCGATAGTTTGGAGTCAATGAAAGACTCAATGTCGGGGTGGTCGCAGCGCAGCGTGGCCATCATCGCGCCACGGCGCAGGTTGGCCGACTCCAGCACCGTGCACGCCGCCTCCCACACTGCCATGAAAGACACCGGGCCCGACGCCACGCTGCCGCTGGCCGCTGCGATCGCACCGACGGGCCGCAGCGTGGAGAAATCAATACCCACGCCTCCACCGGCCTGCAAGGTCACCATGGCCTCGCGCAGTGCGTTGAAGATGCCTTGCAGCGAGTCGTCAATCGGCCCCATCACGAAGCAGTTGAACAAGGTGGCGCGGCGCGAGGTGCCCGCACTGGCCAATATCCGCCCCCCCGGCAAAAACCGGAAATCGGTCAGGATCGCCCTGAACCGCTCGCGCCATTCGTTGTGGTGATGCGCCTCGGCGCCAGAGACGGCCAACGCGACCCGGTCCCACGTCGCCTCTATCGACGGCTCTTGCATGTGCCCGCCCTCGGACCAGCGGTACCGGGTACGCCAGACGTGCTCTGAAATGGGTGTTTTCAAGGGTGATTTATGCATGACGGGCCATCCTGACTCAAAGATGTTTTGAGCGTAGCCACGCCCAGCCCTACCCGCTTGACCAATCGCAACAGCCAAGTCCAGCGCTGACAACCAGGTCTATTTTTATAGCTTCAAACGCAATGAATACGCCGGCTGGAGAGCTAAACTTCTAGAGAAGCCTGCGCCTTCAGTTGTCGTAGTGCCCACGGCCTGCAATGACGTCAAAGTCAACATCGTCGGCCGCATACACCAGGCGATGCGCTTCATCAATGCGCCGCGACCAGTAACCCGCCAGATTGCCCAGCAAAGGCTCCGGCTTGACGATGCCTTGGCGAGGCTCGCGCCAGGCCGCCTCAATCAATGACAATGTCACCATGATTTGCAAAAGTGACCGCCCATCAGTAAAAACCCACCTTCACGCAGCCATCACCGCCGACGATACAACTGAAATTTTGCGTAGCACCTTACCCAATAGATCCGCCGGCTAGAGCCCTAAAAACCTTGAAAACGACCCCAAAGGCGTCAAATCCTTCGCCAACCCCCGAATAGCAGCCTCATCCAGGGTTTCTTGCGCCAGCAAAGCGCGGGCGCCGCGCTCCAGTACCTCGCGGTTGGCAGCCAGTATGGCCGTGGCGCGCTCAAAGCCACCCATCACAATGCCGCGAATGGCATCGTCAATGCGCTGCAAAGTGGCTTGTGCGGCCTGGCTTTGGTGCGGTAGCAGGCCGGCGGGCAGGTCCAGCATCTGCTGGCGCTGGGGCTCAAAGGCCACATAGCCCAGGGCCTCGTCCATGCCGTAGCGGGTGACCATGTCGCGGGCGATGTCGGTGGCTTTGGCGAGGTCATCCGCTGCGCCGGTGGACAGCACCTCAAACACCAGCTTTTCCGCCGCACGCCCGCCCAGCAGCACGGCAATTTTTTGCTCCAGCTCGGGGCGGGTCATCAGGTAGCGATCTTCGGTGGGGCGCTGAATGGTATAGCCCAGCGCGCCAATGCCGCGCGGGATGATGGACACCTTGTGCACCGGGTCGGTGCCCGGCTGGGCCAGCGCCACCAGGGCGTGGCCCATTTCATGAAAGGCCACAGCCTCGCGCTCCTTGGGGTTGAGCACGCGGTTTCGGCGCTCCAGCCCGGCCACAATGCGCTCCACGGCGGCGGTGAAGTCGGGCAGCGTGACCTCGTTGGCTTTGCGCCGGGTAGCCACCAGCGTGGCCTCATTCACCAGATTGGCCAGGTCCGCACCGCTAAAGCCAGGGGTGAGCGCGGCCACGTCTTCCAGGTTCATCGTGGTGCTAAGGGTCACCTTGCGGGCGTGCACCTTGAGGATGTCGGTGCGGCCCTTGCGGTCCGGGCGGTCCACCAGCACCTGGCGGTCAAAGCGCCCCGCACGCAACAAGGCAGGGTCCAAAATCTCGGGCCGGTTGGTCGCCGACAAAATGATCAAGCCGACCGAGGAGTCAAACCCATCCATTTCCGACAGCAACTGGTTCAGGGTTTGTTCTTTTTCGTCGTGCCCGCCCAATCCCGGAAAAGCGCCCCGCGCCCGCCCTAATGCATCAAGTTCATCGATAAAAATAATAGCAGGTGCCATTAGGCGGGCCTGCTCGAACAGGTCGCGCACGCGGGCCGCACCCACGCCTACAAACATCTCGACAAACTCGCTGCCCGAGATCGAGAAAAACGGCACACCCGCCTCCCCCGCCACGGCCTTGGCCAGCAGCGTCTTGCCCGTGCCCGGCGGCCCCACCAGCAGCACGCCCTTGGGGATGTGCGCGCCCAGGCGACCGTACTCCTGCGGGTGCTTCAAGAAGTCCACCACCTCCTCCAACTCATGGCGGGCCTCGTCCACGCCGGCCACATCGGCAAAGGTCACACCGGTATTGGTTTGCACGTAAATCTTGGCGCGGCTCTTGCCAATGGAGAGCATGCCGCCCAGGCCCTGCTTGTCTGCAAATCCACGAAACAAGAAGAACCACACGCCAAAGAAGATCAGCGCCGGCACCACCCACGACATCAGATCACGCAAGAGCGTGCTCTCCACGACACGGGTGTAGGGCACATCAAACTTCTCCAGCCGCGCAGCCAGGTCAGGCTCCACGCGCACCGCCACCAAAGAGGTCTTGGTACCGTCCGGTGCCTTGAGCCGCCCGACCACCGAGCGCTCGGACACCGTCACGTCCGCAATGCGGCCTTCGCTCAGGGCCTTTTCAAACTCGCTGTAGGGCACGGTCTGCACCCGGTTGGTGTTTTGCCACACGTCTTGCAACAAGAACAAAAGCAGCAAGGCCAGGAGCCAGTAGCCCATGTTCCAGGTGTGCTTTTGCCCCATGGTGTGGCTCCCAAAATCAGGTTAAACCGACCTCAAGGCGGTCACGTCCACTGGCTTTGGCGCGGTACAGGGCTGCATCTGCGTGGGCCAGCAGGTCGGCAAAGTTGGTCTCTCCTGTGAGGCAACCCGCTCCCACGCTCACGGTGTAGGGGATGCGCTGGCCAGCCACCTCCACCGTGCTGTCGCGCACACTGTCAATGATGCGCTGGGCCAATGCGCGCCCGCCCTCCATGGTGGTGTTGGGTAACAAGACAGCAAATTCCTCGCCGCCCAGGCGGCCAATCAAGTCCGACTCGCGCAGCACATCGGTCACGGTTTTGACAAATCCTTGCAAGACCTTGTCGCCCGCAGCATGGCCGTAACGGTCGTTGATGCTCTTGAAATGGTCCAGGTCCAGCATCAGCACCATCAGCGGCAGGCCGTAGCGGTTGGAGCGCGCCAGCTCCTGCTCGGCCAAATTGAGAAAGTTGCGCCGGCTTAAAGCGCCCGTCAGGGTGTCCACGTTGGCCAGGGTCAGGCTGGCCAGCTCGGCGGCCTTGAGGCTGGTGACGTCTTCGTGGCTGACCACAATGCGCTGGGCAGCGTCATGCACGGAGGTGACCTTCATGCTGAACCAGCGCGCATCGAACGGCGTAAAGAACGGATGCTCCAGCTGAAACTGCGCCGCATCGCCGGCCATCACCGATGCCAGACCGGCCGTTGCAGCCGCCAGCGTCTGGGTGTTGTCCTGCGTGATGCAGGCCAGCACATCAAGATAGCGTTCGCCCACCAGTTCACCGGAATGCCCATGGCTCTTGCAGTTCTCCAGCGCGTAGTTGCGCCAGGCGCTGTTGGCTTGCAGAATAATTCCCTCATGGTCAAGCACCACGATGTGCGCCGCCAGCGAATCAAACACCGCCTGTTGAAACCGGTTGGACTCCCGCAAGGCCTCCTCAGTTTGCTTGCGGCTGGTGATGTCTACATGGGTGCCCAGCATGCGCAGGGCGCGGCCCTCATCCGTGCGGCTGATCACAGCGCCGCGCGACAGCACCCACTTCCAGCTGCCGTCCTTGCACAGGCCCCGGTGCTCGTTGGCGTAAACGGGTGTCTTGCCGCTCAGGTGCGCCTGGATTTCAGCCAGGACCTGGAGCCGGTCATCCGGGTGGATACGGGTATTCCAGTCTTCAATACTGTGGCCATACTCACCCTCCCTGAAACCAAAAAGCGCTTCAAAGGGGGGCGAAAACACCACCTCGCTGGTTTGCAAGTTCCAATCCCAGACGCCGTCACCTGCGGCCTCCAGCGCCAGCTTCCAGCGCTCCTCGCTCACGCGCAAGCTGTCCTCGACATGGCGGCGTCGGGTGATGTCCACCAGAATAAGCTGGAAACCCTGGGCTTGAGGGAGCTGAGCCACACGAACCTCCGCGTGCCTGGGCAAAGACCCCTTGGCCGAGAGCTCCAGCTCACCGTCCTGCACATCGCCTGTGGCAACAGTGCGGCCCACCACGCGATCAAGCACCTGGCGGTCAGCCTCGCACACATACAACTTGAATCGGGTGCCCAGCAACCTGGCGCGCTCCCCACCCAGCATCCGGGCCCCAGCCAGGTTGAGTTTGGTGATCACGCCCTCCAAGTCCAGCGACAAAATCCCCACGGGGGCAAAGTCATACAACTCGCTGTTCTGGATGAGCGCGGACTCCAGTTGCGCCCGGGTGGCATTGAGGTGCTCGTTTTGAAGTTCCAACTCAATCTGGTGGATCTCCAGTTCCTCAAACAGATGCTGCGCGTCCTGTTGGGTCAGGTCGCTGTCGGTATGTCCGGGTCGCCCAAAAAAACGCTTTTGAGCCAGCGCACGCAACTCGTCCAGACTGGCCGGATTTTTACGGTAACCCATTGACAACTCCCTGCGTATTTTTATCCTGGGTCAAGGCCGCAATCTGGGCCCGTGCCGCGGTCAACTCCGCCTCCAGCGTTTTGCTGACCGTGATGTCGGCAAAGGTGATCACCAGGCCGTCAATGCGGTTTTCCTGGGTGCGGTAAGGCATGATGCGCACCCGAAACCACCCTCCTGAGAGGGTGGACACATCACTCTCCTTGAACACCAGCGAGCGCATGACTTCGCGGGCATCTTGAGCCAGGTCAGGGTACTGCAGTTGGGTGACGATGTCGGTGATGGGGCGGCCCATGTCAGCCGGAATCAGACTGATGATGCGGGTGGTGGGCACCGTGTAGCGTCGCACGTTAAGCACCTCGTCCAGAAACAAGGTGGCGATCTCGGTGCTCTCCAGCAGGTTCTTCATGTCGTTGCTGGCGCGTGACAGTTCGGTGACCTTGGCCTGCAACTCGTGGTTCACCGTCTGCAGCTCTTCGTTCATGGACTGCATCTCTTCCTTGGAGGTGGTCAGTTCCTCGTTGGTGGACTGCAACTCCTCATTGGAGGACTGCAACTCTTCGTTGGTGGATTTGAGCTCCTCCTGGGTCGTCTGCATTTCTTCACGGGTTGACTTGGCTTCTTCGCGGGACTGCTGCAACTCTTGCACCATGCCGTCCAGACGAGCCCCTTCGGCAGCACGCTGATCCATCGGGCTCGTCGGCTTGCGTTTGCGGGGCGTGGGCACATCATGAAACACCACCAGCGCCATGCCTCGCAACCCAGCGGGCTCATCCAGTGGCTGCACCACCACATGGACATACTGCGCCCCGCCCTCGCGGACCACTTTGATGTTCCTCAAATGGGCCACCGTCTTCTCCCGGATCGCCCGGTGAAACGCTTCGCTTAAGGCCTGGTCCAGCCCCTTGCGGGCCATGGCAAACAGGTTCAGGTTCGGCTTGCCCATGGCGGGCTCCAGGTATTTTCCGGTTTTGCCACTGAAATACAACACGTCGCCTTGCGGGGTCACCAGCACGGCTGCGGGCGCGTAGTGCTCCAGCAACACCTTTTCAACCATCATTTGCAGATTGGGCCCGGTCATCAACTCATCTCGCACCAGGCCCGTGCCTGCGCCGGCATGGAACACTGAGCGCATAAAGGCCGCCGGAAAATCCAGCGGAAGCGCCCGCACCGGCGCATCCAGCCGGCGGTAAATGCGGCTCTTGCCGGTCAAAGGCGAAAACAGGGCTGCGGCCGAACCAATCGACTCCGCGCTGCCCAGCACCAAAAAGCCCCCCTGACCCAAGCTGTAATGAAAAAGCTGAATCAACTTGTCCTGCAGCTCGGACTCCAGATAAATCAGCAGGTTGCGGCAACTCAGCACATCGATCTTGGTGAAAGGCGGGTCCACAATGATGTTTTGCTCTGCAAAAATCACCATTTCCCGGATCTCGTTGCACACACGGTAGCCACCCGGGTCTTCCACAAAAAAACGATTTAGGCGCTTGGGGGACACATCGGCCTCAATATTGCGGGCGTACAGGCCCAAGCGCCCGGTGGCAATGGCGGCTTTGTCCAGATCAGAGGCAAATATTTGCAGCGAGAAACGGTGCGTCGGGTTCGCGTCTTCAAGTGCCTCCCTGAACACCATGGCCAGCGAGTAGGCCTCTTCCCCGGTGGAGCAACCCGGCGACCACGCCCGCAACACCGCGCCATTCGGGTGGTTGGCCATCAGGGTGGGGATGACCTCGGTCTTGAGTTTTTCCCAGACGTCCGGGTCCCTGAAAAAGCTGGTCACCCCAATCAACAACTCGTTGAACAACAGCTCGGACTCGGACGGGTTTTCACGCAAATAGCGCAGGTAATCCGAGATGCGAGGGAGTTGGTGCAGGCCCATGCGACGCTCAATGCGGCGCGAGATAGTGCTTTTTTTGTACTGTGAGAAATCGTGTCCGGTCTGGGCGTGCAGCAGGGCAATGACCTTGTCGAGCACACCGACGTCTTTTTGGTCGGCTTCGGCCTCGGTCTCAGCATAAGCGCCGAGTTGAATTCGCTCAACATAGGCCATGATTTTGGCAGGCAGTTCTTCAGCCGAGGCCACCACGTCGGCCACGCCGGCATCAATGGCGCTGCGCGGCATGCTGTCAAATTGGGCAGACGCGGGAGCTTGCACAAAGCAGGCACCCGCCGCCTCCCGAATGGCACGCAGGCCCAGCGTACCGTCAGCACCCATGCCCGAGAGAATGACGCCAATACTGTTTTGCTGGCGGTCGTCTGCCAGGGACTTGAAAAACGAGTCAATCGGCAGACGCAGGCCACGGGGTTCAGGCGGATCTTGCAAATGCAACACACCGTGCTCGATACGCAAATCCCGTCCAGGGGGAATAACGTAAACCTGATTGGGCGCCAACACCATCTGGTCACTCACCTCCTCCACGGGCATGGGGGTGCGCCTTCTCAGCAGTTCCACCAGCATGCCTTCGCGGTTCGGGTCCAGATGCTGGACCACCACAAACGCCATGCCGCAAGCTGCGGGCACATGGGATAAAAATTGCTCCAGCGCAATCAGGCCGCCGGCTGACGCACCCAAACCGACCACGGGAAACGGTCTTGACTCCGTCGAACTCTCATTTTTTTTCATTCACACATCCCTTGGTCCTTGTTGCCACTCCTGACCGCCGAATAATATCCGCTACTAACCCCCTACGGCTCAATATCTCGCTGGGCCATGAGCGTCTGGGCCCGCCCCACGTCCTCTGGTGTGGGACGGTCCAGCAACACCGGGATCAGGGCCAGAGACAGAATCTTGTGGGCCACATGGCCTAAAAACAGGGGTGACACCCCGCTGCGCCCGTGGGCGCCCAAATAAATCAGGCTGCAGTCCTCCTGACGAGCCGCATCCAATATGCCCTGCACCGGATCGGGACTGAACTCCAGCCGGGTGCCCACCGATACACCCATATCGGCGCCCAGGCCTGACACCAGGTCCAGGTAGCGCTGGGCAATGGCGCGGCACTGCGTCTCGTAATCAGCCTCACTGGGGTATTCAAAGGGAATACCTCCCAGGTAGATGGGGTACTGGTAGCTGGGAACGGAATGAAACACCACCACCCGGGCATCCATACGCCGGGCAAATTCAAGCGCTTTGTACGCGGCCGCCACCGACAGCACCGAGCCGTCGATGGGGACCAAAATCGTGCCGAACCGGGGGCTGCGCCGTTGAAACGCCACCACCTTGGGCGAAGACATTGCCCTTAACTCTCAAAGTCACGCAAGGCTTCCATCGACAAAATCCGGATCTCCCTGCGCTCCACGGCAATGATGCCCAAATGGTCCAGCGCCGAGAAAGCGCGGCTTACTGTCTCCAGTGTGACATTCAGGTGGTTACCAATGTCGCGCCGGGTCATGGGCAGGGTAAAACGGTTGGGTGAGTAGCCCATGGCATTGAAGCGCTCGGACTGGATGCGCAGAAACCGGGCCACACGCGCCTCGGACTTGGCAGAGTGGGACAGCGCGTAGGCCGATTGCTCCTGCACGATTTCCCGGCTGATGGCCCAGTAGGCCATGCGCTCTATGTCATTGCAGCCACGCCCGGGTGAGAACAGGTCGGCCGCCGGAATCTTGATGAGGTCGCAGTCGGTCAGCGCCGTCACCTCGCTCAGGTACTTGTTTTTGCACACGCCGTCAAAACCCAGCAAATCCCCTTTCATGGGAAAAGCCAGCACATGCTCGGCACCGTCCACATGGGTCATGGAGGTTTTGAGGGCCCCCAGGCGCACGACATACAGGCCATCAAACGGCTGCCCCATGCACAGGGCAGATTGCCCAGCTTTCAGACGCCGACGCCTGAACAAGGTGGTGTCGTTCATTTCATGCACTTTCCCGTCAAACCGCAGCAGCCCCAGGACTTCCTTGAAGTCGGACCAGCGCTCATCGGTTTCCAGCTTGAGCGTGGATTGACGGGCCGTTGGCTGCCAGCGGGCTGCACTTGGAACTGATTGAACATTCATCATGGTGTTGCTCTCGTGACGGAGGCCGCGCCCGGTGGGCGACGAAGCCGATCCCTGAGAGCAACTTTAGGACGAGCGCGAAATGCCGTCTGTAGGGAGAATTGGACAGGTCTTGCGGGAAGGCATGGACAGTCACGCCACTCCGTCGGTGGCGCGGCGCTTGCGCACGTCGCCCTGTTCATCGCCATCCACCAGGCCAAAGCGCACAGCGAGGCGCACCAGGCCGGCCACGTCACTCACCCGCAGCTTGGCCATCAGGCGGCTGCGGTAGGTGGCCACTGTCTTGGGTGACAAATGCAGCTCAGCCCCAATTTGCGAGCTGGAGCGACCATTGACCACCATGATGATGATTTGCCGCTCCCGTGGGGACAGGGCACTCAGCGGGTCGTCATTGGCGGGCTGCATAAAGACCTGCAAGGCCAGGTCAGCCACTTCGGCACCCAGGTGTTTTTTACCCCGGGCGGCGGCATCAATGGCGGCCATGAGGTCACTCCCCGCCGAGCCCTTGAGCACATAGCCGCAAGCCCCCAGGCGGATGGCTTCGGCCACCTGGTGGGGCTGGGCCGACATGGTCAGGACCACACAGCGTGTAGGCAAATGGCGACGCTGCAGCTCGGCCAGCAGCTCAAAGCCGGAGCGCCCCGCCAGGTTGAGGTCCAGCAGCACGACCTCAGGGCGCAGACGCAGCAGGTCTGCCAGTGCCTCGGTGGGGTCTGCTGACTCGCCCACCACCGCGTAGCCCTTGGCCTCCAGCAGGGAGCGCAAGCCTTCGCGCATGAGTTGATGGTCATCAACCAGATAAAGACGGGTCATAACAAGGGGGTGGATTGCCAGGTGAAACACACACGCGTGCCACCGGTCGCACCTGAGTCGACCGTAACACCAGCACCAATGGCATGCGCACGCTCCTGCATACCCAAAATACCCAGGTGACCTGCCTGCACGGTCGCCTCATTGGGCATGCCCACGCCGTTGTCGGCCACCTCCAGCAACAACGACAGCGCGCTGCCTGAAAGCCTGGCCGAAACTGCCGTGGCGCCCGAGTGGCGCAAGGCATTTTCGACTGCCTCGCGCGCCACCATGAACGCGGCGTATTCAACCTCGGGAGGCCAGCGCAGGTGGGCCACTTGCGGCTCCACGTGCACTGAAATATCGATTTGAGGCACCTTCAGGGACCGGTTGCGCAGCTCGTTGTCCAGCGCGGCAGCGAGTCCGTGCTCATCGAGCAAAGGGGGGCGCAAGTCGGTGAGCACCTGTCGCACCTGACGAATGGCCTGGCTGATCAGCGCGCCCAACTGGGTCTGCAGCTTGTGCACGCCCGGTGGCACCTGATCGCCCTGCAACGTCAAAATAGTCTCGTGTGCCATGCGAATGGCCGCCATGGTCTGGCCCAGTTGGTCGTGCAAGGCCTGGGCCAGGCCCTTGACCAGGGTTTTCTCCTGCAACATCAGCTTATGGGTGAGTTCGGAGAGCTGCGCGCGGGACTGCTCAAACACCGCGTCGGAGCGCACGCGCTGGGTCACATCCCTCATGTTGGCCATCAGCACCTTTTGGTTTTGCACCACCAGCTGGGAAATGGTGACCTCCAGATCCAGCTCCCGCCCATCGGAGCGCAGCCCCTTGACCAGGCCCAGGCCCATCATGCGATGCGTTTCACCGGACTGGGCAAACCTGAGCAAATGTTGCTGGTGCGCGGCCCGAAAGCGCTCAGGCAGCAGCACCTCCATGCTCTGGCCCCGCATCCGCTCTTGAGAGCGACGAAACATGCGCTCTGCGGCCGGGCTGAACATCTGGATACGCCCCTGCACGTCGGTGCTGATGATGGCGTCTGCCGTTGAATTGACAATAGCGGCGAGCATTTCGCGCTCTTCGCGCAAGCGCTGCTCAGTGGTGTATCGATCGGTCACATCCCGAAAATACACCGTCAAACCCGGATGGGCAGGATAGGCGTCAATTGAAAGCCAGATCTGCAGGGGCTCGTACCAAGCCTCAAAACTGGCTTTTTTGCCCTGTGCCACGGCGCGCTCAAATTCAAGCTGAATGGTGCCACCCACCGCCTGAGGAAAACGCTCCCAGATATTGGCCCCCATCAAACTGCCTGACGGCTGATGCAGCATGACCTCGGCTTGCGGGTTGATGTAGATAAAACACCAATGCTCGTTGAGCAAAAAGAAACCGTCGGTGATGCTCTCCAGAATGCTGGACAGTTGGCCGGTGAGCTGCTTTTCCATGATGGCGATTCAGCGCGAGCGATCCGTGTCAAAAGCCATCATGCAGTGCCCAATCCATGAGATGTTGATTTTGAAAAATGTTACAGGACACCTGCTCCGGCGTAAACCACCACAGCGCTCCCTACTCCGCCGAAACGGATCTTAACTGAGCCTCCATTGCGAGTTGTCAACCCCGGGGATGAGCCGCTCAATATGCTTGACCTGTTGCATCCGCAGTGCGCAGTGGCAACGGTTTGCAGCGTTTTTTTCTGCTCTTTAATTTAAGGAATCATCATGGCCAATATGCGTTTGTTTGAACCCACACTGAACGACCCTTTTGAGTCGATGTTTCGACGCTTCATGGCGCCTTTGCGCGCTGAGCGCAATCTGGAAGAACTTGACATCCGGGTTGACGTGGTGGAAAAGGACGGAATGTTCAAGGTCCGTGCAGACTTGCCAGGCGTCAAAAAGGAAGACATCAATGTCCGTATTGACGGCAATCTGGTGCAGATCGACGCCGAAACCAAGGAGGAAAAAGAACTCAAGGAAGACGGCGGCAAGGTGTTGCGCCGCGAGCGCTACTACGGCGCAGTGTCACGTGCGTTCACCCTGGCCCAGGATGTGGACGACACCAAGGCTGTGGCCAAGTACGAGGACGGCGTGCTGACCCTGGATCTGCCCAAAAAAGCCACCACCA
Organism: Rhodoferax sp.; assembly: GCA_044339205.1. Classification (GTDB taxonomy): domain Bacteria; phylum Pseudomonadota; class Gammaproteobacteria; order Burkholderiales; family Burkholderiaceae_C; genus Rhodoferax. Next base: position 7,704 of record JBIIVW010000025.1, on the reverse strand, counting down.
CTGCAAAGAAGCTGGCCATTCATTGACCCGACTCTGGCTCGCCCTGCCCTGATGCGCCAGGGCGAGCCAGGAAGCGGTGCAGGGGTCGCAGGCCCTGCAAAGCAGGGAGTGCATTGGCGAGAAAGCGAAGAAAACAGGGGGAACTGATCTGATACGCTCAGACGAATGTCTTGTTCACACTCCCCGTCGCCATGCAGCCCGGCCTGATCGTCCTGATGCTCTCAATGCTGCTGGGCCTGCAGCCCATCACCACCGACCTGTACCTGCCCGCCCTGCCCGCTTTGACGGCGGGTTTTGGCGCGCCCATCGCTCAAGCGCAACTCACGCTGTCGGCGCTGTTGCTGGCCTTTGGCTTCTCGCAGCTGGCCTGGGGGCCGCTGTCTGACCGCTTTGGGCGCCGCCCGATTTTGCTGGTGGGGATGAGCGCTTATGTGCTGGCCTCGCTGGGCAGCACGTTGTCCGCCAGCATGGAGATGCTCATTGTGTGGCGCACGGTACAGGGCGTGGCCATGGGCGCCGGGGTCATGTGCGCCCGTGCCATCGTGCGCGACCTTTACACGCCGCTGGAGGGCGCCCGGGTAATGTCCAAGGGCCTGAGCGGCTTGGGCGTGCTGGCCTGCCTGTGCGCGCCGCTGGGTGGGGCGCTGTCAGGGTGGTTCAGCTGGCGCATCGCCTTGCTGGCGGTGGCCATATTTGGGGCCATGTGCCTGGCTGTGGTGGCCCTGGGTTTCAAGGAAACGCTGGCGCGCAAGAACCCGGCTGCATTGCAACCCGCCATGGTGCTGCGCACCTGGAAAATGATTCTGAGGCACCCGACTTTTCTGGCGTTTTCACTCCTGTCAGCGGCGTCTTACGGCGGCTTGTTTACCTTGCTTGCTGCGTCTTCCTTTGTGTTTATTCAGGTGCTGGGCTTGAGCACCACCCTGTACGGACTGGTGATGTTCACCAACTCGCTGTTCTACATTTTGGGCACGTTTTTGTGTCGGTACTGGCTGCCGCGCCTGGGTGTGCGCCATGCGGTGGCCCTGGCCGGCGGGTTGAGCTTGTCGGGCGGCACCCTCATGGCAGGGATGGCACTGGCCGGCTGGCACAACGTGTGGGCGATCATGGTGCCTCAGTGCGTGTTCATGCTGGGGCATGGCATTCACCAGCCCTGCAGCCAAAGTGGCGCTGTCGGGCCGTTTCCGCAGGCAGCAGGGGCGGCCTCGGCCCTGAACGGTTTTTTCATGATGGTGGCCGCCTTTGCCATGGGCGGCTGGCTCGGCAAGTACCTGGACGGCACCGTTTACCCGATGGTGTTTGGCATCTGGTTCTGGAGCGTCCTGATTGCCCTGACGGCCTGGACCCTGGTGCAAAAACACGGAGCCAACGATGGTCACTAGCCCCAAGGCGATGTATCTGGCGGGCCCCACGGCTGCCGGCAAGACGGCCGCTGCCCTGGCCCTGGCGCGCGAGCACGCGGTAGAGATCATCAGCGTGGACTCGGCGCTGGTCTACCGGGGCATGGACATTGGCACGGCCAAGCCCACGCAGGAGGAGCTGGCGGCCGTACCCCACCACCTGATCAACATCCGCGACCCGCTCTCTCCCTATAGCGCCGCCAGCTTTGTGGCGGATGCGCAGGCGCTTATGCAAGAGATCACGGCGCGCGGTAAGTTGCCCCTGCTGGTGGGCGGCACCATGCTGTATTTCAAGGCGCTTCTGGACGGTATTGACGACATGCCCAAGGCGGATGCCGCCATTCGCGCCGGCATCGAAGAAGAGGCCCGCCAAAATGGCTGGCCCGCCATGCATGCGCTGCTGGCCCAGGTGGACCCGGTCACAGCGGCGCGCCTGAACCCCGCAGACGCCCAGCGTGTGCAGCGGGCGCTGGAGGTGTACCGGGCATCAGGACAAACCATGGCGTCTTTTCATACAATAAAAAAGATAGCTACCCAAGCATATGAAACGCCGGCTAGAGGCCAATTTGAATCAAAATTACCCGAAAATCCGCCTCGGACCGTCTGCCTGATCTCCCTGGAGCCCAACCAGCGCAGCTGGCTGCACGAGCGCATTGCCCAGCGTTTTGACGCCATGCTGGCCGCAGGTTTTCTGGACGAAGTGCGCGCCTTGCGTGCCCGGGGTGACCTGAACCCCGACCTGCCCGCCATGCGCTGCGTGGGGTATCGGCAGGCCTGGACTTACCTGGACGCGCTGGAGGCGCACGCCGTAGGCAACTCGGGCGGTGCAGGCAGCACCAGCAAGCCCCCGGCCCTGGCCGAACTGCGCGACCAAGGCATTTTTGCCACCCGCCAACTGGCCAAGCGCCAGCTGACCTGGCTGCGCTCCATGCCCGAACGCCAGGTGGTGGCCTGCGACGAGCCCACCGCCCTGGCCCGGGTTCTCACGATTGCCCGTGATTTTTTGCGGGCTGAACCCGCAGCACAGCCATGAGTCTGGTCATCACCAACCTGAGCAAGCACTACGGCGAGGTGCCGGTTTTCAGCAACGTGTCGCTGACCGTAGAGCCGGGGGAGTTTGTGGCCATTGTGGGCGAGTCCGGGGTGGGCAAATCCACCCTGCTGAACTGCATGGCCGGGCTGGACACCTGGCAAAGCGGCACGGTCATCCTGGACGGGGTGGACCTGGGTGGCTTGGGCGGTATCGGTGACGAGGGGTTGTCCCGCCTGCGGCGCGAAAAAATCGGCTTTGTGTTCCAGGCCTTTCATGTGCTGGCGCATTTGAGCGTGGCGCAAAACGTGGCGCTGCCCCTGATGCTGTTGCACCAGAACGACGATGCCCGCGTGCAGGCCATGCTGGACGCTGTGGGCCTGAGCGGGCTGGGCGAACGCCTGCCCCAGCAGCTCAGTGGCGGGCAGCTGCAACGGGTGGCCATGGCGCGCGCGCTGGTGCACCGGCCAACTTTGCTGCTGGCCGACGAGCCCACCGGCAACCTGGACCCCACCACGGCCGAGAAAGTCATGGCCGCCCTGATCGAGCAGACCCGAAAACACCAGGCCTCGCTGGTGCTGGTGACCCACTCCGCAGCGGCAAGCGCCAAGGCAGACCGGGTGCTGCGGCTGGAGGCGCAGGGCTTGGTGCCGGCCTTGGGCTAGAGTCGCACCCCAACAACCTGCCCCGGAACCCGGTTTCCCCTGACAATATCGGGCTAAAACCTGCCACCCAACCCAAAAATACCGGAGACAACCCATGGATTTCAACAAAGAATTCGACGCCTCAGGCCTGGCCTGCCCGCTGCCCATCGTCAAAACCAAAAAAGCATTGGTCGACATGACCTCCGGGCAAGTGCTGCGGGTGATCTCCACCGACCCCGGCTCGGTGTGCGACATGGCCGCCTTCGCCGAGCAAACCGGCAATGCCCTCCTGGAGCAAGGCAGCGAAGGCAGCAAATTTGTCTTTTATCTCAAGAAGGCTTAAGCCCAAAACCCGCGCAACCTTAACCGGAGCACAGTCCGCATGGCAACCAAGAAGATGGCGTTGATCGCCACCAAAGGCACGCTGGACATGGCGTATCCACCCTTCATCCTCGCCTCCACTGCCGCTGCGCTCGGCTGGGACGTGCAAATTTTCTTCACCTTCTACGGTCTGCAACTGCTGCGCAAGAACCTGGATGGCATCAAGATCAGCCCGCTGGCCAACCCCGCCATGCCCATGCCGATTCCCATGCCGGTGATGATGCAGATGCTGCCGGGCATGGAGTCCATGGCCACGATGATGATGAAGAAAAAGATGAAAAAGAAGGGCGTGGCCTCCCTGCAGGAACTGCGTGACATCTGCGCGGAGTCCGACGTCAAGTTCGTGGCCTGCCAGATGACCGTGGATTTGTTCGATTTCAAAACCAGCGAATTCATTGACGGTGTGACCTTTGGCGGCGCCGCCACCTTCATGCAGTTTGCCGGCGAAGCCGACGTGTGCCTGTTCATCTGACCCTCTTTCCCATTCGGAGCCTTTGACATGACTGATGCCGTAAGCCCTGCCACCCTGGTCGTCTGGGGGGGCTTTGTGCTGGCCTTTATTTTTGGGGCCGTGGCCAACAAAACCAACTTTTGCACCATGGGCGCCATCTCGGACGTGGTCAATATGGAGCATTGGGGCCGCATGCGCATGTGGCTGCTGACCATTGCCGTGGCCGTGGTGGGTGCCAATGTGCTGTATTTCTTCGGGTGGATCGACCTGGGCAAATCGGTCTACCAGCGCCCGGTGTTGCCTTGGCTCTCCCTGGTTCTGGGTGGCACGCTGTTTGGGGTGGGCATGACGATTGCTGCGGGCTGCACCAACAAAAACCTGGTTCGCCTCGGCGGGGGTAGCCTGCGCTCGCTGGTGGTGCTGATTGTTCTGGCGATTTCAGCCTACATGACGCTCAAGGGCCTGTTTGCGCAGTGGCGCGTGGCCTACCTGGACCCGGTGGCGCTGGATTTGTCGGTTTGGGGACTGAGCCACCAGAGCTTGCCCCAGCTTCTGGCCAAGCTCACCAATCTGCCGGAAAAAACCGCCCTGCTGCTCACGCTGACTGCCGTGGGCCTGGGGCTGCTGGTGTTTGTCTTCAAGGACAAGCGGTTTCGGGCCAACCTGTCTCATGTGCTCGGTGCCGTAGTGCTGGGCTTGCTGGTGGTGGCGGGCTGGTTCCTGACGGGTAACCTGGGCTATGGCGAAAACCCGGAAACCCTGGAGACGGTGTATTTCGCCACCAACACCCGCACGATCGAATCGCTCAGCTTTGTAGCGCCCACGGCCTACAGCCTGGAGCTGCTGATGCTGTGGACCGACAAATCACTGCGGGTGACGTTTGGCATTGCCAGCGTGGTGGGCGTGGTGCTGGGGTCGTTGGCGTATGCCTTGGCTACGAAAAAATTTCGCTGGGAGGGGTTTGCCTCCCTCGACGATTTGCGCACCCAGTTGGTGGGTGCGGTCCTGATGGGCTTTGGCGGGGTCACTGCCATGGGCTGCACCGTGGGCCAGGGGCTCACCGGGGTGTCGACGCTGGCGCTGGGCTCTTTTATTGCGTTGGCCGGCATCATTGGCGGTGCCGTGGCCGCCATGAAGTGGCAACAGCGTTAAAGCGCAAAGGCAAGGAAGGAACCCGCGATGAAATTCGGATTGATGGTCAGTGAAGGCCCCTACACGCACCAGGCGTCTGACAGCGCTTACCAGTTTGCGACGGCGGCCCTGGCACGGGGCCACGAGGTGCAACGCATTTTTTTCTACCATGACGGGGTCTACAACGCCACCCGGCTGACCGAACCGCCGCAGGACGACCGCCATATAGTCAACCGCTGGACAGCCTTGGCCACCGAGCACCAGGTGGACCTGGTGGTGTGCGTGGCCGCCGCGTTGCGCCGGGGCATCAAGCCCGAGGTGCTGGCGCCCGGTTTTCGTATCTCGGGCCTGGGCCAGCTGGTGGACAGCGGCATCAAGACCGACCGCCTCATCACCTTTGGCGACTGATCTACCCTACAACAGACAAGCATGAGCGAAACCCAAGCCAGCCTCCCCAGCGGCCCCCGCATCAAGAAATTCATGCTGGTGAACCGCAAGGCCCCTTACGGCACCATCTACGCCCTGGAGAGCCTGGAGGTGGCGCTGATCACCGCCACCTTCGACCAGGACGTAAGCCTGGTGTTCATGGACGACGGCGTGTACCAGCTCGTCAAGGGCCAGCAGACACAGGGCATTGGCATCAAGAACTTCTCGCCCGCCTTTCGCGCCCTGGAGGGCTACGACGTGGAAAAACTCTATGTGGATGACGAATCAATGACCCAGCGTGGCCTAAAGTCCCAAGACCTGCTGGTGCCGGTCGAGGTGCTCAGCAGTGCGCAACTGGGCCAGCTGATGGCCGAGCAGGACGTGATTCTGAGCTTTTAAATATTCCGAACCACCATGCTGCACATCATCAACAAGTCCCCCCTGCAGACCCGCACGCTGGAGACCTGCCTGCGCACCATGCAACCGGGCCACGCGCTGCTGCTCATTGAAGACGGCGTGACTGGTGCCACCACCGGCAGCGCCACCGAGGCCCAGGTGCGCCTGGCCTGCGCCACGCTCAGGGTCTATGCCCTGCAGCCTGACCTGGATGCGCGCGGCCTCACGGGCCGGCTGATCGAGGGCATCACCCTGGTCGACTACGGCGGCTTTGTGGACCTCACCCTGGCGCACAGCACCTCACACTCGTGGCTTTGATGCCCGCCCTTATCAATTTGAAATTTGGAGACCCCGATGGCCCTTGAGATGAACGACACCCTGCTTGCAACCGACGCCGAGGGCTACCTGCTGAACCTGGCCGACTGGAGCCCCGAGGTCGCGGGCCGCCTGGCCGAAATTGAGGACATCGTGCTTTCTGATGCGCATTGGGAGGTCATCAACTTTTTGCGTGACTACTATGCCGAGTACCAGATTGCGCCTGCCGTGCGGGTGATGACCAAGGCCATTGGCAAGCAGTTTGGCCAAGAAAAAGGCAACAGCAAGTACCTGTTTGAGCTGTTCCCCTATGGCCCGGCCAAGCAAGCCTGCAAAATAGCCGGCTTGCCCAAACCGACCGGCTGCGTTTGAGGCGGGACGGACGGCGGCCTGACCCGGTCCACCGGCTTACAGACCTAGACCTAGACCTGGACCTAGACCTGGACCTGGACCCAGTGCACTGAACTCCCCATGGCGTACCAGTTGTCCACCTGGGGCGCCACCTCGGCTTCAATCCGGCTGCGCCGAATCTTCATGGTGGGGGTGAGGCATCCGTTCTCGATGGACCAGGGTTCGGGCGCGATCACGATCATTTGCAGTTTTTCGTAGTCGGCCAGGGTGTTGTTTACGGTCTTGAGCAATTGCGCCATTTCATTTTGAACCTCGGCGCGCAGGGCCGGGTCACTCACCCGGGGGCGAATGTGTTCGGCCAACACCACCATGGCATAGGCCGAGGGCTGGCCCACGCCCGAGACCATCGTCATCTCGACCATGGGGTGGGCGTTCATCTTGTTTTCAATGGGCGCTGGTGCCACATATTTGCCTTTGGCCGTTTTGAACAACTCCTTCAAGCGACCGGTGAGCTTGAGGACCCCATCAGGGCGGCGCTCGCCCTTGTCACCGGTCCGAAAGAAGCCATCTTCCGTGAACACCTCGGCATCGAGATCAGGGCGCTTGTAGTAGCCCAGCAACTGCCCCGGTGACTTGATCAGAATCTCTCCTTCGTTGCTGATGCGCACCTGCACGCCAGCCATCGGCGCGCCCACGCAGCCGTGGGCCGTCAGACTCGGGGTGGAGGTATGCGAGTAGGCAAAGTCTTCGGTCATGCCGTAGCCTTCCATCAAATTCAGGCCCAGGCGCCGGTACCAGTCAATGAGCTCTGCCGGAATGGGCGCGGAACCACTGCCGGCCAGGCGCACCTCATTGAGGCCCAGGCCCTTCAGGACCTTGCGTGCCACCAGGCGGCCAATGACCGGAATGCCCAACAGACGATCCAGTTTTTTGGCCGGCATCTTGGTAAAGACACCTTGCTGGAACTTGAGCCACAGCCGGGGCACCGAGACAAAACAAGTGGGGCGCGCCCGGTTCAGATCGTGGACAAAAGTATCCAGTGACTCGGCAAAGAAAATGTGCGCCCGTCCCCCCACCAGAGAGGCGCACTCCACCAGTGCCCGCTCATAAATATGCGCCAGGGGCAAATAGGACAGCATGCGAATGGGGTGATCGGGTCCGAGCTCTTTTTCGATGTGG
>JBIIVW010000024.1:0-25957 GCA_044339205.1 Rhodoferax sp. | reverse complement strand
TTTCCCAAACCGAGTTTCGCCGCGCGCTTGGCATGTTTGCCACCGGCGTCACCATCGTGACGGCCCGCACCCCCGAGGGCGAATTGATCGGGCTGACCGCCAACTCGTTCAACTCGGTCTCGCTGGACCCGCCGCTGGTGCTGTGGAGCCTGGGCAAGCGCTCAGCCAGCATGGCGTCTTTCAGCGCTGGCTCGCATTACGCGATCAACATCCTCGGCGCAGACCAGAAAGACTTGGCCAACCGCTTTGCATCCCGCATTGAAAACCGGTTTGCCGATGTCGAGTTCACGCCGGGCGTGTCCGGCGCGCCGCTGCTGGCAGGCGCTGCGGCCACGTTTGAGTGCTTCAACCGCAGCCGCTATGAAGAAGGCGACCACGTGATTTTTGTCGGTGAGGTGGAGCGCTGCACCCACCGCGACGATATCTCGCCGTTGCTGTATCACGGAGGCAAGTTTTATACCGAGCATCCGTTATGAGCCAGGATGGGGCTGAATTTAGCTCTATTTGGCCTATGGCCGACAATAAATAACGCTTTATCTTCTTAAATTCATAGCGTCTAAGCCTGCAGCCAGTGCTGCGTGGCATGCCGCCAGGGCAACAAAGCCTGCACCACCGCCGGGTGCTGTGATGCCACGTCCAGCCAGACCTGCAGGCTGGGCGGTATCTCCAGCGGCTCACCGCAAGCGGCCAGCACATCACGCGCCAGCGGCAGGGTGACCAGCAACCCACAGTCCGCCAGGCTGAGCTCTGGCGTCAACAGATAGGGTTGGGGCTGCGCCCAGCCCGCCAGCTGGTCCAGACGGCGCTCGATTTCAAGCCTTTGGGCCGTGACATGCGCCGCGTTACGGGCAGCGGGCTTGGCATGCGCAAACAGCGAGCGCACCCGGGGCTCCAGATGCAGGTCATGGAAGCGGCTGACAAATCGCACGCGGGCCCGCGCTTTCGGGTCGGATGGCAACAGCGCGGGGTTGGGGTGCGATTCTTCAAGGTATTCGTTGATCGCCTCCGACTCGGACAGCACCCAGTCCCCGATCTGAATAGCCGGCAACGTGCCCATGGGCACAATGGCACGGTACTCCGCTGAGTGGTAGCCGCCGGGCGGCAGGCGCTCTTCAAACGCCAGGCCCTTGGCGCACAACACAATGCGAACCTTGGCGCTGTAGCTGGACAACGCAGTGGCATAAAAAATCATGATCCTCCTTGTTTTGACAACTTGCGCTCCAACCGGCGCACCCCATAAGACACCAACAAAATCAACACCAAATACTCCACCACCAGCAGGGTATAGATCTCCAGCGGACGGTACTCGCTCACGTTCAGTTCATTGGCCTTGCGGGTCAACTCGGACAAACCAATGACCGAGATGAGCGACGACATTTTCAGGACATAGACAAACTGGTTTCCCAACGCGGGCAAGATCACCTTGACGGCCTGCGGAATCACCACCAGGCGCATTTGCAAAGCCCATGACAAACCCAGCGACTTGGCAGCCTCCACCTGCCCTTGCGGCACCGACTGGATGCCGGCCCTGAAAATTTCTGCCTCAAACGCACTGTCGCTGAGGGCCATGGCCAGCACGCCGGTGGCAAACACGCTCAGTTGCAAGCCAATGATTACCGGCAAGCCGTAAAAAACCCACAACAGCAACACCAGCAAGGGAATGGCGCGAAACACCTCCACATACACGCGACTCAACCGCTTGAGCCAGCGCCGGCTTGACAAGCCCGCCATGGCCACCAGCAAGCCCAAAACCACCGACACCACAATCGCGCACAGCGACACCAGCACCGTGGCGGTCAGGCCGCTGACCAGAAAGCCCAGGTTGGAGGCACCCTTGTCTTGCATGGGGTTGAAGATGTACCAGCCCCAGGTGTAGCTGCTGCCGCCTGACGAGATAGCCGCGCACCCGCCCAGCAGGGTCAGGACAAGCCCGATGCAAAAAAGACTTATTTTTGGGCGGACAGCCATTTGGACTCAAGCGCGGTGAAGAATCCTTCGGCTTGCTTCAGGGCGATCCAGTTGTTCACAAAGGTCAGCCACACATCGTCACCTTGGGGCATCGGGTAGGCAAAGGGGCGCTTGTTGCGCATCTCTGCGCTGGTGCCCACCATCTGCAGGTCAGGGTAGGTTTTCATGAGGGTGGCGGCCTCGACGTTGCTGGTCAGCGTGATCTGTGCGCGCCCGGCCAGCACCTCTTGGTAGCCGGTGGCCGGCTTTTCAACCGCCCGAATTTTGGCCTTGGGGAAATGTGAGCGGGCCTGCTGCTCAAACGTGGTGCCCATCAACACCGCCACCGTCACAGTGGGCTGGTTGACGCTGTTCCAGGTGGGGAACTTGGCCGCAGCCTTCTTGCTGACCAGGGGCACGGCGCCAGCAAAAATGTAGGGGTCAGAAAACGCCACGGTCTTGGCCCGCGCCATGCTGATGGAGGCACCCGAGAAAATGTCAAACCGGTCCGCCACGATGCCATTGACCAGCGTGGCCCACTCAGCGGGCACGTACTCCACCTTGACACCCATGTCAGTGGCTAGCTGGTTCATGGCCTCGATGTCGAAGCCGGTCAGGGTGTTGGTGGCAGTATCCTTGATGGACATGGGGTTGAAATCGCCCGTCGTGCCCACCCGCAAGGTGCCTCGCTCCAGAATTTGCGCTAATTTTGATTTGGTTTGCGCCAGGGCACCAGAGGTTGCGAGCAACAGAGTGGCGGTCATGGCAGTCAGGAGGGCATTTGGATAATAATTCATAAATACAAGGCAATTTTTGAGCAACAATTCAAAAATTCTCATGCTACCCCTTACGCATTACCGTAGTGCGTTGGTCAATGAAGTTTCGTCGTTGGAGATTATAAAAAGATGAGCATCCTGACAAGAAACAACGTCAAAGTCACCGGGCACGGCAAACAAGCCCTTGTATTCGCCCACGGGTTTGGTTGTGACCAAGCCATGTGGCGCATGGTGGCGCCGGCTTTTGAGCGTGACTATCAGGTGGTCCTGTTCGACTATGTCGGCGCGGGCCAGTCGGACCTGGACGCCTACGACACCGAGCGCTACAGCAGTCTGGCGGGCTACGCCCGGGACGTGGTGGAGGTGTGTGAAGCACTTGACCTGCATGACGCCATTTTGGTCGGGCATTCAGTGAGCAGCATGATTTGCCTGCTGGCGGCCCTTGACATGCCGCAGCGCATTGAGCGGTTGGTCATGGTCTGCCCCTCGCCGCGTTACCTGAATGATGCGCCCCACTACCACGGCGGGTTTGAAAGCGCCGACATTGAAGGCCTGCTCGACATGATCGAGCGCAACCAGACGGGGTGGGCCAATTATCTGGCTGGAGTGGTGATGAAAAACCCGGATCAGCCTGACCTGGCCAGCGAACTTGAGGCCAGCTTTTGCGCCATGGACCCTCCGATTGCGCGGAGCTTTGCAGCCGCCACGTTTTTGTCCGACAACCGGGCTGATCTGAGCCGCTGCGACAAGCCAGTGCTCATTTTGCAGTGCACGCAGGATTCTGTGGCGCCGGCCGAGGTGGGCCGCTATTTGCATGAGCACCTTCCACACAACCGCTTGCAAACCATGCAGGCCATCGGCCACTGCCCGCACATGAGCCACCCGCAAGAAACCATTGCGCTGATGCGGGCCTATCTCCAGGGCAGCCACTGACCTTGCCGTGAGCGCCTCCCACCTGACTTCGCTGAACCTGCAAAACGTGCCTTGCGGCATCTTTTTGCTGGACCAGGATTTGCTCCTGCTGGATGCCAACCAGACGCTCTATGAGCTGCTGGGGCTGGCACCCGAGTCGGTCCTGGGGCGGGCGCTGGATGACTTTTTAGTTCCCGCGTTCCGGCTCCTGTTTCACATGCAGGCCATGATCATGCTGCACGCCAATGGCCGGGTTGAAGAGATTTTTCTGAATCTCGCGGGCGAGCACCAGCGTGCGATTCCCGTGCTCTTCAACGCCGTGCGCCTGCGGGAAAGCAGCGCCACCGTTTTCCAATGCGTGGTGATGCGCGTGAACGAGCGCAAGCGCCTGGAAGACGAGCTCTTCAACATCAAAAAAGCCGTGGAACAAGTGCCGGGCATGGTCTACCAGTACCTGCGCAGGGCCGATGGCAGCACCTGCTTCCCTTATGTGAGCGAGGGAGTCCGTGAGGCTTGCGGCCTGCGGCCCATTCAACTGACTCACAGCGCACAACCGTTCAGGGAGCGTATTGACCCCAATGACTGGCAAGCCATCTTGCACAGCCTTGATGCTTCGGCCCTGACACTGACAACTTGGCACCAGGAGTTCCGGATCACACTGCAAGGCAAGGGGGTGCGCTGGCTGGAGGGCCGCGCCATGCCGGAGGCGCGCAGCAATGGCGATTTGCTCTGGCACGGCCACATCCATGACATCACCGAACGCAAAATCCTGCATTCAGCCCTGGCCAAAGAGCATGAACGCACGCTGGTCACCTTGCGTTCTATTGGCGACGCAGTCATTACAACCAATGCCGATGCGCAGGTGGAACTTCTGAATGGTGCGGCAGAATTGCTCACTGGCTGGACCCAGACCGAAGCCATCGGCAAAGACATTGCGCAGGTTCTGCGGGTGGTGGATGAACAAACAAGAATCCACGCCGAGAGCGCCGTACACCGTTGCCTGAATGAACGCATCAGTGTTGACTTGTCATCCAGATCTATCCTGCTGGCCCGCGAGGAAAAAGAATATGCCGTACAGGGCACGGCAGCCCCCATCCTGGACGCCATGGGCGATATCAGCGGCTCGGTCATGGTGATTCGCAATGTCACTGAGCAGCGCCAGCAGCGCCGGGCGATAGAACACCGCGCGGCCCATGATCACCTGACCGGCTTGCCCAACCGGGCGGAGTTTGACCGGATCTTGAAGCAGCTGTTTGAGTCAGCCCAGACCTACGGCGCGGTGCATGTCTTGTGTTGCATCGATCTGGACCGGTTCAAACAGGTCAATGACCGCGGCGGTCACGCCGCCGGTGACCTGCTCTTGCGCGAGTTGGCTGATCTGCTGAAAAAAAGCGTACGCCCCAGGGACACAGTGGCCCGTTTGGGCGGCGATGAGTTCGCCTTGTTGCTTGAGAACTGCAATCTTGAGGCCGCACAGCGCGTGGCCGAAGACGTGTGCGCCAAAGTTAAATCTCTGGATTTTGAGTTTCAGGGTGAAACGTTCCACATTGGCGCGAGCATAGGCTTGGCCGGCATCGAGAGCCGCTGGCGCAATGCCCAAGGGGTTCAACTGGCGGCTGACGAAGCCTGCTATGCCGCCAAAGCAGCCGGTAGAGGTTGCGTCAAAGTAGCCGGGCCATAACGGGCGTGCCTTGGGTCACTCGGGTTGCGCCTGGGGAAAAGACAGGCCAATGCGGGTTCCCTGCCCCAGCTTGCTCTCAATGGTGATGTGGCCATGGTGCAACTCAATGATTTCCTTGACGATACTCATGCCCAGACCGGTCCCCGTGATCTGGCCGGATTTGTCAGCGCGGTAAAACCGGTCAAACACCTGGGCTACTTGCTCCGGTGTCATGCCCATCCCGTGGTCACTGACGTGAATGACCACTTGTGCAAGCTCCTGGGGAGGGCAGTGGGGTAGCACCGACAACGCCACTGGCCCGCCAGCGGGCGAGTATTTGTAGGCATTGGTCAGCACATTCAGAATAGCCTGGCGCAGCTTGCCTTCATCTGCCATGAGACAAATCGGTTCATCCGGGATGGACAGCACAGGGCCAGACCTGCCAGCCGGCAGCATCAGCGACTTGGTGATGCTCGTCACCAGCGCTTGCACATCGATGCGGCTGTACTTGAAGTCTCTGCTCCGGCGGGCCTCAATGCGCGCCAGATCAAGCAGCTCATCCAGGATTTTGGCCATGACCTGGGACTGCGCGTAAATGATGCCCAGAAACTCGTGCGTTGACGCAACGTCGAATTCCTGCGTCAACAGCACCTCCGAGAATCCCAGGATGCTGGCCATGGGCGTGCGCAACTCGTGGGCAGCGCTAGACAAAAATTCACTCTTTATGTGGTCCACTTCTGTCTCATGGGTGACATCACGAAAGTAGAGGATCTGGGACACCGTGGGCGTGTCGCTCAGCCGCAGCTCCACTTGCAGCACGAGTTTGCCGTTGGCTCGCATTTCAAGACGTTCGCTCACCTGTGACTTTGGGTTGGCGTTGCGCAGGCGGAGCTGGCTGATGCCGGCAAACCGCGTGCCCGCCACGCAGCGACTGGCCAGCCAGACAGAAAAATCGGTCTCGTCCATGCCATCGAGTCGCAGTTCGTTCAGACCTGTCATCCGGGAAAAGGCCGGATTGATGTATTTCACGCGATGCTGACCGTCAAACGACACGAATCCATCCGGGCTCAAAGCAAAGATGGCATTGAGTTGCTCGGTGCGGTCTTGCGCCTGCACCTGGGCAAATTCACGGGCAGCAGTGACCCGGTTGAGCTTGATGAGGTAGCGGGTAAGCGCCACCGCCAACAACAAGATGAGCAACATCACCAGGCCCGCCTGCAACAAGATGGCCTGGCGCGATCGCGCTGAAACAGCAGATATTTCATCCGTCGTAAATCCGGCGATCAAGGCCAGGTCGTAACCCGGAATCACGCGAAAGTGGTAGAGCCGCAAAACATTGTCCACCACCGACCGATTGGTATAAAAACCGTGGGCGTCGCCCTTGATCATCCGCGTAAAAACCTGCGAACTGGTGGCATTCGAGCCCACCTCGGTCTTGTCCCCCACCAGACGTGCCCTGGCGATGCCGTCCAGGCCATACAAGGCCATGACGCCCTGCGCGCCCAGCTTGAGTTCGTCGTAGAGGCGGGTGAAATAGCCCGGATCGATCGAGATCACGACCACACCGGCAAAGTCACCATTGCTGCGGTTGATGCGCCGGGTCAGCTGGATGGACCATTGACCTGTGGCGCGACCCAATACCGGCTTGGATACAAACAAGCCCCGATTGGCATCGGCCACATGCACCCTGAAGTGCTCCCGGTCAGAGAGATCAAGGCGGCCCGTGACCGGCCGGTTGGCCAGAATGTAGAGGCCCTTCTCGTTGATGATGCCCACCTGATTGAAGATGTCAGTGTCAATGACACCGGCGGCCGACAGGGCAGACAGGTCAAGCGTGTTGCCCAGCGCCAGATAGCGTTCGGTGATGAATCGGATCGCCTGATCGACACCGCGCAAGGTCCGGTAGGCGTGCTCCTGGGTCACGCGGGTCAGGTTGGCCAGGTCACGCTCGGCTGCGGCCTGCTCTTTTTGGCGACTGTCCTCCAGCAAGTTAAAAACATGCACGCCCGTCAGGGTCATCAGCAGGATTGCCGCAACCCAAATAGCGGAGAAAGTACGGCGCTGACTGCCCCGCGCAGTCGATGAGCGCAGAGCAACCATCAAAACTGGAGAGAAATGCTCAGTTCACCCGGCGCTCGAGACGGCGCTCGTTCACCAAGCCAATGGCAATAGCCTGCAATCGCTCAAAGGGAACCGGTTTGAGCAGCACCTCGATCCCGGGAGGCACACCACCACGAGCTGCAATCATGTCGGCCTCCAGCCCGCTGACGACCACGATCGTGGTCATGTCCAGGCTTCGGGTGCTGCGAATGACCCGCAACATCTCAAAACCATCGAGTTGCGACATGTTCAGGTCGGTAACCAGCAGGTCCGGGCTGTAACTGCCCAATTTCAGCAAGGCAGCCAGTCCGTTGGAAGCCAGCGTCAATTCTGGAGCCATGGGCCATTTTTTAAGGGTGGCCTCGTACAGGCGCAACAACACGGGGTCATCCTCGACCACCAGCACACTCAGGCGGCGCAGGCGCTGCTCTTGCGGCGCGTCCAGCATCGGCGGGGAAGGTGCAGCGACCTGGCTGGCCCCGGAGGCTGGTTCCTTGTGCAGCAACGCTGACACCGAAACCCGCATCACGCGGCGGTGACCGCCCGCCGTCTTCCAGGCCTTCAGCAACCCGCTCTCAACCCAGAGTTGCACGGTACCCACCGACACGCCCAGCAGCGTGGCAGCCTCCCGCGTGGTGCAAAAGGTCTTGGTAGTGGGAGCGATCAAGGGGATATCAGGCATGGTGAGTCGATGTGACAAGCTTAGAAGGTTTCCCAGTCAGCATCATTGCTCTTGGTGGTTGCTGGCGGAGCCGCGATTTTAGACTTGGGCGCCTTGGGGCTGGGGAGGCTGGCGGGTGCAGCGGCGACACGGCTCGCTGTCGGGGTGGTACGCAGCTTGGGCACAGCCGGGCGGGGCAGCGGTGCACGTGGCGGCGCAGGCCGGCTGTAACGCGCAGGCGCCACCGCACGGGCGACGTGATGGGCGGCGTGCCCGCCGAGCCTGAACACCGACACGGTCTGCACCAGGTCTTGCGCCTGGCTCTTGAGGCTGCTGGCGGCGGCAGCCATCTCCTCCACCAGCGCGGCATTTTGTTGCGTGACCTGGTCCATTTGCGTCACCGCTTCGCCAATTTGGGACACCCCCAGACTCTGCTCGTTGCTGGCGGCGCTGATCTCGCCCATGATGTCGGTCACGCGGCGAATGCTGCCCACCACCTCGGTCATGGTGGCGCCAGCCTGGTCAACCAGGGCGCTGCCCTGTTCCACGCGCTCGACGCTGGCGTTGATCAGGGACTTGATCTCCTTGGCGGCGTCCGCCGAGCGGCCCGCCAAGGACCGCACCTCACTGGCCACCACAGCAAAGCCACGGCCTTGCTCCCCGGCCCGGGCGGCTTCTACCGCCGCGTTCAAGGCCAGGATATTGGTCTGAAAGGCAATGCCATCAATGACTTGAATAATGTCCGATATCTTGCGGGAACTCTCGTTGATGCCTTTCATGGTTTCCACCACCAAGCCCACCACCTCACCACCTTGCACGGCCACCGTGCTGGCGCTCAGGGCCAACTGGTTGGCCTGGCGGGCGTTGTCGGCGTTTTGCCGCACGGTGGCGCCGAGTTGCTCCATGGAGGACGCTGTTTCTTCCAGCGCGCTGGCCTGCTGCTCGGTACGGCTGGACAAGTCGTTGTTGCCCTGGGCGATTTCGGCACTGGCGGTGGACACACTGTCGGCATTGCCGCGCACCGAACCAACGATGGTGGTCAGGGCCTGCTGCATGCGGGCCATGGCGGCCACCACGCTGGTGGTGTCACCCGGGCGCACGGCAATGGCGCTGCTCAAATCAGCATCGGCAATGGCGTTGGCCAACTGCGCCACGTCAGCGGGCTCACCCCCGATTTGACCCACGATGCTGCGAACCACCCACACCGCCAGGGGAATAGCCACCAGGAGGCTGAACAGGGCGCTGGCGATCAACGCGTTGCGCGCTGCAAGGTAGTCGGCCTGAGCGGCCTCATATTCTGTCAGGCTGTTAGCCTCCTGGTAATGCAGGTTATCGGCCAGTGCATCTTGCCAGGCTTGGGTTGCGGGACCGGCTTCGGTCATCAAGAGCGTCAGTGCTTCTTGTACTTGGCTGGCCATTCCCAGCTCAATCACTTTGTTGTTCAGAGGTCGGGCCTTGGCCATTGCGGCTTCAATGGCTGAAATTTTGGCTTTGCCAGCGTCACCGGACTGGAACTTGAGCAGCTTGGCATGCGCAGCCTCGTACTTGGCGCGCTCTTTGTCAATCTTGAGCTTTTCAGCCGCCTTCTGGCTTTCGTCCGTCATCATCACCAGGGTGCGCATGTGCCGAGTCACCACATGCACCGCATCAATCTTGTTGTAGATGAGATCCATCTTGGCGTTGTTGACAGTGACGATTTTCTCCAGACTGTTCTGGATACCTTTAAGTTGGTACAAGGCGAAGCCGCTGGAGATCACTGCCAGCAACACGATGACGCCAAAGGCCAGAAAAAGCCGGGTCGAGATTTTGAGTCGGGATAGATTCATGGGATCACCTGGGTTGTATCTACACAGCGCAGCTGCAGTGCCGCTGCCGAATTTTAGTGACAGGAATCATTTATTTTCAAATATTATTAATATTTTCATCGCAGAACGTCTTGGACTCCCCCTTTTTTCGCACCAGGCGACAACGGTGACGAGCAAAAAAAACGGAGCCAGTGGCTCCCTTTGGTCTACGCCTGCCCCAACAGACCGGGTCTGGGCCAGACCGGCTGCGGCTCACGGATCAGCCAGCGTTGGCTCAACAGGCCGGTCAAGGCGGTCGCAGCCAAAGGCTGGCTGAACAGAAAGCCTTGCAAGGCGTGGCAGGCCATGCCGGTCAGGGCCCGGGCCTGGGCCATGGTTTCTACCCCCTCGGCGGTGACCCGAATCCCCAGGCTGTGGGCCATGGCCACAATCGCCTGGACGATGGCCGTGCTTTCCAGCTCCTGTGGCAAACCCCTGATAAAGCTTTGGTCCACCTTCAAGGTTTGGATCGACATGCGCTTGAGGTAACTGAGCGACGAGTAGCCCGTCCCGAAGTCATCGAGCGACAAGCGCACCCCGGCGCGCTGAAAGCGATCAAGAATGACTCGGGTGGCGCCGGTATCCTCCATCGCCGAGGACTCGGTGACTTCGAGCTCCAGCGAGCCGGGTGAGAGTCCGGTTTGGGCCAGCAGATCCAACACCAGGTCCACCAGATGGGGGTCCTTGAACTGGCGAGCTGACAAATTGACGGCCACGCGCAGCGTATGGCCCTGGCGCTGCCAGCGTGCGCCGTCTTCACACGCAGTGCGCAGCACCCAGTATCCGATCGGGACAATCAGGCCGCTTTGCTCGGCAGCGGCAATAAATTCAGACGGTGGCACCAGGCCGTGGCCGGGGCGCTGCCAGCGAATCAGCGCCTCCACGGCCTCAATACACCCGGTCACTGCGTTGACCTGGGGCTGGTAGAGAAGCAGAAACTCTTCGTGCTGCACGGCCAGGCGCAGGTCACTGACCAGAGCCAGGCGCTTCTGGGCCGTCCGGGTCAGCGAGGCGCTGTAGAAATGGCAATTGTCCCACCCACTGTCTTTGACCTGATAGAGCGCCGTGTCTGCATGCTGCAGCAAGGTGGCGGCGTCCTCCCCGTCATCCGGGAACAGGGCGATGCCCATGCTGCAGCTGAGCCTCACCTCCTGGTCATTCAGGATCAGGGGTTCGCGCATGAGTTGCAGGATACGTTGGGCCACTGTCAGCACGTCCTGTGGATCGCTGATGCCGTGAATCAGGGCCGTGAACTCGTCACCCCCCAGGCGGGCAATGCCTGGCTCTAGCGGGGGCTCGCTGGTGCGCGCCAGCACGTCTTCGGGGCGCATGGCTTCTCGCAATTGATTGGCAGCCCACTGCAGGGCCAGATCGCCGGCACTGTGACCCAGCGTGTCGTTGATCGACTTGAACCCGTCCAGGTTCATGAACAAGACGGCCAGGCGGGCATCGCTCTGGCGCGCACGCCTGATCTCACGCTGCAGGCGGTCCACAAACGACTGTCGGTTGGGCAACTGGGTCAGGCTGTCGAACGAGGACAGGTGCTGGATCCGGGCATGGGCGGCGTGCAGGTCCAGCAGAGTCTGGTGTCCGCGCAGCAAATACATCACCCGGTGGCTGATCAATGACCAGCACATCGGCTTGGCAATAAAGTCGGTTGCCCCCGCCGCATAGGACTGCTCCACGGAGAGCACATCGTCCATGCCGGTGACCATCATGATCGGCAACAAGGGATCGGCCTGCGCGCGCAGAACCTTGCAGACCTCAATGCCGCTCATGCCGGGCAGGCCAATGTCAAGCAACACCATGTCGAACGGGGAGGCATTGAACTGGCGCAAACCCGCCTCGCCGCTCTCGGCCACACTCACACAAAAGCCAAATCGGCTCAAGGCCGCTTGAAAGAGAGTGCGGGCCGTGGCGTCGTCATCGATCACCAAAATCCGGATGTCCGAGGTATTCATGTCAACTCCAACAGAAGTTCATCGATTTTTGAAACCACGCGTTGCTGCTCCGAGCGAACCTGCTCAAACAGGGCGTGAGCATCCTCCATCCGTCCCAACCGGGCGCATTGCTCCAGTTCGCGGTAGGCCTTACACAGAACTTGAGCACCCACATTGGCACTGGATGACTTGAGCGCGTGGGCGGCTTGACTCAGTGCCTGCGTGTTGCCCAGCGACAAGGCTGACTGCACCCGCAGCAAGCCCGGATCGACTGTGTCCCGGAATGCTTCAAGCACCGCGCGGGCCAGCCCCATGCTGCCGGTGGCATCCAGCTCACGCAGCTTGTCGATCACCGAGAAGTTGATGGCCGAGGTCTCCGGTGCCTGCGGCTGCCTGGCCATATCGAGCGCCTCAATGGGGTCACTGCTTGCCTCGGCAACAGGTTGCTGTGCCAACAACCAGCGTGAGAGCATGGCGTGCAGCCCCCGCGAGGTTTGGGGCTTCACCAGGAAGGCGTCCATACCGGCATCCCTGCATTTTTTCTCATCGCCGGCCAAGGCACAGGCGGTCAAGGCCACGATGGGCAAGTTTGCGCCCCGGCCCTTCGGCAATTGGCGTATGCGCGCCGTCGCCTCAAAGCCATCCATCACCGGCATCTGGCAGTCCATCAGCACCAGATCAAAGTCAAAAATCTGCACCCGCGCGAGCGCTTGCGCACCGTTGCCCACGCACTGCACGTCAAGTCCCATTTTTTTCAGCATGGCGTGGGCTACCAACTGGTTGGTTAGGTCATCCTCAACCAGCAACACCTTGCCAACCAGGCGCGCCAGCGGCGCGACAGGGGCTGCGAGCGCCGCATCACTGCTGCGCGCCAAACTTGTCAGGCGCGGTTCAGGAGCGCCCTGCACCCTGGGCAGGCACAGATTCACCGTAAAACTGGTGCCCCGGCCTGGCCTGCTCGTGACCATGATCTCGCCTCCCATCAAGTCGAGCAAGCGCTGACACATGGCCAGCCCCAGGCCCGTGCCACCGAACTGACGTGTGGTGGAGCTGTCAGCTTGCGTAAAAAAGCTGAATATCTTGCCCAGGGCCTGGGCAGAAATGCCCACGCCCGTGTCCTCCACGACCATGCGAATGCTGACCTCTTGCGGGGTGGACCTCTGGCAAACGACGCTGAGCACGACTTCACCATGGGCCGTGAACTTGACTGCATTGCCCAGCAGGTTGACCAGAACCTGGCGCAGGCGCAGCGGGTCACCGCGCAGGATGAGCGCGCTGTCCTCAGGCACCAGCTTGAGCTTGAGCGAGAGACCTTTGGCCTGGGCCGGTTGCTCAACTATCAGCAGCGCGCTTTGAACCAGATCGCCCAGATTGAAGTCAATGGCTTCGAGCTGGAGGTGGCCCGATTCAATGCGGGAAAAGTCCAGAATATTGTTGATGATGGCCAGCAAATGCTGGCCCGAGGCCTGCACGGTTTCGGCATACACGCGTTGCTCAGGCGTGAGCGTGCTGCGAATCAGCAGGTCATTCATGCCCAGCACGCCATTCATGGGGGTGCGGATCTCGTGGCTCATGGTGGCCAAAAATTCGCTCTTGGCCCCATTTGCGGCCTCGGCAGCGTTTTTGGCCTGGCGCAACTCGGAGGTTCGCAGCGCCACCTGGTCTTCCAGGTGGTCGCGGTGCATGGCCAGGCTGCCCTCGCAGTCGGCAATTTGGGTCAGCATCGTGTTGAAACCCTGCGCCAGTTTGTCCAGCTCGGCGATGTCGCTGCGTGGGGCTGATACGTTGTGGTACTGCCCGCTTGCCACATGCTCCATCAGGTCATTGAACTGGTGAAGCGGCACCAGCATGGAGCGGTTCAGTCGGCGCAGCAGCAGCACGCTGGCTCGCAGCGCCAGCGCAGCGCCGAGCAACGTGGCGATCAGTTGCCACGCGGTCTGCTGGTACAGGCTGCCCAGGCCAACCTTCAGGACGAGCCAGCCGGATTGATCACCCGGGCTGTTGATCCATTGGGTCAGCATGATCTGGTGTGCTTGCAACGCCCACCCCTCGAAGGGTGCTTCCAGCGCGCGAATGGGAGATTCCCCCTCATGCTGGTAGCTGGCGAACAAGGTCTTCTCGCTCGTATAAAGACTGGCGGCCAGCACCGTGGGCGAGTGCTGCAAAGAAGCCAGGAGATCTTCGGCCGCCCGGACGTCCTGAAACATCAGCGATGCGCCGGCGTTTTCTGCCAGGACCCGGGCCTGCACACGGCTGCTGTCAACCAGGGCCAACAGCCCCAGCAAGGCACCGCTGATCAGGATGATGACCGTCACCAGGCCCAAAGCGGTCAACAAGGCAACGCGATTGACGCTCCGCAAGCGGGCACCCACCGTGATACGCGGGGTCATTGAATCACCTCCCTGGCCAGCTGCAACAGTTTGGAACTGATCTTGATACGGCCAGCCCGTGCCGAGTACAAATTGACCTCAAAATCCATCCGGCCGCTGGTTTCAACCATGTTGAGGGCCACGCCCAGTTGAGCGGCTCCCGGACTGTCGCCCACCGTCAGCACCGGGAGGCCCCGCAGTTCATCCAGCGCGCGAATGCCATCGGTGTTGAACGGGTCCGCCAGGAAGACGACCTGACAGTCCTTGAGCGACTGCCCTCTTGGCCGGCGGTGCAGTTCAATGACACGGGCGTTCGCCAGGCGGCCCTGAAGCACGTCAAGGGCTGGTCCAAAGCGGTCCGCGCCAGACAGGCACAGCCTCAACGTGCCGCCCACCTCGGATCCAGGCTGCACACGGCAGGCATAGCGCATGTCAAGCAAAGTCACGGCAGGAACCGCCGGACTATTGAGGCGGCTGGTGTTCTCTAGCCACACATCAAACTGGTTGCCCCGTGGCAGCATCCATGACGAGCGCAGGGAGGCCCGGGTGCTGGAGATGGCCGGCACATAAGGCGGGATGGCCGGCGTTTCGCTGAACTTGAAAGGCACATCGAGTTCCGGGCGCGATGGGGTTCGGGTCGCCCGGGACAGGGAACTCCAGACCGTGGCGGCGGGGTCCGGCGTCCAGGCCAGCCGAACGTCAGGCTGGGCCTGCAAACCGCTCAGGCGCCAGTCCCGGTGGGGCCGGTTGAATGCGCTGGCACCAAAAATTGTTGGACTCGTCACCTCAAGATGGTCATGCGAATAGCGGTGAGAAGCACCCCAGGTCAGTTCGTGCCGGCCCAAAGGCAAGCGGCGCTGGAATTCACCGGCCTGCCAGTCACCGCGCAGCCTGATGCGCCCAGCCTGCCAGCGATCATGGCCCTGCGTTGCGTCAGGAGACTTGCCAGGGGCCCTATCAAAGCCCTTGAAGGACAGGCGAATGTCCCTGCCCACCAGCCTGAACCCCCGGCGTACGCTGACCAGACCCGACTCGTTGGAGCCCCACATCGCAGCACCGGGGCCACGAATCACCTCGATGCGATCAATATCGTCCAGCAAGACATCTTCGGCCTCCCACACCACGCCGAAAAAGAGCGGTGAGTGAACGCTTCGACCATCTTTGAGCACCAGCAGCTTGTTGGCAAAGCGGCCATTGAAGCCTCGAATGCTGACCGCCCAGCGGTTATTGCTCATGCGCGCCACCTCCACGCCGGGCGCGAGCCGCAAGGCCTCGGGAATGCTGCTCGCCCCCGAGCGCGCCATGTCGTCGCGCGAGGTCACAAAAAGGCCGCAGCCACGCTTTGCACCACCTGGGACTTGCGCGATGCGCTGCTGACCTCCAGGGCCAGCAAAGCCTCCAGCGGCAACTGCAAAATTTGCTCGTTCGCCCAGGCCGGCAGGCCCGCGCCCAGACTGGCCAGAAAAATCAAAAAAAAGAATGTGTGACAGCGCATGTTTTTCTACTTGAACGAAAGCGACGCCGAAAAGGCGTCGGATTCAATCCCTGTAGGCACTGTAGGTCGCCTCTCTTGATTTCGTATGTAGGGAGTTATTGACAATTTGTGCAGGGAGGTGTGGACAGCCTGTCATCCAGACCGCCTCAAACCCACGTGACAACGCCCGCCTGCAGCACCTTCGGGACAGGTCCGTGGTGCCGCGGGCGGGCGCTTGAAGGGGTGGGTTCAGTAGGCGGCGCTGGGGCCTGCAGGCGCGGGGGCAGTGGATGGCTTGAAGTCTGCCGAGAGCCGGCGAATGGCGTTGGCATACACCAACACGTCCACGCCAGTGGCCACAAACGTGCAGCCCAGGGCCAGGTAGTGGCGCGCCAGCGCGGGGTCCGAGGTAAGCGTGCCAGCGGCCTTGCCACTGGCCACAATGGTGGCAATGGCCCGCTCGACGGCGGCCAGCACTTCGGGGTGACCGGGGTTGCTCGGGTGGCCCATGGACGCGGCCAAGTCGGCGGGGCCGATGAACACGCCGTCCACTCCTTCCACCGCGCAAATGGCCTCCAGGTTGGCCATGGCGGTGACCGTCTCGGCCTGCACCAGCAGGCATACCTCCTGGTTGGCCACGCGCATGTAGTCAGTGCGGGCCGTCCACAGTGAGGCGCGGGCCACGGCACTGCCCACGCCGCGAATGCCCAGCGGCGGGTAGCGCGTGGCGCTGACGATCAGGCGGGCCTGCTCGGGCGTGTCCACCATCGGAATCAGCAGGTTTTTGGCACCAATGTCGAGCAACTGCTTGATCAGGGCCACATCCCCCACCACGGCACGCACCACCGGCGCCGAGGCGTAGGGCGCGATCGCTTGCAGCGCGGCCAGGGTGCTGCGCAGGTCGTTGGGGCCATGCTCGCCGTCAATCAGCAACCAGTCGAATCCGGCGGTCGCACTGACCTCGGCCAGATAAGGGTCGGCCATGGAGAGCCAGAGGCCGATGTGTTGCTGGCCACGGGCCAATGCGGCCTTGAAGGGGTTGCCTGAGGTCATGATTTA
This sequence comes from Rhodoferax sp., assembly GCA_044339205.1. GTDB lineage: Bacteria > Pseudomonadota > Gammaproteobacteria > Burkholderiales > Burkholderiaceae_C > Rhodoferax. The sequence goes on along the minus strand of JBIIVW010000024.1, from coordinate 9,215 downwards.
TCCTTTCGAGAACCGCTCACGGATCATTACGCTCTAATTCACCTTCAAAATTCGCCAGTCAATGCGGTTGTCCGCGCGGTGCAGTATGTCCACTCTTTGGGACGCAGCCCAGGGGATGACCTGGTTGTACAGCGGAATGTGCGAGATCAGGGTGTGGTCCTGAATCAGGGCTTTCTCGATCAGGCCGTTACGCGTGGTGGCGTCGGTCTCTTTCTTGATCCGCTCAATCAGCGCATCTTGCTGCGGATCACTGAAACGCCCCAGGTTGAAGTTGCCGTCACCGCCAGCACCGGGTGAGCGAATGAGCGACTGCAAGGTGTAGAACGCGTCAAACGTCGGCACGCCCCAGCCCAGCAGGTAGATGCTGGCTTCATTGCGCTGGATCATCGGGAAATAGGTGGCAAAGGGGAGTGAGCGCAGCTTGGCTTTCACGCCCACCTTGGCCCATTGCGCGGTGATGGCCTGGCACAACTGCTCGTCGTTGATGTAACGCCCGGCGCTGCACGCGAAATCCACCTCAAAGCCCTGCGGGTAACCGGCCTCAGCCAGCAGCTTTTGGGCAGCGGCAGCGTCAAACGGGTAGCGCACATCAGCCTTGGCCGTCCAGCCATTGACCTGTCGGGCAATCAAGGTGCCGGTGGGTTGGGCCAGGCCGCGCATCACCACGCGCTGGATGGTGTTGAGGTCGATGGCCTGGTACAGCGCCTTGCGCACGCGCACGTCTTTCAGGGGGTTCTTGCCCTTGACATCGGAGCCGGTGAGTTCCTCGCGGAACTGGTCCATGCCCAGGAAAATGGTGCGGTACTCCGCGCCCTCTAAAACCTTCAGACCGGAGGTCTGGCGCACGCGGGCCAGGTCTTGCAAGCTGGGGTCAATCACAAAGTCAATCTCGCCCGAGAGCAGAGCCGCCGTGCGGGTGGCATCGGACTTGATCGGGGTGTAGACAATCTCGGTCACATTGGTGGGGTACTTGCCTTTGCCCCACCAGGTGGGGTTGGTTTCCAGCACCAGGCGCTGGTCAGGCGACCAGGACTTGAGCTGGAACGGGCCGGTGCCCATGGCATGGCGGTGCGCAAAGGTCTCGTCCTTGTTCTTGATGTCCTTGGGCTCCACCGACTTGTTTTTCTCGGCCCAGGCTTTGCTCAGGATGCGCAACTCGGTGAGCTGGTTGACCAGCACCGGGTTGGGCACCTCGGAAAAAATGTCGATGGTGTGGTCATCGACCTTCACCACGCGGTCAATCCCCTGGGTGTAGACCACAAAGTTGGACGACTTGGATTTGGCCCGCTCCAGCGAAAACTTGGCGTCATCAGCCGTGAAGTCACTACCGTCGCTGAACTTCACGCCCTTGCGCAAGCTCAGGCGCAGCTGGGTGGGGCTGATGCGCTTCCACTCGGTCGCCAGAGACGGCTCGGGCTTGAAGGTTTTGCTGTTGTAGTCCACCAGTGTGTCGTACACGGCGGCGTGCATGGTGTTGTTGGGGCCCACGTTCTGGGCGTGGATGTCCCACGAGGAGATGTCTGTGGAGCGGGACCATTTGAAAGGCTTGGCCTGCACCAAGGCAGGCAAAGCAGCCGCCAGGGCGGCAACCAGAACAAGGTGTTTGTATTTCATGTGGGGTTCCAGGTGGCTAAAGTGAAACCACTTTAGCGCAGCAGGAGCCCCTTGCGAACGACTTTGTCCTTATAACCTTATGCGTTTGCCGCGGCCGGCCCTATTCCTGGATGGCGCGGATCGTGTCGCGACCGTTGCGGTCCTTGACGCGGCCCAGATCGGCGTCCAGCGCACGCGTGAGCTTCTCGACTGAATCAATGAAGGCCGTAGCCATCTTGCTGGCGTCTGCGGTGACCGTAACGGGTTGACGACCGGCCACGCGAGCCTCGACGCGGCAACGCTTGTCATTGGCACCGGACTTGCCGGCGTCGAGGTCGCTCAGAAAGACTTCAAGGCGGGTGATGTTGTCGCGAAACCGGGCCAGACGACTTGTGGCCTCGTCCTGCACCCATTGGGCCAGGGACTCGCCACCGTGGATGTGGTCGTCGGTGTGAACTTGTACTTGCATGCGTATCTCCTTGGGTTGGTTTCGGCCGGCTGGTCGAAATAAAGTGATCGAAAACGGCACACCAACATCATGCCCCCAATTTTGGGGACCTCCCGCATATCCCCACGGGCTCTCCCCCTTTCGATGAGCTCATTCGGTGTCGCAAAATAGGAGCACTGACATGCGCCCTGACAGGCAATCGAGCCTGTCGTGGCCGTAAATTTGCAAGAAAACACCCGCTAGCCGGCGTTTTAATTGGGATACAACTCTTAAATAAGTAGCACAATTTGTTACTCACTGAAAGCCATACGATGTCCAGCCACCCCATCCTCAGCATCAAACCCCTGGGCTTCACCTGGGAGACCGTAGACCCCTTTCTCTTTTGCGCGTATCACGACGACGCCTACCCCCGGGGAAACGCGCAACTCGGGCCGCAGGTCTCGCTGGCGGGCCGGCAGATGGGCCAGGACTTCAGCCGCCAGGACGGCTGGAGCATGTACCACGGCCAGACCGTGCCGGGTTTCCCGGCCCACCCGCACCGGGGCTTTGAGACCGTGACCATCGTGCGCAAGGGCCTGATCGACCACTCGGGCTCGCTGGGAGCCAAAGCCCGCTTTGGCGGCGGTGATGTGCAGTGGCTCACCGCCGGGCACGGCGTGGTGCACTCGGAAATGTTCCCCTTGCTCCAGGCCGATGCCGACAACCCTCTGGAGCTGTTCCAGATCTGGCTGAACCTGCCCGCCAAAGACAAGATGGCTGCACCCTACTTCACCATGCTGTGGGCCGAGCAGATTCCCCGTCAGGTGGTAACCGATACCCGTGGGCGGGACACCGAGGTGGCCGTGATTGCGGGGCGCCTGCAAGAGGATGGCGCGCCAGCTCAAGCGTCGCTGGCGCCACTGGCCCCGCCGCCCAACTCCTGGGCCGCACACCTAGAGGCCGATGTAGCGATCTGGACGATCCGCATGGATGCCTGCGCCACCTGGACGCTGCCCGCCGCCACCGGCCCGGGCACCCGGCGCACACTGTATTTCTTTAAAGGCAACGCGGTCACCGTCGCGGGCGAGCCCATCACCCAACATGGCGCCCTGGAATTGCGCGCCGATGCAGAAGTGATACTGCACAACACCGGGTCGATGGAGGCTGAGTTCCTGCTGCTGCAAGGCCGCCCGATTGGCGAGCCGGTGGCGCAGTACGGCCCGTTTGTCATGAACACCAAGGCCGAGATCTCGCAAGCCATTGCCGACTATCAGCGCACCCAATTCGGCGGCTGGCCCTGGCCAAACGAGGCGCCTGTGCATGGCCGCGACCCCGTGCGCTTTGCCATCCACCCGGACGGACGCACGGAACACCCCGCTGCAACAGCCTTAAATAATCAAAAATGATAGCTTTTAAGTCAATTAAAACGCCGGCTAGAGGCCGATTTCTTTATGAATCAGCCCTATCGATCATTTTGACGTGCTTGGCCTGTACAGGGTGGTGAAACGGGTGGGGGAGTGTGCGAAGATATATCCTTGAGCGCGTGGGAGCTCATTCGATTCACCAACCAGCACCTTGGCTCCACTCATGAGCATCCTAGAGCGCTTAAGACTTAAAACACAGCCTGCCGTGCTGACCGTTGGCTTGGTATCCCTCTTGGTGATCGTGGTCATCTGGACAACGGCACTGGAGCTCATCCAAAGGGAGCATCAACAGCGTTTGGCCGACGAAATTTCCAAAAACGCCAACCTTGTGCGCTCCCAGGACGAGCGGGCGTCCCGGTCGCTGCAGGTGTTGGACCAAATTTTGTTGTTTTTGCGGGCTGACCTCATCAGAGATGGTGAGGCACCTCCGTCGCTCAATGATTACCTTGCGGCCATGCAGGTAGACCGGCGTTATGTGGGAGTCGTGGAGCTGATTGACGCCCAGGGCAACATTTTGTCAACCACATCGACCACCCCGAACCCCAATTACGCCGACCGGGATTACTTCAAGGCCCACGCGGCCGACCCCACCGACCAGTTGCTGATTGGCAAGCCGATTGTCGGGCGGCTCACGGGGCAGTGGATCATCTCGTTGACGCGGCGAATCAACCGGGCTGATGGCAGTTTTGGGGGCGTTATCTTCATGGCGCTCAACCCGGCCTTTCTGGCAAAAAATTATGAAAAAGCGGAGCAGGGCCTCAACAACACACAGGCGCTGATTGGCTTGGACGGGATCACCCGGGCACGCCGCAACGGCGAAAAAATCAGCTTCGGAGATGACGCCAGCGCCTCCCAGCTGTTCAAGGAAATACCCAAAGCCCGTTCTGGCTACTACACCGGGGTGGCTGCCTCGGACGGGCAGCGGCGGCTGGCCAGCTACCAGGTCATGGACGACTATCCCATGGTGACGGTGGTGGCGTCGTCGTTGAAAGATATCGATGCCCTGTCGAATGAACGCGAGACGCTTTACAAAGCAGCAGCCGGGGTCAGCACGGGTCTGATCTTCGCCCTGGCTGCGTTGTCCACGACGACCCTGTTGCGCCGAAGACGCGAGCTAGATGCCATTGCTGCCAGTGAACGGCGTTTTCGCTTGTTGTTCGAAAACAGTGTGGATGCAGTCATCAGCACCGATCCTGACGGCCGCGTGCTCGACGCCAACCCGGCCGCCTGCCGACTGTTCGGGCGCGAGGCCACACAATGGTCCCAGGTGAGCAACTCGCACTTGTTTGACGCCAGTGACGATCGCTCAAGCACCCTGCTGCATCGGTTGTCGCAGGAAGGCACGCTCCAGGGCGAAGTCCGAATGGTGAGGGCCGATGGCGAATGCGTGGAGACCGAGATCAGTGCCACCCGTGCAGAAGATGATGAGCACCTGTGCAGCATGATCATCCGCGACATCACCGAGCGCAAGCGCGCCGAGGACCAGATACGGACCCTGGCTTTTTATGATGCCCTGACCGGCCTGCCCAACCGGCGGCTGTTGATGGACCGATTGCAGATGGCGCTGTTGACGGGTCAGCGTCAACAACATCTGGCGGCCTTGATGTTCATTGACCTGGACCACTTCAAGCATCTCAATGATTCATTGGGCCATCACCGGGGCGACCAACTCCTGCAACTGGTGGCCCAGCGCTTGCTCACCTGCCTGCGCGAAAGCGATACGTGTGCGCGATTGGGGGGCGACGAGTTTGTGGTGCTGCTGGTGAACCTGGGCGACCATCCTCTGGAGGCTGCACGCCAAGCCGAGGTCATTGGGCAAAAAGCGCTGGCCGTGCTGGGGCAGCCCTACCCGCTGGAACCCATCACTTATCACTTGACGGCCAGCCTCGGCATCACCCTGCTGGGTGGCACCGAGATCGAAAGCATTGAAGAACCCTTGAAGCGGGCCGACCTCGCCATGTACCAGGCGAAAGCCTCCGGGCGCAACGCCGTGCGCTTTTTTGATCCGGAGATTCAAGCCGACATGGCCGCGCGCCTGGCGCTGGAGGCGAGTTTGCGTGAGGCACTTGAACGCCAACAGTTTGTGTTGCACTACCAGCCACAAGTCGACGGCGCAGGACATGTCACGGGAGCCGAAGTGCTGGTGCGCTGGATGCACCCCGAGCGGGGCCTGGTCTCGCCGGGGGAGCTCATCCCCGTGGCTGAAGCGACCGGCCTGATCTTGCCGCTGGGCCAATGGGTGCTGGAGACCGCCTGCCGGCAATTGGCGGCCTGGGCCGGTCACCCGGGCCTGGGCCAACTCACGGTGTCGGTCAATGTCAGCGAGTTGCAGTTTCGTCAAAGCGACTTTGTCGATCAGGTTCTGGGCGCGTTGACCGACTCGGGGGCCCGGGCCGATCTGCTCAAACTGGAACTCACCGAGGGCCTGTTGGTCACCGGGTTTGATGATGTGATTGCCAAGATGAGCGCATTGAAGGCGCGGGGTGTGGGCTTCTCGCTGGATGACTTTGGCACGGGCTATTCCTCACTGGCTTATCTCAAGCGCTTGCCTTTGGACCAGCTCAAGATCGATCAAAGCTTTGTGCGCGACATTCTGGTGGACCCCAATGACGCCGCCATCGCCCGTATGGTGATTGTGCTAGCCCAAAGCCTGGGGCTGTCCGTGATTGCCGAGGGCGTGGAAACCACCGCGCAACGTGACATGCTGGCCACCCAGGGCTGCCTTGCCTATCAGGGCTACTTGTTCAGCCGTCCGCTGGACATCGGGGGTTTTGAGATGTGGGTCGCACAGCAGGCCTGACCCAACCCGGCCAAACCCACACCAAACGAGGTCCGCCGGGTTGTGGTCCACAATGACAGATGCCTAAACTAAAAATCCAGAACACCAGGCTGCAAGACATCGACGCGCTGGTGCGGCTCCAGCGTGAGGTCTACCCCACCATCACCGCCTGGGACCGCGACCGTGTCGTCCACCAGATCGAAGTTTTCCCCCAGGGTCAGTTTGTGGCCCATTACGACGATGTGCTGGTGGGCTGTTCCAGTTCGCTGGTGATTCTGTGGGACGAATGGGCAGACGAACACACCTGGGACCAGATCACGGCGGCTGGCACCTTTGACACCCACAACCCCTCGGGCTTCACGCTGTATGGCGCCGAGGTGTTTGTGTCACCCAGACTGCGGGGCAAGCGGGTGGGTCATGCGCTGTATGAAGCCCGCCGGCGCGCCTGCGAGGCCCTGAACCTGCGGCGCATCATTGCCTGCGGGCGGCTGCCAGGCTACCACTCACTGGCGCACGAGATGTCGGTGGACCTCTATGCCCGCAAGGTGCTCTGGGGTGACCTGACCGATCCGGTGCTGAGCTTTCAGCTGCGTGAAGGCTTCAGGTTTTGCGGCATCATGAAAAACTACATTCCCGATGACCATGAGTCCAGGGGCAACGCCTCGCTGATCGTCTGGATCAACCCCGACTACGACGCCTCCCGACCCACCGCACTGCAGGTGGCACGCACGGCACAACAGGAAACATCGACATGACAGCCAAAGCCAAAACCGCGCCCGCCCCGGTGTTTGAACCCAAGCCGATCACTGTGCGTATCGCCGCGGTGCAGTACCTGTTGCGCTCTATCCACGACTGGAGCGGTTTTGAGAACCAGGTGCGCTTTGTCATGAAGGCCGCGGGCGACTACAAACCCCAGTTCGTTTTGTTACCCGAGATCTTCACCACCCAGCTGTTGTCGTTCATGGACACCAGCGACCTGCGCCAGGCCGTGCGCAACATGAACGACTACACCACACGCTACGTCGAGCTCTTCAAGGAGCTTGCAGCCCAGTGGAAAGTCCACATCGTGGGCGGCAGCCACCCCACCATCGTCGACGGCAAGCTCATGAACACCGCCTACTTGTTCACGCCCGAGGGCAAGGTGTTTACCCAGGACAAAATTCACCTGACCCGCTGGGAAAAAGAAAAATGGAAGGGCGACGCCGGCAACCAGTTGCGCGTGTTTGACACGCCCCATGGCCGCATCGCCATCCTCATTTGTTATGACATCGAGTTTCCGGAACTCAGCCGCAAGGTCTGCGAAATGGGGGCTGACATTATTTTTGTGCCGTCCTGCACCGACGACCGCCAGGGTTTCTTGCGGGTGCGTTATTGCTGCCATGCCCGCGCCATCGAGAACCAGGTCTACGTGGCCGTGACCGGCACCGTGGGCAACCTGCCAGTGGAGGGCTTGGGCCTGCACTACGGGCAGGCTGCAATCATCACCCCCTCGGACTTTCCGTTTGCGCGCGATGGCATCGCGGCCGAGGGCGTGCCCAACATGGAGCAGATCGTGATTGCCGATGTGGACTTGGGCAAGCTGGTCACCAACCGGGTCATGGGCACCACCATCCCCCTGTACGACAAGCGCGTGGACGTGTACGACAACCAGGTGGAGGTTATTCCTACGGCTTGAACACCGCGGTCAGTCTGCGTGTTTTTTAACCCAGGCCACGTAGTTGTCCATCCAGCCTTGGAGGAACTTTCGGCTGCCTTCACCAATGCCGCCGTTCTGGTCAAACAGTTCGTCCTTGGCCTGAATAAATGCCTCGGGCTGCCCGAGCGTTGGCACATCGAGATAGGCGAGCACATTGCGCAGATGCTGCTGTGCCAGAGCGGTGCCAACAGCCCCCACAGAGACGCCCAGCACGCCTGCCGGCTTGCCGGACCAAGCGCTCTGCCCATAAGGGCGCGACGCATGGTCAATGGCATTTTTAAGTGCGCCAGGAATGGATCGGTTGTATTCTGGTGTGACAAAGAGCAGTCCCTGCGCCGACTTGATTTCCGACTTCAAACGGATCACCGAACTGGCCTGATTGGCATCGTCATCCTGGTTGTAAGGAGGGAGGTCGTCGATTTGAGACTGCTTGAACGAGAAGTCCGACGGTGCGAGTTTGACAATCGCACCTGCCAATTTTCGGTTGAATGAATCACGGCGAAGGCTGCCAACAAGAACGGTAATTTGATAGCGACTCATAGATTTCCCCAATAAATAAAGTGCTATCGCTGCAGAGCTCTCTAAGACAGGTTGACTCAGAAAAAATTCAAGTCGCAGGCCTGGCCAGTGCGACTTGATATCTCACTTAATCTAAAGCGGCCCACGTGGGACCGCATATAAAGTGCTGCACGACAGTCCATCCATGTTGAAGGAACTGACTGAAAAACAGTGTGCGCCACCGCACCCAAGCCAAAAAATGCACGGCAAAAATTTAAATTTTTGGAATCCGAATCCGGCTGACCATCAGCGCACCGGAGAGGGCAAACAGCAAGACCAATGGATGGAAGGTGTAGCCTGCCAAGCCTACTTCCCCGAACCACAGCGCCTGGCCCAGCGCACCCTGGGCAGCGGCCACACCCATCACGCCCACCAGCACCAAGGACGTCGGAATGGGCGTGCCCTCAAAATACTTTACCTTGTCTCCGCCCAATGAGAGTGCCTCGGCCGTCACATTGAAGCGGGCCAGACGAGACACTCCGCAGGCCACAAAACCCGCCAGGATCATCCGGTCAATCAGTCCATTCATGCCGCAACCGTAAGCGATCAAGGCCGGGGCTACACCGAAGGAAATGATGTCGGCCAGTGAATCAAGCTCGCGCCCCAAAACCGATGACTTTTTGCGCCAACGGGCAATGCGACCATCAAGAACGTCGAAGATAAAAGCAGCCAGGACCAGCCCGCACGCCAAATAGATGTGAACGACCTGGCCCGTCTCCAGGTAGTTCATGATGGAAA
>JBIIVW010000156.1:0-7916 GCA_044339205.1 Rhodoferax sp. | reverse complement strand
TGAGCCATGGCAATGCGCCCATCTCGACGGCCACGATTCCGCCATTGGAGATTCTGGAGGCGGCCTATCCGGTGCGCTTTACCGAATGGTCGTTGCGGCAGGATTCGGGTGGAGACGGCCAGTTCCGCGGTGGGCTCGGAGCGAACTACGAGATCGAACTGCTGGAGCAGGACGCCGAGGTCTTCATCTTTGGCGAGCGCGGCAAGTCCGCGCCCAAAGGCATTGCGGGTGGCGAGTCGGCTGCCCTGAATGCGTTTACTTACCAAAACAACAGCGAATGGAAAACACCTCCAATGGTCTCCAAGATGGTGGGCATCAAGCTCAAAAAGGGCGAACGTGTGCGCCTGCAAACCCCGGGCGGCGGCGGCTATGGCCTCTCCATTGACCGCTCGCCAGGTGCGCGTGAACGGGACCAGGCGCTTGGCTATGTGACTGCGGCTGTCGCGGTGAAAAAGGAGGGCGCATGAGTGCTGCTAGCGGTCTGGTCATCGGGGTGGATGTGGGTGGCACCTTCACCGATTTGTTTGTGCTGGATGAAGCCAGTGGCAGCGCCCGCATCGTCAAGGTGCCCTCTACGCGCGGAGAGGAAGCGCGCGGTTTCATGAATGGCGTGGCCCGCGTGACCGACTCGGCAGCCAGCATCGCCACCATCGTGCACGGGACCACGGTGGGCACCAACGCGCTGTTGGAACGCAAAGTGGCGCGCACCGGCATCATCACCACGCGTGGTTTTCGCGATGTGCTGGAAATGCGCCGACGTGACCGGCCCCAGACCTGGGGTCTGCGTGGCAGCTTTGAGCCGATCGTGCCGCGCAACTTGCGCCTCGAAGTGGACGAGCGGGTGCTGGCCGACGGCAGCATCCACACCCCGGTCGATCTGGAGCAGGTCAGGGCGCAGGCCCGCGCCCTCTTGGCCGAAGGGTGTGAAGCAGTGTGTGTCTTTTTCATCAACACCTATGCCAACCCGGCCAACGAGCAAGCGGCCGTGGCTGCCGTGCGCGAGCTTTGGCCCAATGCCCATGTGACCGCTGCCAGCGAGGTGTTGCCGGAAATCCGGGAATTTGAGCGCTGCTCCACGGCCACGCTCAACGCCGCCTTGCAGCCCGTGGTGGGCAGCTACCTGGAGCGGCTGGAGTCCGACCTGCGCACCCAGGGTTTTGCCGGCGAGTTACTGATTGTGCAGAGCAACGGCGGTGTGATGTCGCGCCAGACGGCCTCCGATATTCCGGTGCGCACGGCGCTCTCGGGTCCGGCCGCAGGCGTGATTGCCTGTGCGGCAATTGCCCGCTCGGCGGGCTTCCCCAATGCCATTACCGGCGACATGGGAGGCACGTCCTTTGATGTGTCGCTGGTGGCCAAGGGCGAGGCGGCGCTGGCGGCCCAGACCTCGATCGACTTCGGCATGGTGGTGCGCTCGCCCATGATCCAGATCGAGACCATTGGTGCCGGTGGCGGCTCCATCGCCTCGGTGGATGCCAGCGGCATGCTGCAGGTCGGCCCCGAGTCGGCGGGCAGCAATCCTGGCCCGGCCTGTTACGGGCGTGGCAACACCCGGCCGACAGTCACCGATGCCAACGTGCTGCTGGGCCGCATTGAGGCGGACCGCCCCTTGGGTGGCGGCTTGCTCGCGGCGATGGACGCAGACAAGTCGCGCGCGGCCATTGAGCAGCACGTGGCCCGGCCCCTGGGGCTGGATGTGATGGCGGCGGCGGAAGCCATTTTGACGGTGGCCAACGCCAAGATGGCGGGGGCCATTCGCGTGGTGTCGATTGAGCGGGGCCATGACCCGCGCAATTTTGCCTACATGCCCTTTGGTGGTGGCGGCGCCCTGCATGTCTGCGCCATGATGCGGGAGGTCGGGGTCACGACCGGCATCGTGCCGCGCTACCCCGGTGTTACTTCAGCCCTGGGCTGCGTGATGGCCGACATGCGGCACGACGCAGTGCAGACCTTGAACAAGGGCCTGGCCGAACTCGACATAGATGATTTGCGCCAACGCATCACGACTGTGGCGCAAGCATGCCAGCAGCGTCTGGACTCCGCCGGGGTGCGTTTTTCGCAGGTGCAGGAAGTCATCGCGCTGGACATGCTCTATGCCGGCCAAACCCACACGGTGCAGGTGCCTCTGCCCGTGACCCGGGCCAGTGACATCAGCGCGGACGTGATTCGGGCCGCCTTTGAAGCCGCCTATCTGGCCGCCTTTGGCCGCGTGCTCGCCGGCATCCCGGTTCGCGTCATGAACTTGCGTTATGCCCGCATCGGGGTGCGGCCCAAGTTTGATCTGGCCGTGCTGGCCCCAACCGGCGAGGGCTCGACCCAGCCCGTGGGTGCGCAGCAGGTGTTTCATGCCGGCCGCTGGTGGGCCGCCGTGCGCTATGCCCGTCTGGATTTGCCGGTGGGTGCGCGCATTGATGGCCCGGCCATTCTGGAGCAGCCTGACACCACCGTCTGGCTGGAGCCGGGCTTTCACGCCAAGGTTGACAGCCTGGGCAACCTGCTGGTCAAACCCTCATGAGCGCGGCCTCAACCAAAGTTGCGCTGATCATTGTGGATCTGCAAAACGATTTTTTGGCGCCTGACGGGGCTTATGCACGAGGCGGTGCTGCCAGCGAGGCAGCCCGTGCGCTGCCGGCGCGCGTAGCGGAGGTAGCGCGTGCCGTCAAGGCCGGTGGCGGTCTGGTGGTGGCGAGCCAGTTTACCCTGTGGCCCGATGCGCAGGGCGAGCCCATGATCTCACCGCATCTGCTGGCCCTGCGCCCGTTTTTGCGGCGCGGCGACTTTGCACCCGGCAGCCGGGGTCAGGCGAATGTGGCTGAACTGGCGCCCTTGATCGATGTGTCTGTCAGTAAGGTGGCCTACTCGGCGTTCTTCAACACCCAGCTTGACTGGGTGCTGCGCCATGCGGGCATCCGCACGGTGGCCGTCTGCGGCATCGTGACCAACGGCGGTGTGGCCAGCACCGTGCGCGATGCCCACATGCGGGAGTACCACACCATTGTGCTGAGCGATGGCTGTGCGGCGTTCAAGCCGGAGGTGCATGCCACTTCCCTGGCGGACATGGGCACCGTGGCGCACGTGATGCGTTGCGACGAATTCACCCAGTCCCTGTCATGAGCTTGCCCGTGATTCGACGTGCCGAGCGCATGGAGGCGCCGGTTCATGTGTCGGTGGCGATTGTGGGTGGCGGGGCTTGCGGCTTGACCGCCGCGCTCATGCTGCATGACGCGGGTGTGGACTGCGCAGTGCTGGAGCGTGACGCGCTGCCCAGCGGGTCGACCGCGCTTTCCTCGGGATTTGTACCCGCACCCTGCACGCGGGTGCAAAGGGCGCATGGCATCGACGACAGCCCGCAGCGTTTTGCGGCCGACATTCAGGCCAAGGCGCATGGCACGGCGGCACCGCACCTGGTTGACGCTTATGCCGAGGCGATTGGCCCGGTGCTGGATGCGCTGCAGGCTAACCATGGGCTGGACTTTGTGCTGCTGGACGACTTTCTCTACCCCGGCCACAGCCGGCACCGCATGCACGCCGTGCCTGAAAAAACCGGCGCCGGGCTGATGGCCCGCTTGCAGCAGGCCGCTGCGGCAGCCGACCTGCCCATCGTGACCCACGCCCTGGTCAGGGAGCTCTGGCTCAATGCCCGCGACGAGGTGATCGGCGTTGGTTACGAGCGGCCCGATGGTGCGTTGGAGACCGTGGGCTGTGATGCATTGATCCTGGCCTGCAATGGCTTTGGCGGCCATGCCGCCATGGTGCAGCAACTGCTGCCCGAGATGAAGGACGCCACCTTTGCGGGCCACACCGGTAACGATGGGAGTGCCATCGCCTGGGGACGTGCCTTGGGCGCGCGCTTGGCGGACCTGGGCGGCTACCAGGGCCATGGGTCCTGGGCTGTGCCGCAGGGCGCGCTGGTGTCCTGGGCCCTCATGATGGAAGGCGCGGTGCAAATCAATGCGCTGGGGCAGCGCTTTCACAATGAGACCCTGGGCTATTCCGAGGCCGCTGTGCAGGTGCTGGCGCAGCCCGGCAGTGTGGCCTGGAATGTGTTTGATGAAACTTTGCTGACCTTTGCGCGCGGTTTTCCTGATTTTTGCGCCGCCGAGGCCGCTGGTGCACTCAAGCGCTGTGACGATGAGGCAGCGTTGGCGGCGTTGATCGGTTGCGATGCCGCCGCCTTGCAGTCCACGCTGGCGGGACTTGCCCCTGATCATCAGGCGCCTGACGGTCGCGTCTTCAAGCGGGCACTGCACAAGCCTTTTTATGCCGTCAAGGTGACCGGCGCGCTTTTTCATACCCAGGGCGGGCTCGATATTGATGCCCACTGCCACGTGCTGCACGACGATGGCCGGCTCTTTGGCAACTTGCTGGCCGCAGGTGGTGCGGCCCGTGGCGTGTCGGGCAACGCGGTCTGGGGCTACCTGTCTGGCAATGGCCTGCTCAGCGCCATGGCGGGCGGCTATATCGCTGCACGCAGTGCCATTAATTTACTGAAGACCCCGCCATGATCCCCACTTTGTCATTGAAACAGCGGCTCACCCAAAACAGCGCAGTGTTGGCCCCCGGTGTCTTTGATGCGCTCAGTGCTCTGGTGGCTGAGCAGTCGGGTTTTGAGGCCTTGTACTTGTCAGGTGCCTCCATTGCCTACACCCGCCTGGGTCGCTCCGATGTGGGGCTTACCACTTACACCGAGGTGGTCGACACACTTGCCCGCATCGCGGAGCGGGTCAGTCTGCCGGTGATCGTTGATGCTGACACAGGATTTGGCAATGCCCTCAATGTGATGCGCACCGTCAGGGGTTTTGAGCGGGCGGGGGCGGCCATGATCCAGATCGAGGACCAGACCTTTCCCAAGCGCTGCGGCCATCTTGACGGGAAGTCGGTGGTGCCGGTGCAGGAGATGGTCGGCAAGCTCAAGGCCGCGCTGGACGCTCGTACCGACACAAACACCCTGATTCTGGCGCGCACCGACTCCATTGCGGTCGAGGGGCTCGACGCCGCGCTGGAGCGCGCCGAGCGCTACCTGGAATGTGGTGTGGATGCCCTGTTTATCGAAGCTTTGCGCACCCCGGAGCAGATGGATGTGGCCTGCGCTCGTTTCGCCCAGCGTATTCCGATGCTGGCCAACATGGTGGAAGGTGGCAAGACACCGGTGCAAAGTGCCGCAGAACTCGGCCAGCGTGGTTTCCGCCTGGTCATCTTCCCTGGGGGCACGGTACGCGCGGTCACCCACACGCTGCAGGGCTACTACGCCAGCCTGCACCAGCACCAGACCACGGCGCCCTGGCAACAACAAATGCTGGACTTTGACGGCCTCAATGCCGTCATCGGGACATCGGAACTCATGGCGGTTGGCAGGCAGTACGAATAGGGCTTCGGGCGCGTAGTCGCTGTACAACGTACAAGTCAAGCCTGGGAACTTTTTATAAGTTTTTAAGGCCTCTAGCCGGCGGATCTATTGCCTTAGATGCTATCTATTCAGGACCTGATATTCCGCTTTTCTGCCGCCCGCTCGGCATAGCGGTTGAAACGCCAGGCGGTGCCCTCCTGCGAAATACGGCGCCAGGTCTGGCGCTTTTCGGTGGGACTCATCTCCAGCCACAACTGCACTTCGGTAAAAGTACGCCCGCATCCTTTGCACAGCTCGTCGCCCTGGCTGGTGGAGCAGATGGCGATGCAGGGGGTATCCGGGGTGGTGTCGTACCAAACCAGCCAGGCGTCCAGGGCATCGGGCGAAAAAGACGATTCATTGGCCCCGGCGGCATGGTTGATCACCATCACCGCATACACCTCGGCTAGCGCCCGGGTCTCGGCGGGCAGAGAAAAGCCGTCGGGCGACGGCTTTTTTTGGCGCCAGTAGTTGATGGCGGCTTCAAGGTCGGTGATGCAGATGTCGGTCATGGGACCGGCATCATATCCCCGGCGATTCAGATCACTGGTTGCCCTTGGCAATACCCTCGCGGCGCGGGTCGGCACCGCCGGCGTACGTGCCAGCACCCGGGTTGCGGGCCAGCAAGCCTGCGTTTCCGTCGCTGCGCAAACCGTTGAAGGTCACGCCATGCAGACCGCTGGCAAACGCCGTGCTTTGTGCCACGGTGTGGCCGCGTGCCGTGAGTTCATTGCGCAGGGCGGTGGTGTCAATGACCGAGCCTTTTTCAATGGACGTGACCGCGTTGGTTTGGGCGCCAAAGTTGGGCAGGTTGATGGCTTGCTGCACGTTGAGGTTCCAGTCGATCATGCCAATGATGGATTTGGCGGTGTACTGGATGATGGCGCTGCCGCCCGGCGAGCCGGTGATGGCCTCCAGGTCGCCCGTTTTGGCGTTCATGACAAAGGTGGGCGCCATGGAACTGCGCGGACGCTTCAGCGGTTGCACCCGGTTGGCCACCAAGCTGCCATCGGCGTCTTTGTCGGTGAACGAGAAATCGGTCAACTGGTTGTTGAGCAGAAAGCCGCGCACCATCTGCAGGCTGCCAAAGCCGTTCTCGATGGTGGTGGTCATGGAAATCGCGTTGCCGTTGCGGTCCACGATCGACATGTGGCTGGTGGATGGCAGATTCAGCGAGGTGTCCGTGCCCGCCGTGCTCGCCCCGGCCGGCATGCCAGCCACCGGCGTGCCCATGCTCTTGGTCATGCTGATGATCTTGGAACGGGTGGTCAGGTAGGCGGGGTCCAGCATGCCGGCCACGGGCACGCTGACAAAGTCCGAATCGGCAATGTACTTGGCCCGGTCAGCGTAAGCCAGACGATGGGCTTCTGACACCAGATGGACGGAGTCCACCGTGTTGGCCTTCATGGCCGTGAGGTCAAAATTATTCAAAATGCCCAGGGTTTGCAGCACGGAGATGCCACCGGAGCTGGGCGCGGGCATGCCGCAAATGCGGTAGCTTACGCGGTACACGCCGCACACGGGCTCACGCACTTTGTGCACATAGCCGCTCATGTCGGCTAATGTGAGGCGGCCAGGGTTGGTGGGGTGGCTGCTGACCTTGGCCACGATGTCGCGCGCGATGTCGCCGGTGTAAAACGCATTGGCACCGCCTGCTGCAATGGCCCTGAAGGTGGCGGCCAACTCGGGGTTTTTCAGGAGTGTGCCGGTGGCCTTGGCCGTACCGTCAGCCTTGAGGAAGTAGCTGGCACCCGGCTCACCTTGCGCCTTGATGCGCGCAGCCGATCCGGCAATGGACACGCTCATGCGCTCCGAGATGGCAAAACCGGCGTCAGCCATCGCAATCGCGGGTGCAAACAGGTCCGCCCAGGGCAGCTTGCCATGTGCTTTGTGCGCGGCCTCCAGCATGCGCAGCAGGCCGGGGGTGCCCACGGCCAGGCCACCGTCTACCGCCGCCGTAAAGCCCAGGGGCTTGCCGTCGGTGCCAATAAACATGTTGGCTGTGGCTGCTTTGGGGGCCATCTCGCGGCCGTCATAGGCCAGAATCTTGGATGTGCCCTTGTCCAAGTGCAGCATGAAGGCGCCGCCGCCAATGCCGGATGACTGGGGCTCCACCAGGTTCAACACCATTTGCACGGCAATGGCAGCGTCAATTGCGCTGCCGCCTTTGGCCAGGATATCGACGCCAGCCTGCACCGCCAGCGGGTTGGCTGCAGACACCATGTCCTTGTTGGCGTACTGAATTGCCTTGGCGGTATAGCCCGAAGGCGGCTCGGGTGGTACATATTGCTCGGTTGGCTCGGCCACGATGGCGGGCAGGTCAGTGCCGCTTCCACCGCACGCGGCGAGCGCCGCCATCGCCGCAGCGCTCAGGAACACTGTACTTAATCGAGTCGTCAAACGGGCAGTCGTCATGGGTTCGCCTTTTAGGAGTTGCAAAAGGTAATGAGCCTAGTCCAATTCCGTGTCGCTGGGTCCCATGGTTTTCCCGGGGCTAGCCGCAGTCGGCTCAGTGCTTCACATCCGCCGG
>JBIIVW010000155.1:0-8015 GCA_044339205.1 Rhodoferax sp. | reverse complement strand
GTGGGCTGCGTCTTAACGGGCAGGGCGGGTGGCGTCATCGGGCTCTGAAAAAATGAAACGGGTTAGCGCCTCTTCATCGGCAATGCTCACCCGCCCGAAATCCAGCGTGACCAGCCCACGCTGCACCAGCGATTGCAGCGCTTGGTTGGTTGTTTGCCGTGACACTCCGACCAGGTTGGCCAACTCGTCCTGGGACAGGCTCAGTCTTCGGGTTCGGTCCCAAAACAGGCGGCTCAGTGAGAGAGCAACGCGCTGCTCGGCCGTGCGCAAGCGGCTGGCCTCGATGAGCGCCATGGCCTGGCTGACCCGAAAATTGAGCAGATCAGTCAAAAAGTGGTTGAACTGAAGGCTGGTTGACCGGAGGTGATTGAAATCCGCCAACGGCAGGCAAAACAACTCGGTGTCGCGTAACGCGATGACCTCGTAGCGTCGAGGCTCACGCTTCAAAGCGGATCCTTCGCCAAACCAGTTGCCACTGGCCACGCCCAGAAAAGAAGATGATCGCCCCTTGACTGGGGCTGTCTGTATTTTGATGAGACCTGAAAAAACCGCGTACCAGCCGCAAACCGGTACGTTGGCATGCAGCATGATTTCCCCCTTCTTGCCTTTGATCGACTCGATCTTTCCACAAAGGTAGCTTTGCTGGGAACTCGGCAGATGAGAGAACCAAGGGTAGACAGCCAGAAAATTAGAAACCGGCAAGTGGTTGTTGGGGAACATGGAATTCAAGGATGACCGTCGTGCGGGTTCATGGGCTGACTTGTCGTCCATGCGACACCTGTTGAGCCAGTACCAACCCAGCGGCAAAATCGCCTCGCGCTTAACCTGCCTAATGATAGGGACTGCAGATCCTCAGTTCCATTGTTTCCCCCGCAACAACCAGGCGGCCGTGGCGGGCTACAAACAGCAGTACCATGCGTTTGCCCCCCATGCAAGACCGTCCGATACAAGTTGCTTTGAGCGGTTCTGCAAGATTTCATTGTCAATAATTATCAGGAGTTCTTTCATGCTCGGTTTGATGCAAAGCCACGAGTTACTCATATCGTCACTGATCGAGTTTGCCGAACGTCACCATGGCGAAGGTGAAGTTGTCTCGCGCAGGGTTGAGGGCGACATACACCGCTGCACCTACAAAGATATCGGCTCCCGTGCAAAACAGGTCGCCAACGCGCTGGACGGCATGAAGTTGCCCTTTAGCGACCGGGTTGCCACCCTGGCCTGGAACGGCTACCGCCACCTTGAACTCTATTTTGGCGTGAGTGGCTCGGGCCGTGTTTTGCACACTCTGAACCCACGCCTTCACCCGGATCAAATTGTCTGGATTGCCAACCACGCCGAAGACTCGGTGTTGTGCTTTGACATGAGCTTCTTGCCCATTGTCAAAGCTGTGCACGGTCGCTGCACCACCATCAAACACTTTGTGGCCATGTGCGATGCCGACAAACTGCCTGCCGACACGGGCATCCCCGGCCTGATCAGCTACGAGGCCTGGATTGGCGCGCAGCCCAGCACCTACCAATGGCCGTCATTTGACGAGAACTCTGCCTCCAGCATGTGCTACACCAGCGGGACCACGGGCAATCCCAAGGCTGCGCTGTACAGTCACCGTTCCACCATGCTGCATGCCTTGGCCGGTGCGCTACCGGATGCCTTGAGCATGAGCGCCCGCGACACCGTGCTGCCTGTGGTGCCGATGTTCCACGTTAACGCCTGGGGCTTGCCTTATTCTGCGGCCATGACGGGTGCCAAACTGGTGTTCCCGGGGCCTGCCATGGATGGCAAATCGATCTTCGAGCTGATCGAAACCGAGGGCGTGACCTTTGCTGCCGGCGTGCCTACCGTCTGGCAGATGATGTTGGGCCACATGCAGGCAGGTGGCCTGCGCTTCAGTACCCTCAAGCGCACGGTCATCGGCGGGTCGGCTTGCCCGCCCGCCATGATCACAGCATTCAACGACGTGTATGGGGTCGAGGTATTGCATGCCTGGGGCATGACCGAGATGTCGCCGCTGGGGACGGTTTGCACCCTTAAGAACAAGCATTTACCCATGACCTCCGAGGACAAAATGAAGGTCCGCCTCAAGCAGGGCCGCGGCATCTTCGGGGTGGACATGAAGATCGTCGATGACCAAGGCCACGAGTTGCCTTGGGATGGCAAAGCCTACGGTGACCTGCTGGTCAAGGGCCCCTGGATCATCAGCGCCTACTACAAAGGTGAGGGCGCACCACCGCTGGTGAATGGCTGGTTCCCTACAGGCGACGTGGCCACGATTGATCCGGACGGTTACATGCAAATCACCGACCGCAGCAAAGATGTGATCAAGTCCGGTGGCGAATGGATCAGCTCCATTGATGTGGAGAACATTGCCATGGCACACCCCGCTGTGGCCATGGCGGCCTGCATTGGCATGAAGCATCCCAAATGGGACGAGCGCCCCATCATTGCCGTGGTCAAGAAGCCAGGCTCCGAGGTGTCGCGCGATGAGCTCATCGCGTTCTATGAGGGCAAAACCGCCAAGTGGCAGATTCCGGATGACGTCGTGTTCGTAGAGGCCATTCCCCTGGGTGGCACCGGGAAAATGCAAAAGACCAAACTGCGCGAGATGCTCCGCGACTACAGCCTGCCTGACGCCTGATGGTCACCTGTGCGACCGCCCGCTTGTCGGGCTGTCGCATGGGTGATTCACCCTAGGGAATTCCCTCGTAGTTCGATCCCCGATTGCCTTTAACCTTTACGTTTGTTGATTGTCTGAAACCCAGGAGATTTTTAAAATGAAATTTGCGATGAAACTCGCTGCCGCCACGGCAGCCTTGGTTTGTGTTGGCAGTGCATTCGCGCAAAAAGGCGAAGTGGTGAAAATGGTCCGTATTGATCCGTTGACCGGCCTGCTCGGACCGGTGGGTGTCAGTCAGATCAAGGGTTACCAGTTTTTTGCTGAAAAATTCAGCGGTGCGGGCAACCCGGCCGGTGTCAAGTTCGAAGTGACCGCCATCGACAATAAGCTAAGCCCCACCGAGAGCTTGAATGCACTCAAGGCAGCGATCGACCAAGGCGCACGCTACATCATTCAGGGCAACGGTTCTTCCGTGGCGCTGGCTCTCACCGACGCGATCACCAAGCACAACGAGCGCAACCCTGGCAAGGAAGTCATCTACCTGAATGACTCTGCCGTGGATCCTGATCTGACCAACAGCAAATGCAGCTACTGGCACTTCCGTTTTGACGCAGACACTTCCATGAAGATGGAAGCCATGGCCAGCTTCATGGCCGATCAAAAGGACATCAAGAAGGTCTATATCCTTGGACAAAACTACTCTCACGGCGTGCAGGTAGCCAAATTTGCCAAGGAAGCGTTGTCCCGCAAGCGCCCAGACATCCAGATCGCTGGTGAAGATTTGCATCCACTGGCACAGACCCGTGACTTCGCTCCGTACATTGCGAAGATCAAGGCTTCTGGCGCTGACACGGTTATTACCGGTAATTGGGGCTCGGACCTGTCATTGCTGATCAAAGCGGCCAATGAAGGCGGCTACACCGGCAAGTTCTTTACCTACTACGCTGGCGTTACGGGTACCCCCTCAGCCTTGGGCACCAACGGTGCAGGCCGCGTCTACCAGATTGCCTACAACCACTACAACATGGGTGGGCAGATGGACAAGTGGATGAAAGAGTTCAACACCAAGTACAACGACGACTTCTACACCGGCTCCACGATCCGAATTTTTGAAGTTTTGGGTGCCGCCATGGCTAAAGCCAAGTCAACTGATCCCGTCAAGGTGGCCGCAGCGATGGAAGGCATCAAAGTCACCAGCTTCAACGGCGAGGTCGAAATGCGCAAGGCAGACCACCAGTTGCAGCAGCCGCTTTACATGACGGTTTGGCAGCAAGCCAGTGCCAAGTACCCCTACAGCCCGGAGAAAACAGGCATGACGCTGGCTCCATTGAAAGAGTATCCCAATTACGTGTCGAGCACGCCCACCAGCTGCCAGATGAAGCGCCCAGGCTAAGCATCTAACCTGGTTTGGAGCAGGCCCGAACGGGTAGACCGTCTCGGGCTTTTTTTTGTAACGTCGGACAGCGAGGATTGGTTCAATGGAGTTTTTCATCATCTCAACGCTCAACGGGCTGAGCTACGGCTTGCTCCTGTTTCTGTTGAGTTCGGGTCTCACCCTGATCTTCAGCATGATGGGTGTATTGAACTTTGCCCATGCCAGTTTTTACATGCTGGGCGCCTATGTGGGCTACACCGTGTCCAGCATCGTGGGCTTCTGGCCGGCGGTGATTGTTGCCCCACTGCTTGTAGGGGCCCTGGGTGCTTTGTTTGAGCGTTTCTTTCTTCGCAAGGTTCACAAATTCGGGCATGTCCCGGAGTTGCTCATCACCTTCGGGCTGTCTTACGTCATTTTGGAACTGGTACAGCTGGTGTGGGGCCGCATTGCGGTGCCGTTCCGCCCGGCCGAGTCCTTGCAAGGCCCGGCGTTTACCTTGATCAACCATTCGCTCGATGGCCTGAGCATGGTGTGGGGCGCAGCGCCTGCCGAGATGTGTACTGCCGCCGATGCGGCTGTGCGTCTGGTGTGCTCGCCTTTCCCCGCCACCCGTGGTTTCATGATGATCATCGCGCTGGTGATGTTGGTGTCGGTGTGGCTGTTGCTCACTCGTACCCGTATCGGCCTGGTGATTCAGGCTGCGCTGACGCACCCTGAGGCTGTGGAGTCTTTGGGCCATAACGTGCCGGCGGTGTTCATGATGGTGTTTGGTGCCGGTGCTGGCCTGGCCGGGCTGGCCGGCGTGATTGGCGGCAGCACCTTCCTGACCGAGCCCGCCATGGCGGCCAGCGTGGGTTCGGTTATTTTTGTGGTGGTGGTGGTAGGCGGCATGGGGTCGCTCTCAGGCGCTTTTCTGGCGTCTGTCTTGATTGGCTTGATACAAACTTTTGCCGTGGCGTTTGACTATTCGCTGGGCACGCTGGCGGCGCAGTTGGGCATGCAACTTAGCGCCAGCGCACAAGAAAGTTCGCTGTTCAAGCTGACGGTATCGCAAGTGGCGCCCATATTGCCGTATTTGTTTTTGGTCTTGATCCTGATCTTCAGGCCCAAAGGCCTGCTGGGTAACCGGGAGGGCTAAGTCATGAAAAATACACAACAATTTACACCCATCAACGTGGGCCGCTGGGTCGTCTGGAGCCTGTTTGCTTTGCTGCTGGCGTTCGTGCCCTTCGTGTTTACCAGCAGCCTGTCCATCACCATTCTGTCGCAGATGGGAATCGCCATCATTGCCTGCCTGTCTTACAACATCTTGTTGGGTCAGGGGGGCATGCTGAGCTTCGGGCATGCCGTATATACCGGGCTGGGCTCTTTTCTGGCCATGCATGCGCTCAACCGGATTACCGATGGCTCCCTGCCCATACCGGTGGCTACCATCCCGTTGGTTGGCGGTCTTGCCGGCATGGGTTTTGCAGTTTTGTTTGGTTGGGTAACGACCAAAAAATCGGGCACAACGTTTGCCATGATCACCCTTGGCCTGGGCGAGCTCGTGTTTGCCATGTCGCTCATGGTTCCCGAGTTTTTCGGTGGTGAGGGCGGTGTGTCCGGCAACCGGGTTACTGGCAAGTCGTTCATGGGCATCACCTATGGGCCACCCATTCAGGTGTATTACCTGATTGCCATCTACACCTTCGTAGCGGTGGCCGCCATGTTTGCATTCACCCGCACGCCCTTGGGGCGCATGCTGAACGCGGTGCGTGACAACCCGGAGCGGGTGGAGTTTGTGGGCTACAACACCCAGCGCATTCGGTACATGGCCTTCATCATTGCCGGTTTCTTTGCCGGTATTTCTGGCGGTTTGGGTGCGCTGAACTTTGAGATCGTGACGGCTGAGGTGGTGGGTGCAGCCCGCTCGGGCGGCTATCTGCTGTTCACTTTCCTCGGTGGAGCTACCTTCTTCTTTGGGCCGATCATCGGCGCCATTTTGATGGTGCTGGCCTTTGTGTTGTTCAGTGAATTCACCAAAGCCTGGCTTCTCTATCTTGGCCTGGTGTTTGTGTTCATGGTGATCTATGCCCCAGGGGGTGTGGCGTCGCTGATCATGATGAATCTGCGAGTGGCTGCCTATGGCCATCTTCGGAAACTATGGGTCAGTTACCTGGCGCTGTCTGTCACGGGGTTGGTGGTCCTGGTCGGTGCGGCCGGCATGATCGAGATGGTTTATCACTTGCAGCTCAAGGAGACGCTGGGGTCCGAATTGAGCTTTTTGGGAATCGCTCTGGATTCCAAGAGCTTCAACAGCTGGTTCGGCTCATTCTTTGTGATGCTGACCGGTCTGGGATTGTTTGAACTTTGCCGCCGTCAGTTTGCGGTGGAGTGGAGCCAGATTCAGGAAAGCATTGAAAAAGAAATCAAACGGAGTGAAGCGCCATGACCCCCGAGTCCAGTTCGCCAGCAGGCATCGCACTAGAGTTGAAAGACCTGCGTAAAAATTTCGGAAAAACCGAGATTATTCGGGGGATCAATCTGGCTATTCCCAGTGGAGAGCGGGTCGGCATCATTGGCCCCAACGGAGCGGGGAAATCGACCCTGTTCAACCTCATCAGTGGCCGGTTTGAACCTACCAGTGGTGACGTTTTGCTTCACGGGCAGCGCCTCAACGGAAAAAAGCCGTTCGAGATCAACCGCATGGGCTTGAGCCGAAGTTTCCAGATCACCAATATTTTTCCCAAGCTCAGTGTGTTCGAGAACCTGCGCTGTGGCGTGCTCTGGAGCCTGGGCTACAAATACACGTTTTTGAAGTTCCTGGCTGATCTTGACGATGCCAACGAGCGCACGGACGAGCTGATGGAGATGGTCAAGCTGGACAAGAAGCGCGATGTCCTGGCCATGAACCTCACCTACGCCGAGCAGCGCGCGCTGGAAATCGGCATCACCATTGCGGGCGGCGCCAGTGTCATTTTGCTGGATGAACCCACCGCTGGCATGAGCAAGTCCGAGACCACTCGGTTCATCAAGCTGATCAAGGATGTCACCGTGGGCAAAACCCTCCTGACGGTTGAGCACGACATGGGGGTCGTCTTTGGTCTGGCTGACAAGATTGCGGTCGTGGTGTATGGCGAGTTGCTGGCCTACGATGTACCGGAGGCGGTGCGCGCCAATGCGCGTGTGCAAGAGGCCTACTTGGGCTCTGCGGTAGCGGACTCACAGGCAGGGGGGCATTGATCATGTTGAAAATTGAAAACCTTCACGCCTACTACGGCAAAAGCCACGTCCTGCATGGTGTGCATTTTGAGGTTCAGGCCGGGGAGATTGTGGCGCTGCTGGGACGCAATGGATCGGGCCGCTCGACCACGGCCAAGGCCATCATGGGTCTGGTCGATTGCCAGGGTTCCCTGAACTGGAAAGGACAGGAGATTCTGGGCCGGCGCACGTTCCAGATCGCCCATTTGGGTATCGGGTATGTGCCCGAGAGCCGCGATATTTTCCCCAACCTCACAGTGGAACAAAATCTGTACCTCGGGCAAAAAAGCGCCCGCAAGGCCGGCCGCTGGTCGCTTGATGACATGTACCAGCTGTTCCCCCGCCTCAAAGAGCGTCAGCATACGGCAGCTGGTGTGTTGTCTGGCGGAGAACAGCAGATGCTGACCTTGTGCCGCACCCTGATGGGCGACCCCGATCTCATCATCATTGACGAGCCCACAGAAGGTTTGGCCCCGAAAATTGTGGAGTTGGTTGCCAATTACCTCAAGGAGCTCAAGCGGCGAGGAATTTCAGTGCTGTTAATCGAGCAGAAATTGACGATCGCCATGGATATTTCAGACCGCTGCATGGTTATGGGCCATGGCAGCATTGTGTTTACCGGTACCCCGGCCGAGTTGCGCAATGACACCTACACGCGTAAGGAATGGCTGGAGGTTTGAGCCTCTTGTCCCAGCTGTGACAAACCTGGTTTGTTGCAGCGCCCCTTGCTTTTACAATCCAAAAAGAACGATCGTTCTATTTTTCATTTTTGAGGAATCCAAGCAT
>JBIIVW010000154.1:0-8027 GCA_044339205.1 Rhodoferax sp. | reverse complement strand
GTTTGACTTTGTCGGCTGACGAACCTATGAGTTGTTTGATTTCTTTGGCGGCTACGGCTGACCGGCTGGCGAGAATGCGCACTTCAGCTGCGACCACAGCAAATCCTCGCCCTTGATCACCGGCCCGCGCGGCTTCCACGGCTGCATTGAGGGCGAGGATGTTGGTTTGAAAAGCAATGCTGTCGATGACGCCCGTGATGTCCATGATTTGACGTGACGAGCTATTGATGTCGTCCATGGTCTGCATGACTTCATGCATGACCGCGCTGCCATCAGCCGCCAGCACAGCAGTTGATTGCGCCAAGGATTCACCCTCAGCAGCAGCCTCCAGCGAGGCGCGCATGCTTGCAGTGATTTCCTCTACCGAGGCGGCCGTCATTTGCAAAAAGGAGGCGCTCATTTCGGTTCGGTTGGAGAAGTCGGAGTTGCTCGCGGCAATCTGTGTGGCACCCGCCGCAACACTCTGGCTGGCACTCTGAACCTCGGTCACCATGGCGTTCAGAGCAGACTGCATTCTTCCGAGTGCCAGCAGCAAGCGCCCGGCTTCGTCTCGGTCGTGACCCTCAATGGCGGCCGTCAGGTCCAAAGCCGCGACCTGATTTGCAGTTGCTACAGCGCGCTGAACGGGGCGGGTGATGCTGCGTACCAGCCACACGGACAACAGACCGCCTATAAGCAATGCGCAGGCACTGAACAGCACCAGGCTCCATTTGGCTCGCTGGCTCAGATCGCTGATGCCCAAGACGGAATTGTCAATTTTGGTGCGTTGCGTTGTGTCCAATTGGGCTATGGCTGCTTGTAACGCCTGCGCTGCCGGTGTAAATAGTTGCGTGATAACTTGCTCGATCCTGGATGTCACCCCACCCTCCCGGGCTGCAGTGAGCGCCTGAAAGGCGCCAAGAAATTTGATATTACCGTCGAGCATACGGGTCAAAATCTCCTTGTCGGCGGAACCAGTCAGCATGCTTTTTAGCTGCTTTAAAAGGGCGTCGATCTCGCCGGCCGTTTGTTCAATTTCCGGAATCAACATGTCGCCCACTTCGGGTTCCGAGCTAAGTGCCAGCGCCTTGGCCCTCGCAATATTGACTGAAATATGACGACTTAGTTCTGAGGCCACGCGCTCGGTCGCCATGTCACGATCGACCATTCGACCGGTTTCGACTGAGACACGCGATAGCGACCAATATCCGATAGCTGAGCCCAGCATGGCCACAAAGAGAACTAAGAGCATGGTGCCCGTGATGCGGCGCGAAAAGGAGCTGGGGCTGCCAAAGCGACTGAAAATTTCGTTGAACGACATGAATTGCGCACCCTAATGGAAAACCCTTATTGTTATTCATGGTCGTGACCATGTCGTGACTGTCGCGTGATGCCGTGTTCAGTTCAAATAGGGGAATGACACATGCCATCCCCCCCGACACTATTGACCACCGCCTCACCGAGCTTGAAATCAAGGCCAGCTTCTCCGAAGACCTGCTGGATCAGCTCAACCTCGTCATCGTGCGCCAGCAGCAGCAAATTGACCAGCTGGTCCGTGAGCTGGGTCACCTGCGCCAGCTCAGCGCCGACAACAGTTCGGGTGGCGCTCGCCATTCACTGGAAGATCTGCCACCGCACTATTGAACCCGTTGACCTGTGTCTATTGCCAGGCCGGTTGCCTCGGGGCGATCAATTTGCCGTGAGGCAAGGTACCCAGGCGGCGAAACAGACTGCGGCAGTAGCCGCTGATCTGCAGGCATTTGTTGATTTCATCCACCGGCAAAGGCCCGGACACCACCACGATGTCATTCGCGCTCTCCAGTGAACCGGCCGCGCGCAGACGCCGGCGTGCCGTGGTGGCCCAGGAGTGAATGCGGGTGGGGCTGCCATGCTCGTGCAGCATCCCGGTGCTGGCGTCAAAGGCGATGGCCACGGTATCGGTCTTGAGCCTCAGACTGCGCTCCCCTGTGACCTTGCTGGCCGGGGTGCTCAGATCATACAAATGGTAGTTGCCCTGTTTGAGCTGGTACTGTAAAGCCATGAAATCCCCTTGTTGGCTCTGATTCTGGAGTGTCAGAACAGGCTGCTAAAGCCGAAAAAGAGCCTGAAAAGCAGATTTGCATCATTTATTTGATGAAATTGACCTCTAGCCGGCGTTCTTATTGCCTTTGTAGCTATTAATAATGACTATTTATGCCCAGTTTGTTGCTCAGTCAGGCGGCTCTGCAGATAGTTCAGCACATCATCCAGGCACACCAGGCCGGCGTAGTCAGCTTCCGGAATAGTCACGCCCAGATGCTCATCCAGGCTTACCAAAAAATTAAGCCAATCCATGGAATCCAGGTCCACCTGTTGGCGCAGGGGCCGATGGGGGACGAGTGTGGCGGGCTCAATCTCGGGTGCAATGGCGCACAGCAGGGTGAGTACGGTGTCGGTGAGTTTTTGTCGGTCCGGGGTCATGTGGAGGCTCTCAATAGGGTTGGGGCCGGCGTGGCGGGGTCGTCCAGCGTGTGGGGTTGCTGCAGCACCTCGCGCAGTTCCGCCAGAAACAGCGCGCCCCGGTGGCCGTCCGAGGCGCGGTGGTCGGCGGCCAGAGTGGCGCACAGCAAGGGCGCTGCAACCAACTGGCCTGCCTCGACCCATGGCCGCACAGCGATCTGTCCCAAACCCACCAGCGCCACTTGCGGCGGGTAGATCACGCCCAGCACCGACTGCACGCTTTGCTCGCCCAGGTTGGTCACGGTGATCGTGGGGTCGCTCATCTCCGAGCTGCGCAGCGACCCGGCGCGGGCCCGTTTGACCAGATCGGCCAGTTCGCGCATGAGTTGGGCGAGTGGTTTGGTGTCGACATCGTGCAGGGCCGGGGCCACCAGGCCGCCGCCGCGCAAGGAGATGGCCACGCCCGCATGCACTGGGGCGCTGGGCGTGAAGTGTTCTGCCACGTAAAACCCGTTGAGTTCGGGCGTGCGCTGGAGGGCCCGTGCTACGGCCTTGAGCAAGAGGGCCGCCGACAGGATGCGCTCGGTGATTGGCAGCCCGGCGTTGTGCTCTTGCAGCCAGCCCAGCGCCCGGGTCATCGGGATGGTCTCGGACAGGTAATAGTGCGGAATCTCGCGTTTGGAGCGGCTCATCGCGGCGGCGATGGCTTTGCGCATTTCCCTTTGGCGGTCGGTGGCTGTGGGTGACCCGGCTGTTGCTGTCGTTGGGGCGGGTGCGGTTGTCGGGACTGCTGGGGTCACGGCCGCTGTCACTTGAGTTTGGCGCTGGGCAGCGGCCTCAATGTCGGCCAACGTGACTGCGCCGTGAATGCCGCTGCCCCGCACGCTGTCGGGGTCCACTCCCAGCACGTTGGCGCGTTGGCGTGCGGCAGGCGAGACAAGATGGCGAGCTGTCGTGCTTGCCACTGGGGGTTTTTGGGGCGGCCCGGCGTGGGGTGTTGGCGATACAGGAGCCGGTGCCTGGGCTGTAGTAGGAGCTTGGGAAGGTTTTGTTGCCGTGGCATCCTTTGGCACCAGGGCCTGTTCCCCGGGCGCCAGCACCTGGGCCAGCACCGTGCCCACCGGCACCTTTTCGCCGGGTTGCACCAGCAAGGCGTGCAGCACGCCATCAAACCAGATTTCCACGTCCACCGCAGCTTTGGAGGTATCGACCACCGCCACCACCTGGCCGCGCTTGACAGTGTCACCGGGCTTGACCTGCCAGGTCAGCAGCGTGCCCGAGTCCATGTCGGCGCCCAGCGAGGGCAACTTGAAGTCGATCACGGCGTGCGCCCGAGCAAGGCTTGCACGGCAGCCACAATCTTGTGGGCTTGGGGCAGGGCCGCTTCTTCCAGATGGCGGGGGTAGGGGATGGGCACCTCCTCGCTGCACACCCGCGCCAGCGGGGCGTCCAGGTCAAAAAACGCCTGCTCGCTGATGCGCGCCATCACCTCAGCCGCCAGGCTGCCGGAGCGCCAGCCCTCACTCACCACCACGGCCCGGCGGCACTTGCGTACCGACGCCATGATGGTGGCGTCATCCAGCGGGCGCAACACCCGCAGGTCAATCACCTCGACTGACGTGCCCTGGCCTGCCAGAGTCTCAGCCGCCTCCAATGCTTTGGGCAGGCAGCCGCCATAGGTGATCAGGCTCACCTCGGTGCCGGCGCGGCGCACTTGGGCGCTGCACAGATCCACCACGTCGGTGTCGCTCAGTTCGCCCTCACTGTTGTAGAGTTGCGCGTGCTCGAAGATCAGCACCGGGTCGGGGTCGGCCAGCGCCAGGGCCAGCATGTTGCGGGCATCGGTGACGGTGGCAGGGGCCAGCACGCGCAGGCCGGGCACATGGGCATACCAGTTCTCAAAACTGTTGGAGTGCTGGGCCGCCACCTGCCGCCCGGCGCCAGTGGCCATGCGGATCACCAGGGGTACCGAGAATTGCCCGCCCGACATGTGGCGCAGCATGGCGGCGGTGTTGACGATGGGGTCCAGCGCAAGCAGGCTGAAGTTGACCGTCATGATTTCCACAATCGGGCGCATGCCCCCCAGTGCGGCGCCCACGCCCGCGCCCACAAATGCCAACTCGGACAGCGGGGTGTCCCGAATGCGTTCGGGTCCAAATTCCTTCAGAAGCCCCTTGGACACGGCATAGGTGCCGCCATAAAAACCGACGTCCTCGCCCATCAAAAAAACGCGTGGGTCGGCTTGCAGGGCCTCAGTCAACCCTTCGCGCAGCGCGTCGCGGTAGCTGATGCGCCGGCCCATCAGATGGCCTCCACCGGGGTATGAACGTGGTGCAGCAGGTCCTCCACGGGCTCCCAGGGCGAGGCTTCGGCAAACGCCACGGCAGCCTCGACCTCCTGCTGCGCGGCGCCATCCAGGGCCAGGAACTCATCTTCGGTGAGCAGGCTTTGGGCCTTGAGGCGGGCGGTGTAGGTGTGGATCGGGCCGCGCGTCTTCCAGGCGTCAATCTCCTGGCGGGAGCGGTACAGGTCGGGATCAAACATGGAGTGGGCGCGAAAGCGGTAGGTGCGCAACTCCACAAACACCGGGCCGCCGCCCTGGCGCACGGTGTCGGCGGCACCTTGCACCGCCTGCAATACCGCCACCACATCCATGCCATCCACTCGCACAGTGGGCAGGCCGTAGGCGCCGGCTTTGACACACAAGTCGGTTTGGGCCTCTGAGCGTTCCAAGGCTGTGCCCATGGCGTAGAAGTTGTTTTCGCAACAAAACAGCACGGGCAGTTGCCAAAGCACCGCCAGGTTCATGGCCTCATGAAAAGCGCCCTCGGCCATGGCTCCTTCCCCAAAGAAGCAGGCGCTCAGGCCCGCCCGCCCGCTCATCTTGTCGGCCAGCGCCAGCCCGGTGGCGAGCGGCAGCGCGCCGCCCACAATGGCCTGGCCGCCAAAGAAGCGGCGGGCGCGGTCAAACAGGTGCATGGAGCCCCCGCGCCCGCCTGAGCAGCCGTCCTGCTTGCCAAACATCTCAGCCATGATGGCGTTCATGGGCACACCACGCAACAACGCATGGCCATGTTCCCGGTAAGTGCCCACCACGTTGTCGTCCGGGGTTAGTGCCCGCAGGGCACCGGTGGCCACGGCTTCCTCGCCAATGTAGAGATGCAAGAACCCCCGTATCTTTTGCTCGCCATACAACTCAGCGGCTTTTTCTTCCATGCGCCTGATGCGCAGCATGTCCAGCAGTACCGCCTGCGCCAGGGTTTTATCCCAAGGCACCGGACCGTGGGGCGGGGCGGGAACGTGCATCTTGCTCATGCGCCAGCCTCTAGGGTAGA
The DNA here is from genome assembly GCA_044339205.1 of Rhodoferax sp. Lineage (GTDB taxonomy): Bacteria > Pseudomonadota > Gammaproteobacteria > Burkholderiales > Burkholderiaceae_C > Rhodoferax. The sequence continues at coordinate 2,274 of JBIIVW010000154.1, read as the reverse complement.
TGTGTCACCTTCGGGCAGGCCGAGCTCGCGCGCCTTCAGTAGCCGGCGCATGATCTTGCCGCTGCGGGTGCGCGGCAACACGGGCAAAAATGCAATTTCCTTGGGTGCCACGGCCGCCCCCAGACGCTTGCGGGTGTGGGCTGAAATATCCATGCGCAGTGTCTCGCTCGGCTGGTAGCCGTTTTTGAGGGATACAAAAGCCTTCACGATCTCGCCCACCATGGCGTCCGGCTTGCCGATCACGCCAGCCTCGGCCACGGCCGGGTGCTCCATGAGCACACTCTCCACCTCGAACGGTCCGATCAGGTGCCCAGCTGACTTGATGACGTCATCGGCCCGGCCCACAAACCAGTAATAGCCATCGGCGTCCCGCCGGGCCAGGTCGCCGGTCAGGTACAGGCCGTTGCAAAAGCTGCTGTGGTAGCGTGTCTCGTTGTTGAGGTAGCCGCGAAACATCGAGGGCCAGCCGGCCTTGAGCGCCAGCTCGCCCTCCACATCAGGTTCGTCGATCACGCGCACCCGGGGGGGTTCGCCCGGTGCTTCCAGGTGCTCGACGATGCAGGCCTCCACGCCGGGCAGCGGACGACCCATGGAGCCGGGTTTGATGTCAAAGGCCGGAGTGTTGGCAATCATGATGCCGCCGGTCTCGGTTTGCCACCAGTTGTCATGAATCGGCAAGCCCAATGCGTCCTTGCCCCACCACACGGCTTCGGGGTTCAGCGGCTCGCCTACGCTCGCCACAAAGCGCAGCTCCGGGTAGCTGTGGCGCCGGGCCAGCTCAAGGCCCGCTTTCATCAGCATGCGAATGGCCGTGGGCGCGGTGTACCAGACGCTGATGCGCTCCTGCTCCAGCAAGGTGTACCAACGCTCGGCGTCAAATTCTTCCCGGTCAATCAGGGAGGTCACGCCCTGCAACAGCGGCGCAATGATGCCGTAGGAGGTGCCAGTCACCCAGCCGGGGTCGGCGGTGCACCAGTAACGGTCTTGGGGGTGCAGGTCCAGGGCATAGCGGCCTGTGGCGTAGTGGGTCACCACGGCGCCATGCACGTGCTGCGCGCCTTTGGGTGTGCCCGTGGTACCGCTGGTGAAATGCAGCAGGGCGGGGTCATCCGGGCGGGTGGCCACGGTGGTGAAGTGGTCGCTGCTGGCGGCCATCAGCGTGGCCAGGTCCAGCGTGTCGGGCTCTTGGGTCAGCTCGCCTTCTTCGCTGACCAGCAGCACATGGCGCAGACTCGGCATCTGCACACGCGCCTGGGCCACCTTGCGCCGGTACAGTGCGTCGGTTGTGAGCAATACCTGACCGGCCCCCAAGCGCACGCGGGTGGCAATTGGCTCCGGACCAAAGGCTGAAAACAAGGGGGTGACCACCGAGCCGTTTTTGAGTGCGCCCAGCACTGCCACATACAACTCCAACCGGCGCCCGCTCAGCACAAACACAGAGTCACCCTTGCCGATACCCAGGCTTTGGAGCAGGTTGGCAAAGCGGTTGGTCTGGCGTGCCAGCTCGGCAAAGCTCACATCCATCGGAGGAGTGTTTCGGGCCACAAACCGCAGGGCAATATGGTCGCGCAGCGGTCCGTTGGCGTGCCGGTCCACGGCTTCAAACCCCATGTTCAGGCCGCCATCGGGCAAACCTTGCAGGGCGCTGCGCGCGACCTCCCACACATCGGGGCGGCGTGCGCCCTCGTAGTCATTCCAGTGCGGTGGCAGGCGCAGGTCGGCGGCGGTCTTGTGGATGATGAGGGGTCTGTTCATGGGTTGCCTCAAGGTCGCTCTAGGGTTTCCCGGTCCCTGGCTCCAGCCAGGCCGGCTGCCAGGCCGGCCAACTCCCGCGCCAGAAGTTCCAGCACGTCTTCCATCGTGGCAATGCCCACCAGTCGCTCGCGTTCGTCAACAATCACCAGACGGCGCAGGCGGTGGGTCTTCATGAGTTGCACGGCGTCCATGGCATCCATCTCCGGCGTCGCGGTGACGAGGTCCACCGACATGATGTCTCCGGCTGTGAACACGGCTGGGTCCAGTCCCTCGGCCATCAGTTCCAGCACCAGGTCGCGGTCGGTGACGATGCCCACTGCACGGGTTTTCTCGGTCGCATCCACCACCACGAGCGCGCCAATGTGGTGCTGGCGCATGAGCTTAGCCACCATTAAAGCGGGCGTCTCCGGCTCCACCACGGCGACCACGGAGGTCGCAAAGTCTTTGATTGCGTAGGTCATGGCGGTGTCAGGCCTCCACAATAAGTTCATTGTTGACCCGGCTCACACCAGGCGCTGA